>JBCDKX010000150.1:0-8309 GCA_038746055.1 Pseudomonadota bacterium
AGAGCATCCCCGCGCGCCGCATCGCCAAACGTAGCGCGATAGCCCGCACGCTTGGCATCAGCGATGAGGTCAGGATTGGAATCAAGTATCACATAATGCTGGTCATGGGTGGTCAGCATGTCTGCGATGAGACGGCCGACGCGACCACCGCCAATAATGATGGTGCGAGGCTCGTCCTTGTCGTCATCTGGAAGCTCTGGTGTGGTTTCAATGCGGCGTGCAATGACGCGGCCAAGCCTCGCCAGCAACGGCGTAATTGTAAGACCAATCGCTGTGACGATCTGCCAGAACTGAGCCGTCTCGATGTCGATCACCAGAGCGCTGGTGGCTGCTGCCAACACGATGAGACTGGTCTCTGAGGGGCTTGCCATAAGCACGCCGGTTTCTGCAGCGGTGCTTCGTCGGGCCCCCATCATCCGCAAAAGCGTGCCGGTGACTATGGCTTTGAAGACAAGCAGACCGACGACGGCAGCTAGGATCTCCCAAACGTTAGTCCATATTTCGAAGAGATTGATCGACATGCCGATGGTGATCAGGAACACGCCCAAAGCGAGGCCCTTAAAGGGTTCCATGATGGATTCGACTTCGCCGTGATACTCTGTTTCGGCAATTAGAAGGCCAGCGATTAGAGCACCGACAATCGGAGATAGTCCCGTGGCGGAAGTCGCAAGGCTGGCGCCGATCACCACCAGCATTGTGGCCGCAAGAAAGAGCTCAGGGCTCTTCGTGCGTGCCGCTTGGCTGAACAGGCGGGGGAGCGCAAAGCGTCCCACCACCAGCAAAACCAAGATCACAAGACCGCCATAGACAAGTGTGTTGGTGAGCCCTGCCATGCCATCTCCGGTGGCATTGGGAGCGAGCGCTCCGAGGATGAAGATGATCGGCACGATCATGATGTCTTCGAACAGCAGCATTGAGAGGGCTGCCCTGCCAACCGGGCTTTTTGTACCCGATATCGGGAGCACGATAGCGGTGGATGAGAAAGCGAGCGCAAAACCGAGGGCTAGGGCAGGCGTCGCATCCATCCCGCTAAACTGACCAAAGAAAGCAGCTGAGATGCTGCCGATGATGAGCAGCTCAAGACTGCCAAGACCGAACACCAGCTTACGCAATTGCCAAAGGCGATTGAAGGAGAGCTCAAGTCCAATCGCAAACAGCAACAAGATTATGCCAAAGTCGGCAAACGGCGCTAGTCGATCAGGGTCTGAAATCGTTACGAATTGAAGCCAACCAACTTCATCGACCATCCTGCCAAGGCCAAATGGGCCAACAGCGATACCAATTAGGATAAAGCCGATGATTGGCGTAATACGAAAGCGGGCGAACACAGGGATGACGATGCCTGCCGATCCGAGGATCACCAGTGCATCCTGCATCACCGGGGACATCGTTAGTTCGCCAGCCATAATCCGTTCAGTTTCGCGCCCTTACCGTTTGCACGCCGCTTTTAAATCCAACCAATAAGGGCGGCCGTTCGTTCCAAACAGCCGCCCCCTGATGATCTGTTATTGCTGGCAATTTAAGCCCAGCTTTTCATTTCCTCTTCAAGGTTCTGCACAATTGCCTCAAAGAACTGCTCGGTCGTAAGCCAGTTTTGCGATGGGCCAATCAGAAGCGCCAAATCCTTTGTCATCTGGCCTTTCTCGACTGTTTCAATGCAAACCCGCTCGAGCGTTTCAGCAAAGCGGACTACATCGGGTGTTTCATCGAACTTACCGCGATACATCAGACCGCGTGTCCAAGCGAAGATTGACGCAATCGGATTGGTCGAAGTTGCCTTGCCTTCCTGATGCTGACGATAGTGGCGGGTGACGGTACCATGTGCGGCCTCCGCCTCTACAGTTTTGCCATCAGGCGTCATCAGCACTGACGTCATGAGCCCAAGTGAACCAAACCCCTGGGCGACGGTGTCAGACTGAACATCGCCGTCATAATTCTTACACGCCCAAACAAACTTGCCCGACCACTTAAGCGCAGCGGCCACCATATCGTCGATCAAACGGTGCTCATAGGTAATGCCTGCCTCTTCGAATTTGTCGGCAAACTCCTTGTCGAATACTTCCTGGAAAAGGTCTTTAAACCGGCCGTCATAAGCTTTCATGATCGTGTTTTTGGTCGAAAGATAAACCGGCCACTTACGGTCAAGGCCATAGTTCATCGAAGCACGAGCAAAGGCACGGATGGAGTCGTCCAGATTGTACATCGCCATGGCAACACCGGAGCTTTCAAACTCAAACACCTCAAGGTCAAGTTTTTGGCCGTCGCTCCCTTCATAAACGAGGCGCAATTTGCCGGGACCTGGAATCAGCGTGTCGGTCGCACGATATTGATCACCAAAGGCGTGACGGCCCACTACGATAGGGTGAGTCCAGCCCGGAACAAGCCGTGGAACATTGTCGATCACGATCGGCTCACGGAACACTACACCGCCAAGTATATTTCGAATGGTGCCATTGGGCGAACGCCACATTTTCTTGAGGTCAAACTCTTCAACGCGCGCTTCATCAGGAGTGATCGTGGCGCACTTAACGCCGACGCCGTGTTCGCTGATCGCATTAGCGGCATCAATCGTAATCTGGTCGTCGGTTTCGTCGCGCTTTTCGATTGAAAGGTCATAGTATTTCAGATCAACATCGAGATAAGGCAGGATCAGCCGCTCCCGGATCCACTGCCAGATGATTTTCGTCATCTCATCGCCGTCGAGCTCGACGACTGGGTTCTTAACCTGAATTTTCTGCATGGCGTACGCCTTGTCCTTCCCGTCCAGAGGAATGTCATAATAAGACTGTGCGGATGTTTGATCCCATCCCCTACATGGTGGGGCTTTAGCAGAGGAGTGGCGTTGCGCAAGGGTCGCCAGCACCGAACTGAACGGCGCTAAAATCCGCTTCCAGGCTGAGCCAAATAGGCCTCTTCCTCATCCGTGGATTTCCGTCCCAAGATAGCGTTGCGATGAGGGAATCGGCCAAAGCGGATTATGACGTCGCGATGCGCATATGCGTAACGAGTGAATTGTTCATTGCCCAGCGCTTCGATCAGCGCAACTGAGGTGTCTTGATCAGCCATATCCTCGCTGTGCTCGAATGGGAGGTAGACGAAAATGCGCTGCTCGCGCAGGATTTCCTGATCCCAACCCTTTCCCAGCATGCCGCGCGCAATTGCCAGAGCTAGTGGATCGCTCGCAAAACTGCGCCGGTGGCCCCTAAACAGATTCCGGGAAAACTGGTCGAATAAGATGATTGCTGCAAACGCTTCCTTAGGCGAACCGAGGAAGCAATCAGAAGTGTTATCTGCAAGCTGCTTGTGAGTTGTTTGAAAGCGGGTGGTGATTTGCGCGTCTAGCTCATCGCTTTTGGCAAACCAGTCAATTGGGCGGAGCTCTTTGAACCAGAAGTCCAGAACGTCATCGCTCCAATTGCCAGACATGTGAGCTTCGTCCCTTTCAGCGAAAGGCCAGCATAGGGCGATGCCGGAGATGATGGTGGGCGTACCAAGATTTGAACTTGGGACCCCTACGATGTCAACATAGTGCTCTACCCCTGAGCTATACGCCCGCACCATCATCTTTCCCGCAGCTTGGCGATGTGGGAAGCGGCGCGTTAGCGAAGCTCGCCATTCAGTGCAAGCGATTCGCCACTGGTAAACTCAAGTTTTGCTAGACCTGTGCCTCGCGCTGTTCCTCAAAAACGCGCTCCACCTCAAGTACGAGATCACGTAAATGAAAAGGCTTTGACAAAACCTTTGCATGCGGTTGCTCGCGGCTTGCGCGTAGGGACACGGCGGCGAATCCGGTGATGAACATAACCTTCGTGCGCGGACTCACCTCTGCACAGCGTTGCGCCAGCTCAATCCCATCCATTTCAGGCATTACAATGTCCGATAACAGTAGGTCGAACTCCTCTTCTTCCAGAAGTGGGACAGCCTCTGTCCCACGATCAACACTGGTTACGTGAAAACCGGCTTTGGTAAGCGCGCGTTCCAGATATGCGCGCATAGCTTCTTCGTCTTCTGCCAGAAGGATTCGCGGGGTAGATGGTGTCTTCATGAGGCTGGTATTAGCCCAAATCGCTTAAGAAATCTTTTGCTTCCTGAAGGAGTGACCTCATTTGATACGTCCAAAAAGGAACAAGTTTCGGAAGAAATCGATTGTGAATTGCGGGTTTATGCTGATTTTTGTGCCATCAAACGCAGCTATCAGATAGTAAGGCGTCGATTTCTATGAAAATAGCGCCGACCAAGGGCGATTCTGCCTTTGACTCGCAACAGCAAAACAGGCAGCAATAACGCTTCATGCGGCCACCAAAACGTCCTTTACATTCATCACAGTCAGAGGCGGGTTCTTTGGAAGCACCTTCTGCTGCGCTGCGGGACCTTGTCACGACTAAAGGCGGCTCGCTGTTCGCCGATGATAAAGTTGGCAAGCAAGGCCCGGCCTTTGTCCATGTAACGCCGCGTCATATGCCGCTACCGGTGTTGATTGCTGTGCCCCATGCAGGACGTGTATATCCTCCTGAAACCGTTTCACAAATGCGTGACCCAACGCACAGTCAGCTGCGTCTGGAAGACCGACGGATTGATGCGGTAGGGGTTGAAATCGCGCGCGCCACCGGGACGGGACTTTTGGTCGCTCAGGCGCCGCGCGCAATGCTCGATTTGAACCGCGCGGCGGATGACATCGACTGGGGGATGATCGCCAAGCCGAAGGGTTTTGATAAGGACAAGTTCCTTGCACCTTTGGCTAGTGAAGGTCGCTCTGTCGGCTCTAGCAACGCTCGTGCGCGCAGTGGATTGGGTCTTGTCCCGCGTCGATTGCCCGGATTCGGAGAGATCTGGCGCAGCAAAATCGCTCATGGGGAAATTAAGCGGCGCATAGAGCATATCCATCGACCCTATCACGATTTTTTGTCTTGTGAACTCACCCGCATTCGTGATGCGTGGGGGGCCGCGTTGCTTATTGATCTTCACTCCATGCCCCCGCTGCGACGCCGGTCAGGCGAGGAGCAGGCGCCGCGCATTGTATTGGGGGACCGTTACGGAGTGTCATGCGACACTGTGTTGGCAAACCATGCGTTCCGATATCTTGAACATCATGGCTATGAAACGGCACATAATCGTCCCTATTCGGGTGGTTATGTATTGGATCGTCATGCCCGTCCGGCGCGTGGAATTCACTGCATGCAGATTGAGGTCTGTCGGAGCACCTATTTGGATAGTGCGTTTTGCGAGACTTCAAAAGGAGTCACGCCGCTGGCAAAAATGCTGGCTGGGCTCGTGCGAGTTCTGGGTGCTGAGACAGCTGGGTTGGGCTCGGGCGGCCAGCTTGCACAAGCAGCCGAATAACGCTGCATTGATCACGGGCTGAACATTCCTCTCCTGAACGATCAAAAAAGATGCCACCTCGTGCGAAAGGGGGGAAGCACGAGGTGGCCAGGTTCAGGGAGGATCGCGCAAGAAAGCGCGCTCCGGAACGGCTCATGAGGGGGTAGCCGTCCCGTACCATTAAGTAAGCTTGAGGCGACCCGCTTTCAAGACACAGGGGCCCCCAACTACATCGTATATGGATATGTCTTTCTTCCCGGTAGAGAAGAAAAGAGCTGAGTTTAGCTCGCTTCTTCGGGCATCGGCACTTTACCCTGTGCACTCTGACGTTCAAAAATCATGCGCATCAGGTTCATCGAAAACAGGTGAGCATGGATCAGCATAAGCATGCCGTTTTTGTTAAGCTCTTCCACTTTTTCGGTCGGAAGCTCGCGCAGCTTGTTTTCGTCGACCATGCGGAAACCGCGATAAACAAATGGCTTATCAGGCATGTCGTTGCGGGTGATGGCAATCTCGCCATCCATCAGCAGGTCTAATTCCTTGAGCTGGTCAAGAAATGCTTTCGTGCGCTGTCCTGAGGATTCGAAACGGCGGCAAAACTCAAGCACATCGTTGGTATACTGGGTGGGTTTCTGCTCATCGCCATCGGCTTCAAACAGCGCCTGACCTTCTTTTTCTTTGCCGACGACGCCCGCTTCCGGGTCGAAGCACAGAGACATTTCCTCGCTGCCCGCATTAAGCTTGGCAAGGATGAAAGGGTAGCGCCGAATATAGGCCGGAACATAAACGCCCGCTTCGAGCTTTCCGTTGTCTTCGATGAATGTGTTTACACCTTCATTAAGGCCCATCAGAGCGATGGGCAAAGGCGTATCATTGGCTGTGAACACGATCGGATAGTTGCGTTGTGCATCGACGAACTCATCTACGGTCATCGGGATGGCATGAGTGCTGGCAAGAAAAGACGCATCATCGAAATTGGCCACTTTCCAATCCGCATGGTCGCGGCTGTTAAGAGGCATTAGGTCTTTATAGAAAAGCGGAAGTTGTGGCTGCGGCGCGGTGGCCATGGAAAGTCTCCTAAACCTTAAGTGAAAATCGACCCAGGACGGATTTCATGCATTTAAGCTTGGTCCCGCCCACTAGTTGGCAGGCGCTTTAGGCGCTCTCGCGCAAGGGTGCAAGCGGACTAGTTTTCCTTCGTCAGCACAAGCTTGCCGGGATTAAGCAGTCCTTTGGGATCAAGTGCCCGTTTGACGCTGCGCATCATAGCAAGAGCCACTGGATCACCAAGCCGGCCCAGTTCCTCTACTTTCATCTGACCGATGCCGTGTTCGGCGCTTATCGATCCGCCCCATTCATTCACCAGATCATAGACGCGTGCGCTGACCAGTTTGCCGTGGCCTTCTTCCCATTCGCCGGGCACTGCGCCTTGAGGTGCAAGAACATGGAAATGTACATTCCCATCGCCGAGATGACCAAAGGCCGCGGCGCGCGTTCCGGTGAATTCCTCTTCGACAGCATGTGATGCCTTGAGGATAAACTCGGGCATTTTCTCCACTGGCACTGAGATATCGTGCTGCATCGCAGGGCCCAGAGCGCGCTCGGCAGCTGAAATAGAATCGCGCAGGGTCCAGAATTCTTCTGCCTGTCGTTCATTGGACGCGATCACTGCGTCGGTTATTAGGTCGTGTTCGGATGCGGTTGCGAGAGCCGCTTCAAGCTTCTCACGCAATGCGGCATCATCACTATCAACCGCGACACATTCGATGAGTGCGTTCCAAGCATGATGTCCCGTAAGTGGAGAGCGTGCGTCAGGAAGGTGCGCAAGGACACTGTCGAGGCAATGATCCGGTATCACCTCGAACCCTTCCAGACTGTCGCCAAGCGCGCGGTCAACGCGGCGCAGCAGCGTTCGTGCATCAGTGATCGAAGAAAGGCCGACCCAAGCAGTGGCGCGCGCGCGCGGAGCAGGCAACAGCCGTAAGCAAGCCGCTGTCACAATTCCCAAAGTTCCCTCTGATCCGATAAGGAGCTGCTTTAAATCAAAGCCGCGATTGTCTTTTTTGAGCGCTGTTAGCGCGCGAAAAATGCTGCCGTTAGCCAACACCGCCTCGATCCCCAAAACTTGCGCGCGCATAGTTCCATGGCGCAGCACCTGCGTGCCGCCAGCATTTGTGGAAATAAGCCCGCCAATCGTTGCCGAACCCTTCCCGCCGAGGGTTAGCGGGAAGCGCAGATCGGCCGCCTCGGCTGCATCATGCAGGTTCTGTAGGATGACACCGGCCTCGCAAATCACCTCGCCAGCATCGACATCGAGCGAGCCGATGGTGTTCATACGGCGCATCGACAGGAGGATCGCAGTGCCGCTCCTGTCGGGTGTTGCACCGCCAGCCATTCCGCTGTTTCCGCCCTGCGGAACGATCGGAATATTGGCCTCATTACATAGTTTAACGAGCGCCGAGACCTCGGCGGTCGAACAGGGCGAAGCCAGTCCGATTGCTGTCCCGGTGTAGCGTCCACGCCAATCGGTCAGCCACGGCTCCATATCGTCCGCAAGCGTGGTCCAACCTTTGGGGCCAAGGAGCTCATTGGCCATTTGGGTGAAGCTGCGTGTTTGGGTCGTGAGAGCTGTCATTGTTGCACCTATGCCACATTCTGGCGTGAAAGCGCCAGCGCTTTGGCCCGTATTGCCGTTCAAGTTAAGCCAGCGTTCAATCACCGGTGGTAGGCCAGCCCGGTGTTTGCGAAGGGCGTTGGTGGGGCTCTAGCGATTAGGCCTTTAGGAGGGCAGAAAAGGCATCAATGTCTAGCAGTTTTGGAATTGCTGCGTCGTTGACGCTTTTGCTGCCACTAATGGCGCAGTTGGATGCCGAACCTCCGGCGTCTACGCTGCATTGCAAAGCGCCAGCAAGCGCTACCCACCATAGACAGAACAAAGCGCACCAGAGCAAGCCACCGCAATCAGACGTGTCCTCGCAGCTCAGCGCTAC
>JBCDKX010000151.1:0-8196 GCA_038746055.1 Pseudomonadota bacterium
CGTCTTCGAGGTTGCGAATGTCCCTGCGATTGTTGGAAATCTCGAGGCTTTGGGCGACGTTTTCAGAATTGGCGAAGTCCGCTGCGGCTTGCGCGGCGTCCGCAGCTGATTGAGCCTGCGCTGCGTCATTGCGTGCGCCATTAGCGGTGACCTGCGCCAACTCAGCGGCGGTCTGCGCAGAGGCGGCAGCGTTGCTAACAAGGTTCAGTTGCCCTACATTGACCGCGTCGGTCCCTGCGACGCCGCTGGCAACATTACTGATCCGGCGTTCGGAGCCCGGGGCGCCGATCGACACAGTGTTGGCGGTGCTCGCAATCGATCCTGCGCCCAATGCAACCGAGCCTTGCGCATTGGCCTGCGCGTCCCCGCCGATTGCGACTGAATCAGAGCCTACAGCGGTCGGCACCGCACCCGATGAATTTGAGACGAAGAAGGGATCGCCCCCGCTTCCACCACCACCACCACCCGAGACGCCCGCAATCGCTGCGTTGAGCTGAGAGAGGTTTACAGCATCGGTTCCGCTTGTTGCAGCGGCCACATTGGTGATTTGCCGCTCGCTTCCGGCGACTCCCACAGAGAGCACATTGTCGCGCGACGCAATCGAGCCTGCTCCAAGTGCAACCGACCCAGCGCCGCTCGCCTCCGCATTGCCACCGATAGCAACCGAGTTTGCACCGCTCACGACGGGAAGAGCGCCGGAAGAATTGGAGACAAAGAACGGATTGCCCCCGCTGGACACACCCACAAGAGCTGCATTCAATTGGCCCACGGTGACGGCGTCATTGTCATCGGAACCATCGGCAACATTGGTGATGCGGCGTTTCAGGGTGTCGTTGCCGATCGACACCGTATCAACTGCGTCGGCCACGGATTCTCTACCAAGTGCGATCGCCCCACTCGCCTCGGCTCTGGCCAGGTCGCCAATCGCAATGCCGCCAGAAGCCGAAGATAATGTCTCCGCGCTTCGCCCAATCGCAATTGATTCCCTAGCCCGGGCATGTGCCCCGATTGTGTCAATATCTCCGGGCTCGGCGCTGCCAATCGCGATGGCTCCTCTGCCCTCGGCTCGGGCAATTGCGCCTTCGAGGTCGTCGCTGACATCGATGAGAGGGTCGCCTGCTGCAACAGCCGAATTAAGCTGACTGATAGTGACGGCGTCATTGGCATCTGTCCCATCAGCCACATTGACAATCCGGCGTTTGAGCGTTTCATTGCCGATTGAGATGGTGTTGGCTTGGGTGGCACGTGAATCTGCGCCGAGGGCAACACTTTGCGTGGCGGCAATACTTGCAAAAGAGCCTGCTCCTACGGCAACTGAATCTTCTGCGATGGCTTGCGTTGTGGACCCTAGAGACACAGAAAAAACGCCACTTGCTCGGGCGCTAGAGCCTAGAGAGACCGCGGCTCCACTTGCGACAGAACCGGTGCCAAGTGCCGTTGAACCACTACCCGCCGCTTGAGCGAATTGCCCTAGCGCCACGTTGCCAGTCCCTGAAGCACTGGCTTGTAATCCTAGACTCACAGAACCGCTCGAAGTGCTGGCCGCACCCGCTCCAATCGCAATTGAACTGCTCCCCGAGGCCTGCGGAGCATCAACTCCGCCGCTCTGAGCGCCAATTGCAATTGATCTTGCGGCCGATGCGTTGGAGCGATTTCCCAAAGCGAGAGATCCATTTGCCTCTGCTTGTGAATTTTCCCCTAGGGCGATTGAGCCCTCGGCTTCAGCTCGTGAATTTTGTCCCAAGGCCACCGATCCATTACCGGACGCGGTCGCATTCCAACCGAATGCGCTCGAACCAAGCAAGGCCTCCGCCTCTGCACCTCGACCAACAGCGGTCGAAGAGATACTCGCGGAACCCGTGCCCCCACCGCTCGCACCGGCGCCTGTGCCAAGAGCGACGGAGCCGTTCAGCGCCACAGCTTGGCCGCCGATAGCAATAGAATCCTCATCCCTCGCAGTGGCGACATTGCCAACAGCAACTGTGTTGTTGTCTCGTGCTTCGGAACCATGTCCAAGCGCTGTGCTGTCGACGCCAAGAGCCTCAGAGCCGACACCCACCGCAGTCGCTCGAATGTTCTCAGCGCTTGCATTGAAACCTGCGGCAAATCCAAAGTCGCTTGTTGCGAGCGAGTTCATCCCGATGGCAACGCTGCGTGTGCCTTCGGATGCGCTATCAACGCCAATCGCAACCGACTGTGAGCCAGAGGCGACAGCGCCGTCGTCGTCTCCCCCTGCGCCATCACTACCAATAGCGATTGCCCCCCCGCCGCTAGCGACAGACGCCGGGCCAATCGCGATGCTGAGGGCGGAACTCGCGTTGGCAAGCGCCCCGATTGCAACGGTCTCCTGCTGCGTTGCCCGCGCGCCAAAACCCAAGGCGGTAGAACCAAACTCCCGCGCGTTCGCGCCAAAGCCTACGGCGGTGCTGCGGTCAGCGGAGGCAGTCGTAAAGGCACCCAAAGCAACCGCCGCTTCATCACTTGCCTGGCTTTGCGCACCCAGCACGACCGCTTGCAGACCGGTGGCGAGACTGTCCGCGCCAATGGCAATGGCTTCCTCACCTGACGATACCGCACCACTGCTAGCTCCATCGGTGCCATCTGAGCCAATTGCAATTGCGAAGGCTCCCGATGCAGCACTGCTGTCGCCGATAGAAATCGCTCCTTCTGCACTCGCATCAGCACTTGCGCCGAAAGCGGAACTAGCGTCCCCTGTGGCATTTGATTGCGGGCCTACAGCAACTGAGCGAAACGCTTCAGAGTCGGAGCCAAAGCCTATCGCGATGCTGTTTCGGTCCGATGCCACAGATCCGCTACCGATAGCGATCGCGTCAAAGCCTGATGCATTTGCAGCTGGAGCACCGAAAGAGAACGATCCGATCGCAATACCGCCTGATACGCTGCTTTCAGCCCCAAACCCCAAGGCAATTGAGCTGGTACCAGAGGCCAAGCTGTCAGAGCCAATAGCTATTGCATTCGGTCTCGTCGCTGATGCACCGATGAGGGTGTCTAGATCATCGCCGTCACTTCCAATTGCGATGGTTCCCACATCGCTTGCTTGCGCATCGCTGCCAAGAGCCGTTGCCTTACCGCCCGACGCCGAGGCACCGTTCCCAAGCGATGTGCTGCCTTCTCCAGTCGCCTCGGAGTCTTCGCCTATCGCACTAGACTGGTTCCCAGACGCCAAAGCGCCCTGGCCGAGTGCGACCGCTTCTGTGCCACTGGCAATGGCAAAGTTACCAAGGGCGACGCTAAACGCTCCCGCCTCAGCGGCAACGCCGCAAGCAAGGCTGCTATCGTCTCCCCCCGAATCCGCCCCGCCGTCATCATCGCTCCCATCATCGGCAACGCCATCATTGTCGCGGTCGAGCAAGCAGTCATCGGCGCGCGCTTCGCTTGGTGCAAACACCATCGAACCCGTGATCGCAAGCGCTGCGGTTCCGGCGAAAAGAAGTGACTTGTTCATTGGTTTCCCCCTTGAAGATGTGGTGCGACTTCGCGCCGCTTCATCCTCACAAACGGGAGCTCCGGAAAAACCCGGACAAAAAAGTTTCTCGAATATTTTGAGAGAGCAAGCGGCGTGCGCTATGCTCTTCGTCAATGGCGCGCCATGATGACGATACCCAGTACGATACGGTCGAACGGCAGGTCGCTTCGCAGCTGTTTTCGCAGCATTATGATCGTCTTGCCGCGCTAGCGCGTGCGCGTCGGCGTCAGTCGCGGGCGGCTGATACCATGATGACTGAGGATATCTTGCATGAGAGCTATCTGAAGCTGGGGCAGGAGAAGATCTGGCGCGATGACAAACACTTCCTGTGCGCTGCCTCGCTCGCCATCCGCCATGTGATTGTGGACTATGCCCGCCGCAAGCTCACCGACAAACGCCGCCATGAACGCGTCGAGCATGGCGGTGCGGTGGAACGGATTGCCGAATATGGCGAGAGCCTTGAAGAGCTGGTTGCGATTGGCTCTTTGATGGAGAAGCTTGAAGCGGCCCGCCCACGCTGGGCGCGGATCATAGATGCGCGCTATTTTGCCGGTATGACGGAGGAAGAGACAGCCGACATGCTCGACATCTCAGACCGAACCGTGCGCCGCGATTGGACCGATGCGAGGGCGTGGCTGGCTCAGCGGGTGGGCTGAGCTATACTGCGTCACATTTGCGCGATTGTCGCGAGCATGTCGTTGTATCGCCTAACGGCTTCCGCGTTGCCGTTGCGAGCCTCCTCCTCAGCTATGATCTGCTGAAGCATCGAGGTCGCCTCAGACCTTTGACCGTTATCGGCTTGTACCATCGCCAGATAAGAGCGCGCATCGCGGACATGGTGGTGATCGGAACCGTACAACTGCTCGGCTTGATTGAGAGCCTTACGCGCGCTCGCTTCAAGGTTTTTAAAGTCCTTTATAGCAAGGTTGGATTGGGCCATCTCGAGCATCAAACTGACTTCGAGCCAGGGAAATCTCTGATCGCCTTCGATTAGTGCGTTTGCTTTCGTAAGGTTCTCAATGGACGCTGGCCAATCCTCTTGTGCCTGCGCAATATCTGAAAGGTTCATCCAAAAAGACGGTTCAGGAACGCTGCCGGGCCGACTCTCATTCTCGTAAAACTGAAGCCCACTTTTGGCAAAGGCGGTCGCCTGATCAAATTCCTTGAGCGCCAAAGCACCATCGACGCCATAAGCCAAGAGCGGAAGGACACCGGAAGCCTCCGAATAGTTTTGCATATCGACCTTAGCGATATGGTCCTTAGCCAGATCAACACATTGCTGTGCATCGCTCTTGTCAGCGGTGAACTCGCTCCGCACGCACCGGTTGATCGCCAAATCAAAGGAGTGCGCAACTCGATCTGCGGAGAAGAACTCGTAAAGCATGTCGAGCCGCTCAACCAATTTTTGATCTTCGACGAACCCCCGCGATAAATGCACAAGTCCAAATAGCGTAAAGGCCGATGCGTAGGTGAGTTCGGTTACATGATTAGAGAGTTTCTCGCCGAGCCTGCTTGCATCTCGGTCACGCCCTTGATCCGCGTAGAACTCCGCCAGGAACACATAGGTTTGAAGTGTGCCTTGATAGTCGGTCTGCGCGTTGGCGTCTGCCTTGGCCTCAAGCTCAAGAAGGGCTTTTGAGTATTCCTCTGCGAGTGCGGAGGTTGGATCAATGGAGCTTGTGAAACGAGTGTAGCCGCCATTGATCGTTTCATAAAACTCGATTGTTCGCGCACCTTGCTGTTCAGCAAAACGAGCGCTTTTGGCCTCGTCATCCGCGCGCACCGCAAACACGCTAACCCCGATCACGCCAGCGACGACTGCCGCAATGGCCGCAGCGCTCATGGCCGATGCCAACGTGTTGCGAGCCACGAGCTTGCGAAGGCGCCTCAGGGGCGAAAGAGGCCGCGCTGCAACTGGAAAACCTTCAACAAATCGGCGCAGATCATCGCCTAAGGCGTCGGCTGAAGCGTAGCGGTCCGACGGGTCGAACGCTGTTGCCTTGCCAAGGATTGCCGATAAGTCCTCATCTGCCAAAGCTTTTACATCAACCAGAACACCGCCATCGGGCAGCCGCTTTGGCAATGCGCCTATTTCAAGCAAATGCGCAAGCATCCCAACTGCGAACACGTCGGTGGCAGCACTCACGGGCTGACCCAGTAATTGCTCCGGAGCTGCAAACCGGAGGGTGAGCGGGCCAGGTTCGTCTTCTCTCACAGGCTCGTCGAGCAGCGATGCAACCCCAAAGTCGATGAGACGCGCCATCCCATCGGTGTTCACAAGCACATTGTCCGGTTTGATATCGCGGTGAAGCACCAACCGACCATGCGCGTGAGAGAGTGCTACACACAGTTCACCGATAAGGCCAAGGCGGGCCTCGCGCCCGAGCTGATTGGCCTTCACGAACGCATCGATTGGCATCCCATCGACGAATTCCATTGTGAGATACGGCCCACCATTGTCGGCAGTGCCGCCGTCGATGATCCGAGCAATATTCGGATGTTCTAGCTGAGCGAGCCGTTGTCGCTCGCTTTCAAATCTGTTGCGAAACGACTTTGTCTTGATCTTGGCTATTTTGAGAGCAACCTGCTGGTCAAACAGTTTATCGGCGCGCGTCGCCCGGTAGACTTCACCCATGCCGCCCGCGCCAAGGCACTCTGCAATCTCCCATACCCCAATTTTGTCTCCAGCGCCGAACATGGTAGTCCGAGGCTCCTGCGCACCCGGCATGCGAGTCTGCATAAAGGAAGACGCGTTCCAACGGTTGCTACGGAGATTTTTCACCCGAGCGGCAAGGTCCGGATCAGTCTCTTCAATCTCGGAAAGTTCATGGAGAAAGTCCATGCCTTCGAGTGTATCCAGTCTCTCAACCGTTTGAGTGAGTAAAGCCCAATCCAAAATCGCCCCCAATGCACGTCAAATAAGAACACCATATCTATCAGGCTGCGTAATTCCAGTTTCTCGGCTACCGGCGTCCGCTTTCACTCCAAAATCCCAGCCATTTGGCAACATCTCAAACCGGGCCGAGCCCGGAGCGTGCGCTTTTGAGCCTGAGAATTATCGATTCGGACAGTCAGCAACCGACCCAATCTCAGAAATTGAGCTTGCCATAAGAGTGCTGGCCAATAGAGGCTTCTGGCTGCCTTTATTTCTGTACTACGGATCATATCTATGATGGGATGGGTAGCTCCGTAGTGTTTTTCAGGCACTCCATTGCGAAGGTCGCGCTTACATCAGCAATGTCCACACGCTTGATGAGCGTCTTATACACTCGGTCATAATCACTGACCGATCCAACTTGGATCTTGAGTACATAATCGATGTCCCCCGCCATGCGGTAGAACTCGATCACCTCGGGGATGTCGTTCACGGCCTGTGAGAAACTTTCAAGCCAATCGGCCGAATGGTCGCGTGTCTTAATTGCTACGAAAACGGTCTGTTCAACTCCCAGTTTTGCCGGATCACATAACGCCACCCGGCGATTTATGACCCCAGTGTCTTCCAGCCTTCGCACACGCCGCCAACATGTATTTACCGAAAGCCCAAGCTGCTCCGCGAGCGTTTCAAGCGAGGTCGTCGCGTCGCGCTGTAAGAGCTGAATGATCTTCCGGTCTGGATCATCAAATATTTTCATAATTTTTCTGTTCAGGCGAATATTTTTATCGAAAAATAATCAATATTCCGATTTTCAGTAATGCAATCCCTCCCTTAGTCAACGATAATTCGTGGTCAAGGAGTAACAGCAAATGCAAACCCTTTCAGATCCGAAGCTTTGCATGCAGAGCCGCATTTCATCTTTGGCAAGCTTGATCGGGAACACGCCACTGATCGCACTCCACATTTCGTGGAAGGGCCAACGGAGGATCATCTATGCGAAAGCTGAGTATTTCAATCTGACCGGCAGCATCAAAGATCGTATGGCGCTGAAAATCTTCGAAGAAGGTATTCGATCCGGACAGATAAAACCAGGAGATACTATTGTCGAGGCGACCAGCGGCAGCAGCGGGATATCCCTTGCCAGCTTTGCGAGAGCGCTCGGAAATCCTGTTCGTATCTACATGCCGAGCACTGCAAGCGATGAAAGAAAGGCAATGCTGCGCTCTTTCGGCGCAGACTTAAATCTGGTTGAGCCCAGTTGCGGCGGCATAGCATCAGCCCTTGATGCAGCTTTGAACTATGCAGAAAGTTGCGAGGATACGTTTCTGCCAGACCAATTTGCAAACGAGGCAAACGCGAGAGCGCATGAGAATACGACCGGGCCCGAGATTGTAAGACAGCTTGCATCGGTCGGTCGAAAGCCTGATGCATTCGTCGCTGGGGTCGGCACGGGCGGGACAATAATGGGCGTTAGCCGTGCCCTTCGAAAGGCCAATTCCAGATTGCAAAGCTATGCGATTGATCCCGCCGGCTCCAAAGGCGGCAAGCACAGAGTTCAGGGCCTGAACACTGAGTTTGTGCCAGCACTCTTCAATCCTAAAGAAACGAATGGCACTCTCACAGTGAGTGATGGCGATGCGATTATTATGGCGCAGCGACTGGCGTCGCAGCTCGGCCTCGCGGTGGGCATTTCATCGGGCGCCAATGTGGTCGGAGCGCTGCTAGCGCAGGACGAACTTGGCCCAGAAGCAACTGTCGTGACGGTGCTTTGCGACGACAACAAGAAGTACCTCTCTACTGACCTTGCCCGAACCGAGCCCATCAAGCCGAGTTA
>JBCDKX010000152.1:0-8163 GCA_038746055.1 Pseudomonadota bacterium
AGCCCCAAGAACAACCCTGTCCAAGGGACAAATCCGACCCGCTCCAAGCGGTCGATCGAACGCTCTCGCTCGCGCCGTTTCTCCATCAACAGACAGATTGCAGCCAGCACCCAACACGCGAACCCGGTCACCGCCAGGAGCGTAGCATCACTTGCGAAAGTAAAAGGGTTTGCAAACTCCATAGCCGCGCTCATTTAGTCGCCTCATCGCACCAAGCAAGCATTGCGCTATTACGCCCAGAGCCTAAAGCGCTCACCCATGGATGGATCGGTTGCCCGCCCTCACCCGTTTTTAGCGCTAGGCCTGCGGTTGGCAGCGGCAGGCACGCTGGCGACGCTTTCTATGTTGGTCAAACTCGCCAGTGAGCGCGGCGCATCACTCACCGAACTGGTCTTCTGGCGCCAATTTATCACATTGATTTGCATCACTGTGCTGCTCGCCGCGATGGGCAAACTAAGCGACCTCAGGACCACTCGGCATAAAGCCCACGCAGCACGCTCTATCGCTGGCGTCGTTGGGATGTTCTTCGTCTATGGCGCTGTTGTCCTGCTCCCTTTGGCCGAAGCAACGACCATAAATTTCACTGCGCCGTTCTTTGCGGTGATCCTTGCAGTGCTGCTGTTCAAAGAACGTGTCGGGAAGTATCGCTGGGGCGCCGTGATACTCGGCTTTGCCGGAGTAATAGTTCTCACCCAACCCGGATTTGGGCTCGGGACGGCCCAAGCCATAAATCCGATAGGTGCCGCGATCGGCCTCATCGCTGCTTTCTTAGTGGCTCTGATCAGCTTTCAGCTGCAGGATCTCAACAAGACAGAAAGCCCGTGGAGCATCGTCTTTTGGTTTACCTTATTATCCACGCCGGTCTTGGCACTCACTTTGCCCTTTGTTTATGTTCCTCATGACGCAGAGACCTGGACAGTTATCGGAGCAATGGGCCTTTGCGGAGCGCTCGCGCAATTGCTACTAACAGCCAGTTTGAGGTTCGGGTCTGCGGGTGTGATACTCCTGATGGACTACACTGCACTTTTGTGGGCGACATACTTTGGATGGTCAGTGTTTGCTGTGACGCCGAGCGTCAATCTCTGGCTTGGCGCTCCACTTATCGTGGGAGCAGGCCTTCTCATCGCATGGCGCGAGCGCAAACTGGCGCTAGCGCGCCAAGATGTAGATAGCCAGCTTACGCAATCATCCTAATCGGAAGGCCCAAAGATGACCCGCAAAGCGATACTTACCCTCTTGCTCGGCGCTCTTACTGTAACAGCTACAGCTTGCAACACAGTTCAAGGACTTGGCCAAGATATTGAATCCGTAGGCCGCGGAGGCGAAGAAGTCATCAACGGTGAATGACCTTAGCCCAGTCTAAAGCTCAACGGAGCTTACATCTTCCGGTAGACTAGCATTAGGTTATTAGCCGGCATTTCATGGTGTCCCCGGCGTTCGAACCCGTAAGTGCGCGCGGTGCTGTCTATTTCTTCGACGTAGCGAATGCCCCATTTGGGATTGCGAGCTTTCAGGCTCAAATCGAAGGCGAGGTTGGATTCTGCCGGTTCAACTCCCTGCTCAAAGAACGGACCATACAGAATTAGGGGAAACCCTGATCCGCTGGAGCTTTGCGCAGCGGCTCTGGCAGTGCCTGCAAACAGCCCAGTGCACGATGCATAGGCAGAGATGTGAAGCATGTTAATGCACAAAGCGGCGGCAATTTGAGAGGGTATTGACCACGCTTTGGGCAACTGCGCATCAAGCTCGATAACATCCCTTATGTTTTTGCCCTTATACTCATGTGTATATGCCCTGATCGAATCTAAGGCATCGCCTTCCATGTCGCTTGGCTGCCAGATGAGCTGCGGAAACGCTTGCGCAAAATAGACTGCGTGTTCTCCAGAACCGCTTGCGACCTCCAACACCGTCCCTTTGCTAGGGAGTTCTTCGGATAAGACAGCCGCAATTGCCTCGCGATTTCGCAAGGTGGCGGGTGCATGTTGTTTCATGTGTTTGCCCTATTTTCAGGAGACCTGGCGATCCTGACCTTCCCAATAGGGTGCGCGCAGCTGTCGCCTAAGAATTTTACCGGAGGCATTGCGCGGCATTTCGTGGATCACATCGACGCTCTTGGGTGCTTTAAATGCAGCGATGCGCTCACGCGTGTAGGCGATTACCTCAAGCGGATCGATCTCCATTCCCGGTTTTGGCACGCAGCAGGCCTTAACCTCTTCACCCCATTGTTGAGATGGCACGCCAATTACGGCCACTTCTGCGATCGCCGGGTGGCCATAGATCGCACTTTCAACCTCGGCAGGATAAACGTTTTCTCCCCCTGAGATGATCATGTCCTTGATCCGGTCCTGAATATAGATGTAGCCATCTTCGTCCATAAACCCCGCATCACCAGTATGCAGCCAACCATCATGATCAATAGTCTTGGTAGTGGCCTCAGGGAGCTTCCAATAGCCTTCTGTATTTGACGGGGAGAGGACACAGATTTCCCCGATTTCGCCGAGCGGCACTTTCTCGTTCGCCGTGCTGCGGATTTCAATTTCAACGCCTGGGACAGCCTTACCTGCCGAACGCATCCGCTCATTGCCTTCAAGCGAATGGTCCTCTGGCGGAAGTGTTGTAACGGTGCCGCAAGTCTCGGTCATGCCGTAGACCTGCAAGAACCCGGCCTGCGGCATGGTTGCCACCGCTTGTTTTAGCAACTCCAGCGGCATTGGCGCTGCGCCGTACATCAGATAGCGCAAGTTCGAAAAATCGGTCTCTTTTGCCAGAGGATGCTGGATCACAAACTGGATCGCAGCTGGTACGAGGAACATATGGGTCGCACCGTTCTGGATGGCTCGCAGAACACCATCAGGTGTGAATTCAGCCAAGACTTGAACCCGGATACCCGCTGCCGTTGCCAGCGCACAAAGACCTGTCCCACCAATATGTGCACACGGCATTGCCGCCAGGATGCAGTCGTCCGCCGCAAATGTCTGCCACGGCACCGCCTCCTCGACACTGGTCTGACGCAGAGAGAACATATTGTGGTTGGACAGCGTCACTCCTTTAGGATTTCCGGTGGTACCGGAAGTGTAGAGCTGAAGGATCGCGTCATCCTTGTAAGCCGGCTGATATTCTGCGGGTTCCAGTGCTTGCACACTGCGAAATGCACTTTCCGCCTCAAAGACTCGCGGAGCATTTTCCAAAGCTCCAATCACAGTGTTCGCCGTGTCGATAAAACTCTCTTCTACGAAAAGAACCTTCGTGCCAGTGTCTTCCAGAATATAAGCCATCTCGGGCGGTGCCAAACGCCAGCCGATCGGGGCCAGCACCACGCCAACTCGGGCGGCGGCGTAAAGAAGCAAAAAATAGCGATCCGAGTTTTTGCCAAGCCATGCAATGCGGTCGCCGTGGCCAACACCGCTGTCCTCAAACAGTTTGACCAGTCGCCGCGTAATTACATCGGCCTCGGCATAAGTTATGGTACGCTCACCCATTTCAAGCGCGATCTGATATGGTCTAACTTTTGCCCAATGGCTCAGATGTTCATCAAATGACAGAAAATCGTGATTGGCCCCATCAGCCATGCTTCATGTCTCCCCAAGCAATACTTCGGTCGGTGGTTAAGCACTTGAAGAAGGCTGCGTCCATAGGTTTTACTTATCTATAATAGTGTGAAACTTAGTTCCATCGCCCCTGTCTGCGTGCGGCTGGTTCGCGCATTATTAACCACACTAAGAAACCGGCAGGACCTGCCAAGAACGTCAGCAGCAAGACCGGTGCCTGGATCAACCGCGAAATCCCCTTGGCATCGCCATCGCGGGCTATCCAAAGTCCAACAAACAGATCAAATGCGAGATAATGCATCCATCCGATCGTGACACCGGCATCGCTGGCGAAGATCGACCGAACGCCTGCGATACTGGTGAAATCAGCTCCGCCGTCGCCAGTTGGCAGGACACCGGTCAACACCGCCCCAAGCCCCACTGCATAGACCAAACACAGCAGCCCGATACCAAGATAGAGTATAGCGGATAGCAAGGCGGACCAACGTGGGAGTAGGATCAAGGCGCCCCAAGCGACAAGGGCAAGCAGATTTCCTGCGCTAAAGACCAACGGCCAGTCCATTCAATCCCCCTGTTGCTGTTTGGGAGCTTGTTTGGCGCGCCAGTCACGCGCCGCGCGTTTGATTGCGTCATTGTCGTGCCTAAAACACCCAGCAGCCTTCCGCAGCGCCAGGCCCATGGCGGCTTCGCAAACCAGATCAGCGCTGATGGAACGATAACTCTGCCATTTGCTTGGCAGGAGCGGATCGAGCACCGGGCTGGCGATCTGCGCGACCGTTTCTAGAGGGCGCAGATCATCTTGCCGCGTGCCTTTTAACAATCCTGGGCGCAGGATATCAACGCGGTTGATACCAATTTTTGAGATGGCTTGTTCGGTCTCTCCCTTGGTGCGTAAATAGAAGCTCTTGGCGCGCGGATTGGCCCCTGAAGAGCTCACCATGACCAGATTGGAAACACCCGCCGCATGGGCTGCCTCGGCGGTTGCGACAATCAGGTCATAGTCAACCGCCTTAAAGGCCGCTTCGTCCCGCCCCGCTTTGCGCCAGGTTGTGCCCAGAGCACAGATGAGGGCACGCGGCTTTACTGCTTCAAGCACCTCGCCCCATTTACCCACATCAGCAACAAACATCTCTACCTTTGCACCCCTGGGCAGTTTGGGCTCACGCCGAGCAATGCCCACCATGCGCACGGCCTCGCCCGCACTCGAGATTTCAATAAGGCGACGCCCGATTAATCCGGTTGCCCCCACAAGACCGACGCGTACCGGAGATTCTGGCAGTGCGCTTATTTCAGACATTGATGAGTCCCTCCGGCACGTCGCCATGGATGCAGCGATAGGCCTGCATCGCAAAACGATCGCTCATACCAGCGATAAAGTCAGTAATCATGCGCGAACGGTGGGGCTCTTCAGCTGGCAGACGTTCTCGCCATTCACGCGGTATAAGACCTGTGTCTTGCGAGTAGGCAGCGAACAACCTCGCGACGACTTCGCGCGCGTGGTTCGCCGCCGAAACTTGTTCAGTGTGGTAATAGAGCTTTCGATACATGAAAGCTTTTAGCTCGCGTTCTCGTACCGCCATCTCCGGCGAAAAACCCGCCAACTGCTGCCCGGCTGCGCGGACTTGCGCAGCACTCTTATGTACTCGTGTCGAAGCCCTAGTGTGCTCTATCACATCGTTCACCATCAGTCCGATCTGATCGCGGATCAACTCTCGCAAGAGCCGGTCGCGCGGCGCCTGAGGAAAACGCCGTTCGACCATCCGCCATTGATCCGCCAGAAAATCGAGTTCCATAAGGTCATCGAGCGTTAGAAATCCCGCGCGAAGACCATCGTCGATATCGTGATTATCATAGGCAATATCATCAGCAATCGCGGCGATCTGAGCTTCAATCGAAGGCCATTCGGCGAGGTTAAGCGGGAACGCTTCGTCAAGTTCGGCAAGCGCCCAATTGGGTTTAGTTACCGGACCGTTGTGTTTGGCAAGGCCCTCTAGCAGGTCCCACGTCAGGTTGAGCCCGTCATGGGTCGGATAGGGACTTTCAAGCCGCATAACCGTGCGCAAGGTCTGCGCATTGTGACAAAAACCGCCGTAATCGGCCGTTGCCTCAGATAGTGCTTCTTCTCCAGCGTGGCCGAAAGGCGGATGTCCAAGATCGTGAGCCAGGCACAGGGCCTCGGTGAGATCCTCGTCCACGCCTAGCGCTCTGGCCAGCACGCGCCCGATCTGAGCCACCTCAATCGTGTGAGTGAGGCGCGTCCGATAGTGATCCCCATCTGGCGCGATGAACACCTGTGTCTTCGATTTCAATCGACGAAAGCTCATCGAATGCAGAATCCGGTCCCGATCGCGCTGAAAATCGCTGCGCGGCCCGCGACGTTCAACCTGTATCCTTACATTCGAAAGATCGCGGGTCTGGAGACCGCCAAATTCGCGCCCGCCATGAGCGTCAGGATCGGCAGCAAAAGGAGCTCGGGTCTTCACAGCTTTATCGCTTAGGTGAGCAGTGAAAGTGGCTCAACCAGAACAGACCGGCAACCTGCCACGATTGTGGTGGACAGCTTGCGTGGCGCGGCGAATCGCTACTGAAAAGTAAAAAATGGGACCGTCTACCGGGTGCAATGGGGGGTGGTAAACGGTCCCAAGAGCTTATTAGCTCTCGGGTCATCGGCGCGACCCGAAGACCCATGCTTGTCTGTTACTTTTGGTGACAAGCGCTGATTCGCGCCTAAGCAGGACAACCTAAACATGCACCCCGGAGATTCCGCGTATGCGACCAACTGTTTTTTATCAGCGGTAAACCGAGTTCTAGTTCACGACATCCTGCTCAAGGATCCAGTTAGCAGCGGCCTCGCAATGGATGCGAGTGGAGTCAAACACCGGCAGAACGTTGGCATCCACGTCAACCACCAAATTGAACTCTGTGCATGCCAACACAACTGCCTCGGCACCCTCTTGCGATTTGTTGGTGATGATCGTCTTCATCGCCCGCTCGGCATCGCGGGTGATCTTACCGACCATCAGCTCGTCATAAATGATACGATCCAAAATCTCGACATTGGTCATATTGGGCGGCAGCAGATCGACGCCTTGAGCAATCAATCGCCGACGATAAAAGCTCTCCATCATCACATTGCGTGTGCCCAACAGAGCAGCGCTTTTGCATCCAGCCGCCTTGAGCGCCAGACCTACATGGTCGGCAATGTGCAGGATTGGAATATCAACCGCGCCCACAATGTCATCATAAAGCTTATGCATCGAATTGGCGTTGATGATCAGCGCCTGCGCCCCTGCACCTTCAAGCCGCTTGGCACTTTCGCGCAGTATCTCGCTCGCGCGCTGCCATTCCTTGTCTTCGCGCAATGCAAACAGTTGGCAAAAGTCGAGGCTTTCGATCAGCAGTGGCGCTGATGCCATTGGTGCCGCCCGACGCTGCACTATTCGGTTGATCTGGTCATAGTAGATGCGGGTCGAGACCCAGCTCATCCCGCCGATCATTCCCAATTTTCTCAACTGTTGATCCCTCGAATCCAATGTGCAGCGCACAATCGATGTAGCCAGACTTGCGGGGTCGCGTCCATAGGCGAAAGAAATCGACGTTAATACTGATGGTTAAGCGGTGCTCCGAGACTAGCCCCGAGGTTCTTCTTCCGCGAAGACAGCGAGCCATGCTTTAAGGTCCGCCAAGCTTTCAGCCGCGACCTCCTCATGCGGCAAATGGCCGATTTCGGGATATACCACCAACTCACTCTTCGGCAGCGTCTGATCGAGCCATTGACCCGCCTCAACCGGGATCAGGCGATCTTCCTCACCCCACAAGATCAGGCTTGGAACACGGATCGCAGCGATTTCGGCCTTGGTGAGCGGTTTATAGTCGCTCGCAAAGCGCACCATGGTGGCGGCGCGATTGCCGGGATAGCGCAACAGCTCCCAATAGCGATCAACCGCTTCTTCGGTAACTACGGCTTGGTTGGAGACGCTTTGCTCAAGGCTTTGCTTGATAATCGAGCGCGGCGTGATTTGCTGTGCGATAAGATTGATCCCGGGCATGCGGGCAATAGCAAAGCCAATGTTGCCACCGTCATCATCCTCCAAATCAGCGGGATCCATCAGCTGCTCCACCTCAGCGCGCGGAGCACCACTCGCATCGACGAGGATCAAGCCTGCGACACGGTCGGGATAGAGGCTTGCAACCGCAAGCGAGTGCTTGCCGCCCATTGAATTACCGCCGAGGATGAACTGGTCGAGGCCCATTGCATCTGCCAGTTCGACAACATCACTGGCGAAATTTGCGCGGCTGTAATCTTCAGAAGGATCGCCGCCGGTCAGGCCATGGCTGATTTGATCGAAGCGGATGATGCGGTAGTCTTGCTTGAGGCCCTCTACCCATGGCTGCCATGTGTGCAAATCGGCATTAGAGCCGTGAAGTAGGATGATCGGCGGGCTTTGCGTATCCTTGGGTCCCTCATCGCGCAAATGCACGGTGACGCCGTCACCGATGTCGACAAATTGCGAAGGTGCGCTGCCATATTTTGCGCGCATAGCCTCAGCGTCGGTGTCAGGCGTGCGGAAGATCACGAATGCCAGCCCCAAGGCAAGCGCAAGCACACCCAATA
>JBCDKX010000153.1:0-8152 GCA_038746055.1 Pseudomonadota bacterium
GAGTTTTTACAACTACTCTTGGCATGGGGATCTGGCGCAAGGTCCGTCCTCCACCAAGCCGTGACATGAGCCGCAAAAGCGCAGTATTGTCAGGTTCCCGGGCGATGCCGCACATTTTGCCATGGTAGAGGATGGGCTTCCAAAAGCCCTGGTCGCTCCGCCAGTCGAGGTCTTCACGTGTCAACTTTCGCCAATCGGCAACCGGGCGCCTTCGGGTTGGGCGAGATCCGTCTTTGGATGGACCGCTAAGCACCTGGTCCCAGCTCCTCGCGAAGCTCTCCGCTCCGCGTCTTTCGCGAAGCTTGTAGGCGCTTGCCCGGCTGCGCCCGACCAACGTGGCCGCCGCCGTGACTGAACCTGTCTTGTACAGCGCTGCAAGAAACGCACATTGCACCTCCGGGCTCCACCCATCCTTACGCCCGCGTAGCTTTACCGGTGTGAAAGCCGGTGGGCGAGAGCGGGTTGAGCACGGTTTGCGGCGTGATTTTGGCGATGATTGCGGCATGGGCTGAGCATCAAGCCACGAATGGGTCACTGTAGGAAGGTCCAAAGCACCAAGGGCTCCTTTTCCTCGAGCAGCTTAATCCTGCTCTTGCGAGGTTTCTCTGAGTTAGGAGCCGAGCAAGCGCACGGATAGTCGCAAAAGCGGATTGGTGCTGAGGGAATGTCCTGAGGTGTGCCTAGCGTTGCTTCGTAACCCTTTTGTGCGACCAGAAGTTAAGGGCTTATCGGCAACACAGGGCTTGCATGAATGCATCGGTTGATGTCGCAGCTGTCTCTATAATGGCGCTTCTCAGTTCGTCCATCGTGCTCGCAGAGGCTGATGTCACAATCGAGTAGGTCAACGATGGCTTTGACCTTACGATTGACCAGGAAGGAAGCGGCATGGTCGATGAGATCACTCAGATGTGATCCGACATCGCTTTATCCGTAGATAGGAGCGCGAAGGGCGCGGAGTGACAGCTCTGCGCCCTTTTGCGATTTCTAGTGACCGATTCTGAGAGGAAGTGAGTGTGGGCGGGGATCAGACCAATGCAGAATCATTGCCTCACTTCCGCTCATCGCACCCGAGCCACTGGATAACCGCGCCAAGAGCGTTATCGTTAATTTTGTTCATCTGGGCGCAAGGTTGAGGTCCGCACCCTTTTGGTCCTCGCACAAACGTGATACGTGCGACTAATGCAGTAATCCGAGATAATTAACCGTTTTTTGAGTGGGGGGAGAGCATGTCAGCCTGACGATGATGAAACAGATATGGGGCGGTGGTGAAAACGCTGCTGATTTGTAACATCAAACCGAGTGGCTGATGGCTATGCATTAAGGATCACAAGATATGACAATGACTTGGACTACCCCGAAGGCGCTGCTTACGGCCGCAGCTCTATCGCTTCCGCTTACGGGCGGTGTTTTGGCAAGCGGTGCGCTTGCGCAAAATGTTCAGCCTGTTCCAACAACCAATGGCCCAGCTGAGGTACTAACCACAGTAACCGCGCCGCGCCCCGGTGCGCTCGGTGATCTGGCTGCCGGCCCTGACATTGAAGGCTTTGTGTCTGGGCGCCGCGGCGACCGTGTTGAAGTGACTATGGATGATGGCCAGGCCGTTATGCTCTCTGTTACGGAAGAAACGCGCATTCTGGCCAAGGGCGGCTTTCTTGGCCTTGGTACTCAGGATCTTGGGCCGGACGCTCTGCTCGACGGCCTGCCAGTGAAGGTATCGACCCGCGAATGGACCGGCGGCCTTGCTGCTGAACGTATTCGCTTCTCAGGCAACGATTATGAAACTGCGCTGATGATCGCGCAGGGCACCAATCCACGCTTTGCTCGCAATGAGGCGATGATCGGCCAGAATGCGGATGGTATTGAAGCCAATGCCATTGCCACTGAGCAGTTGCGTGGCCGCTTCGGCGATATTGACCAGTACAACGTCAAATCGACCACCAATGTGTACTTTGCGACAGGTCGCTCAAGTCTCTCGACGGAGGCTCGCGGTGAGCTGTGTAATGCGGCTACCGAGGCTAACCAGATTGACAACGCGCTTCTGCTTGTCGTTGGCTACACCGATTCAACCGGCAGTCAGGAGCTCAATCAGCGCCTGTCGGAGAAGCGCGCTGGTGCGGTAGTGAACTTCCTGCAGCAACAGTGCGGTTGGGCTCCCTATCGGATGTTGACGCCAACCGGTATGTCCGAATCCAATCCCATCGCGGACAACTCCACTGCCCAAGGAAAGGCACAAAACCGCCGGGTTGCGGTAAATGTCCTGGTGTCCAAAAGCGTCGATGGATATGATACTGAAACCGGGCGGACCGCACGCCGATAAGCGATACACTGCACAAAATCTAAGGAAAGGGGCGGGCGCATAGTGTTGCTCGCCCCTTTCCATTTGCGGGTCTACCTTTTCCATTTTGGGACAGAAAAAAGATTCTCTCATGAGAACAGTTCGCAGTCTTGCGAATGGTTTCTAATATGTTAACGAGACTCCCAGAGGCGCCGAATCGGCGTCGGTGTATGGGGGAAATCCTAGATGAAAAAGTCCGCACTGCTCGGTGTGAGTATTCTCGCACTCTCAACCGCTGCGCCTGCCCTTGGGCAGAGCCAAAGCGTAGTTACACAAACTGGTGACAACAGCGTTGTCACTGTCACTCAGAACGGCCCTGATGGCGGAAACGACTCGACCGTTGATCAAAGCGCTGACAACAGCAATGTTACGATCGAACAAGAAGGTTCCGAGATCGGCGTTGTTGATGGCGTCACCAACACAAGCACGGTTACGCAGTCCGGTGACAACCAGGATGTGCAGTCCACGCAAGTAGGCGATGATCAAAGCTCATCGGTCATCCAGAGCGGTGTCGATATGGAAGTTCTGCTTTCTCAGACCGGGATTGGTAACTCATCGACGATCAGTCAGTCTGATACCGACAACTTTGCTGATGTGGTGCAGGATGGCGATGACAACATCTCAAACATCGTTCAGTCTGACGAAGACGGCACGATTGATGTTGATCAGCTTGGTGAGCGTCTGACAAGCACGATTACGCAGCAGCTTGACAACAATCAGAACGCTGAAGTGCTGCAAACCGAAGTCGACAACACCTCTCTCATCACCCAGAACGCCTCAAACAGTGACGCGCTGGTGACGCAGACGGGGATGGGCAACAATTCGATCGTATTGCAGGGCAATATCTCCGACAATCAGGAAGCGACCATTATCCAGTCTGGTAACGGCAACATGTCTGATGTCCAGCAGGGGCTGGATGCGTTCGGTCCAGGCGATGACGACAACGAAACATTCGTCACGCAGGAGGGTAATGACAACATAGCAGTGGTGCGTCAGATTAACGAGCGCAACCTTGCGGACATCAACCAGAGCGGTAATCGCAACGAAGCACGCGTTGTCAGTCAGGGTAATGGCGCTCCTGCGTCCGGTAACGAGGACAATGAAGCGGACATCAACCAAAGCGGTGATGACAACTTCGCGCTAGTCAACCAGCCGGGCGAAGACGGTATCTTCACCGTCAACCAGAATGGCTTCAACAGCTCTTCTTCTGGCATCCAGTCGGGCAGCGGCGAAACCGCTACCGTCACTCAAAACGGCGAATTTGATAGCTCGAACGTCGAGCAGTCTGGTTCTGGCAATGTTGCCGAGGTCACTCAGGAAGGGTTCGACCTTGACGCCAGCTTTGCGGCGAACTCAAGCACTGTGCTGCAGTCTGGTACCGACGGCAGCGCAACGGTTTCCCAGGTAGGTGACAATCAAAGCTCTTCAGTTACACAAAGCGGCTCGCTTGACGTGGCTGTGGTTACTCAGGGCGGCGTCGGTAGCTCATCGGGCATCACGCAAAGCGGTGATGAGGTGAATGCCAATGTCTTCCAGGAAGGCGACGGCAACGCCTCGACCGTGACACAGGCTGGAAGCTTCAGTGATGCTGACGTGGATCAGACCGGCGATTTCGGTTCGTCTATTGTGGCGCAAAGCGGCACTGATCAGCAGGCTGTCGTCGATCAAGCAGGTGTGATGAACACGAGCGAGGTCACCCAAAGTAACGACAGCAACTTTGCCGATGTGTTCCAGCGCGGCGGAGGAAACACTTCTTTCGTCACGCAGAGCGGCATGGACGGCAATGTTGATCTTGACCAGACCGGCGAAGGGAACTTTTCCAACGCGGTGCAGTCTGGGCTTGAAGGTGATATCATCGTTGACCAAGGTGGCGATGACAACAGCTCGATCGTGAATCAGCAAGGTGACGCGACCGGTTTCAACTTTGCAACGGTTGATCAGTCGGGTGATGACAACACCTCTGAGGTTGTTCAGCTCAACAACAGCAACATTGCCGATGTGCTGCAAAGCGCGAATGGCAACACCTCGTTCGTAACCCAGACCGGCACGGATGTGGAAGCTGATGTCGATCAGGTCGGCGATGGCGCAAGCTCAACTGTCAATCAGGGCGGCTCGGACAATTTCGCTGTGGTCAATCAGGAAGGCGTGGACTTCGACGCTTCCGGCGCGACTGATACCAGCATTGTTGCGCAGACCGGCACGGGCCAAGACGCGGATGTCATGCAAGTGGGTGATGGCAACAGCTCTGAAGTCACTCAGAACGGCGCTGACAACGAGGCGATCGTTCTGACTGCTGGCATTGGTAACTCATCTGCGGTTACGCAGAATTCCACCGATGGCTTTGCCGATGTTAATCAGCAGGGTGATGATAACAGCTCTGTGGTTGTACAGGGCGGCGCTGGCGCAATCGCCAACGTCAGTCAGCAGTCCGATGAGAGCTCGTCGATTGTGACGCAGACCGGATCGCCGAACATTGCAACGGTGGATCAGGCGGGTACGAACCAAAGCTCTGATGTCAATCAGAGCGGCGATTTCACCAATGCCGTGGTTCTGCAGGAAGACGAGAATAACACCTCGACCATTACCCAAACCGGCACTTTGAACGGTGCTGATGTGGCGCAGACTGGCGCAGGTAACACCTCGACCATCACCCAGTCCGCAACTGTTCTCTCGGGCGCGCTTGTCACCCAAAGCGGAGACAGCAACACTTCGACGGTAACGCAGAATCCGCTTGGTGGTCACCAGGCCAACATCCTGCAGTCGGGCAATGGTAACACCTCGACGGTGACTCAGGGCGGTCTCGCCAATAGCGCGGGTTCGTTTATCGACGAGACCGATAGCGGCGTGATCCAGGCGGGTGACAACGGCACCTCGACCATCACTCAGACCGGTGGGTTCCAAAGTGCCTTCGTTGAGCAGCTCTCGGGCAGCATCGGCGCAAGCTCCACCATCGATCAGGGTACCAATGGCAGTGTCTTTGTTCCCGGTCTCGGTGCGGGCCTATTCCAGGTGGCTGAGGTCACGCAGGGTGGCACCAACAACACCTCAGGCATTGTCCAGCGGGGCACAGGCCAGACTGCAACTGTAAGTCAGTTGGGTTCTGAAAACACCTCGACCGTCAATCAGGGTGATGTTCTCGGCGGGTTCCTAAGTTCAGGGATCAACGTCGGTGCGGACAACACCGCGACGGTTGATCAATCGGGTGATGAAAATGACTCGCTGATCGACCAGCTCGGTTCGGATAACACCGCATTGCTGACGCAGTCCGGACTGCAAGCGGACTCGTCTATCCTGCAAGACGGCAGTGACAATTTGGCTACCGTGACCCAAGGCGGCACTGGCAACTTCTCCGATGTCAGCCAAGTCGGCGCCAACAATGTGGCTACCGTTACGCAGAATTGATCTGCGGTCTTAACGGACCAAAGAAGAGGCGGGCCAGTTTGGCCCGCCTTTTTCGTATGTGCGTTATCTCTGTGCGGCGAGGCCCTGCATGCGCTTAAGATAGCGCGCAAGCACATCGATCTCGAGATTGACCTGACTGCCCCCTGTGAGCGCACCCAGGGTTGTGACTTCGGCAGTGTGCGGAATGATATTCAACATAAAGTCGCACGCGCCATCGGCCTGGTCGTGCACCTCATTCACGGTGAGTGAGACGCCATTGACTGTGATCGAGCCTTTACCCGCTATATAGGGTGCCATTTCATGGGGCGCGCGGATGATGATCTTCCAACTGTCGCCGGTCTCCTCCGCTGAGACAACCTCGCCGACGCAATCGACATGCCCGGTGACGATATGTCCGCCGAGCTCGTCACCGAGGCGCAAGGAAGGCTCCAGATTGAGCTTGGCGCCGGTCTCCCACATGCCGGCATGCGTGCGGCTGACGGTCTCGCCTGAGACATCGACATCGAACCAAGCATCGCCAGCCTCACCGCCACGCGCAACCACAGTGAGGCACACGCCTGAGCAAGCCATCGAAGCACCAATATCAATCCGCGCAGGGTCGAGCGGGGCACCGATGCGCAGGCGCAGATCGCCGCGCTGATCCGCTTCGGCGACCGTGCCAATAGCGGTAACTATTCCAGTAAACATCGCGAAACTTCCCTCTTAACGAGTGCGCACATAGGAGGTGAAGCTGTCGCTGCCAAGTTGGCGCGTCTCAATCAGTTTCCAGCGGTCATGTGCATCGGCGAGGTGTTTCAGGCCGATAGCTGCAAGGGCATTCAGACCCTCTCCGATCACAATTGGCGCACGATAGAGATGAAGTTCATCGACGAGGTCTTGCGTCAGGAAACTGGCCGCTGCCTCGGCGCCACCCTCGATGTAGAGCGTTTGTGCGCCTTCAAGATGCGCAATCTGCGCGGGCTCATTGATGACGCGGACGCCATCCGGAGCAACTCCGCGGGTCAACAAGACCCGTTCAGGCGAGCGTTCTTCAAGGCCAGGCAGGCGCACATTGAGACGCGGCTTGTCACTGCGCCATGTCCCGCCGCCTACTAGGATCACATCTTGCCGCGCTCGCTGCGCATGCACATGCGCGCGCGCCACTTCCCCAGTGATCCACTGGCTCGATCCATCGGGCAGCGCAATGCGCCCGTCCATGCTCATTGCAAGTTTCAGGGTCACATAAGGTCGCCCAAGTGTCTCACGCGCTAGAAAGCCTTTGAGGCTGCTGCGCGAGACCGCGTCTTCGAGCAGTGTGACCTCGATTCCAGCAGCGCGCATGCGCTCAATTCCTTGCCCATTGGTGCGCGGGTCCGGATCCAGCTGGCCGACGACCACTCGGTCAGGCCTGGCGGCGACGATAAGATCGCTGCACGCTGGACCACGCTCAGATTTATGTGCGCATGGTTCAAGCGTGACATACATCGTCATGCTCTTGGCGTTTTCATTACCGAGCGCTTGCAAGGCCAGAGCCTCTGCATGCGGTCGCCCGCTTGGCTGCGTCAACCCGCGTGAGATCACCCGGCCATCTTTTACCAGCAGAGCAGCGACCCCCGGATTGGGACGACACAAAGGATAGGCGCGCGCCGCTGCCCGCGCGGTTGCTGCCATCCAATCGGCGTCACTAACTGCGCCCAGGCTTATGGCGCGGGGCTTTCTGAGTTGGCCTCTTGCGGCGCTGCGCCTGCATCACCGCCTTCCTGTTCGGCAGATCGACCAAACAGGGCGTCGCGCTCTGCCTCCCGTTCAGCAGCTTCGGCTGCGCGTGCTTCACGCCCGCGCCGGTCAATTTCTTCAACATCCATCCCAGCGGCCGCGCCAAGTGCCTTGTACAGGTCACGCTTGCGCTGGGCCACTTCCTCCTGCGCCGCCTCACGCAGATCTTTGACTTCCTGATTAGACTCATTTGATGCGATGATCTCGGCATCGGTTCGATTGGGGTCAAAGGTGGTGATATAGGTGATCGAAGGTCGCTCGGGATCTTTGTAGATTGTCTCTCCCGAAAGCCACCAGAAGATGAGACCGAACGGTACCGACGAGGCGAGCAAGATTGGCAAGCGATAGGGGTTGGGCTTCCGGAACTCATTCCAGAAATCGGCTATCCCCGGCGCTGGATTAAAGCGTGAATTGGCAAGTCGGCTGCGCATGATGCGGCAAGATATAGGCCCTCAGTGCGTACAGCACCAGTGCGATTGCGCCGGCCTTTAGGGATACTCGACGCTGATCGGCACTCTGCCACGCAATCTGCCTGCCGCTTCCTGGTTCTGTCCAAGCACCAGAGTTGCGGAAAAGCTGAACTCCAAACGGCCATTGCTGTCGAGTGTGGGAAAGCCTTCAAGATCAGTGACAAAGTCACGAATGCGGGCATTGCCGCCA
>JBCDKX010000154.1:0-8025 GCA_038746055.1 Pseudomonadota bacterium
CCAATAGTCTTCGCCCGCTAGAATTCTAGGAAGATACTTGGCTTTTTGCTCATCGGTGCCCAGCTCAATAATAAGAGGACCAATCATCTTTAGTCCGTTAGGCAACAGCGAAGGTAGTTCACGTTTACGACACTCTTCCTCGAAAACATAACGCTGCTCGAGCGACCATCCAGTGCCGCCATACTTCTCTGGCCAAGCTGGCGCTGCCCAGCCTCTGCTATTGAGTATCCCAAGCCAAGCCTGCGCTTGCTCGAAGTTTGTAAAGACGCTGGTTGCCTTTTGCCCCGCCTCGCGAATAGCATCCGTCGGAGCATGGTCCAAGAACTCAGCAACCTCCAAACGGAATTCGTCAAGCTCCGCACCAGTATTGATATTCATTCGAGTTTCCTAATTGCTTCTTTAGCTGCGGGCTCATGAGGATCTGCTCAGAAAGACAGCTATGCGGTCCTCCATGTCTGGCCCAGTACCTTCGGAATCCATGACTTCGCGTTGCAATCCGGCATCTATGGGCTGGGCATCGTTCGCTTCCAACAGCCTTTTGACAGCTGCCTGAGAAAAGGGTGAATTCGCAGAAATCCTCTTTGCCAATGAAGCTATCTCATTCTCGAAATTGTCGTCATCAATAACAAGTTCAGCAAGCCCAATTCGCACCGCCTCTTCTGCATCAAGTATATCGGCCGTGAACATAAGGCGTTTCGCTGTCGCAATGCCGACTCGCCGCGGCAAGCGCTGGCTCATCCCCCAAACCGGTGTGAGCGCGAACTTTGCGTGCGTATCTCCAAACCGGGCGTCACCCGCGGCGATGATGAAATCCGCTGCCAGGGCAACTTCCAGAGCGCCAGTATAGCAATGGCCATGTACGGCTGCGATAACAGGCTTGGGCATTTTCTCCATCAAGCGCAACGTTTCAGAATGCCAACCGCGCGATGGTGCGTCTTCACCTTGGGCGATGTCCCCCAGATCGTGACCCGCCGAAAAGCATCGTCCGGCCCCGCGCAATACAACGCAATGCACACTTTCATCGTCGGCAAGGTCAAGAATATGGCTACGCAACCGCTTGAACATTTCCACATTCATGGAATTGAGTTTGTCCGGCCGGTTGAGAGTCAGCTCAGTCCAGCTCTCATGGTCTTTTCGAAGTACAATGTCGGTCAATGGATATCCCCGGTCCTCGTCGAGATTGAATGCTCTGATTGTTCAAGACAAATAGATGGACGAAACATGAGTAATATTAGGCCTCCTAAGGCAACGCGTTCCGCAATGCGCTGACATATAATTGTAGCTGGCTCTTCGCTGCCCATGCTCCAATGTGCGGCTGTATCGTCCTTGCTCCAAAGCAAAAAGGTCAGAGCCATAGCTCGGCCTATATAGGCGAAATCTCAAAATTAACACGCATACTATATTTGATAGTGGATTGTCACAGGGACTCTGCGAAACATTGGAAAAAAACGTTTCTTGGGAGGGTAAAAATGAGAAAGCTGGGACAGCAGCCGCGAGCTAGTGGTGTCATTCGTTCGGCGTCACGTGGAATGCTCGCTGCAGGTTGTGCATTTGTCGGGATCAGTTCTGCGGCCAACGCGCAAAGCTTGGCTGCAACTGCAGAGGATGGACAAACCACTGGAGCTCAGGCGACAGAAGCTTTGGAAGGGCCTGGCAATATCATTGTGACGGCCACGCGTCGTGAGGAGAACCTACAGCAGGTGCCGATTGCGGTAACCGCAATCACCTCAGAAACTATCGAGCAGCTCTCTCCCCGTAATCTTGGTGACCTATCTGGGCTCGCCCCAAACACATTCATAGGTCAAACCGGAGCTCAACCGGGCGGCGGTGCAATTTTTATTCGGGGCTTGGGTTACGCTGGAGTTGAGAAGACTCAGAACCCTTCCGCCGGGGTGACAATCGACGGAGTCTTCTTAGGCACAAACACTGGCCAGTTGATTGAAGCCTTTGATATTGAACAGATCGAGGTCAATCGCGGACCGCAGGGTATATTTTTCGGCAAGAACACGACGGCCGGGGTAATCAACGTCACCAGAACAGCTCCGACACGGGAACTCGGCTTTCGTGGCTCTGTGGCCTATGGCTCCCACAATGAGATCATTCTCCGTGGGATTGCAAACATTGGGCTCGGCGAGGATGGTGGGCTCAAGATTGGTGGTACCTATCGCGAGAATGATGGCTTTCTAGACAATCTATTCACCGGTGAATCCGCAGGCGGAATTGAGTACGTAGGCTTAAACGCCGCCCTTGAATACGACCTCTCGGATGACTTCACGGCAAAGTTCACCGTTGATTGGTTTAATCAGGACGGTGGCGGATCTCCCGTACAGTACGGCAATGTTTTCACCACGGGGGTTTTAAGCGGACTATTCGGTACCGACCTCACCCAGACTCCAGGTTTCAATGCGCAAACCGGTAGCCTCGCAGGCCTTGAGCCTCGTCAGATTTTAAACGACTTCGAAGATCGCGATGAGCTAACCACAACGATCCTCAATGCGACCTTCACGTGGGATACTCCGATCGGAGAGCTCACATCGGTTACCGCATACCTCGATAGCGAAGACTTGGTTTTGCAGGATTTTGACGGGACTTGCTCGTCATCCCCCGGCTGCCCATTCGCAGGCGTAAACCTGTTGCTCGCCTCGGCCGCTAACCCCTTAGGCGTTTTGCATACCATCCGTGACCAAACGTTTGAGCAATTTACGCAAGAACTCCGCCTGGCCGGATCTGTCGGCTCAATCGACTATCTTGTCGGTCTTTATTACTATGATGCCACAGTCGTGCTGGACCAGACGACAAACGGAGCGGTGTTTCAGTTGTCAATGGAAGACAATGAGAGCTTCTCAGTCTTCGGCAATATTGACTGGCAGATAACCGATCGACTTAAGGTCTCGGCTGGCGCGCGCTACATTGATGAAACAAGAGATGGGGCCAGCGCATTTTCGGTAGTTGCGCCACCAAACGATCCGGGCGCAGTCCCAATTGTCGTTCCAATCACAAATAACGCTGCATTCGACGATGTGGTCACGCGATTTGCGATTGACTGGCAGGCGACCGACGACACGTTAATCTACGCCTCCAGGGCAGAGGGTTTTCGTTCAGGTGGTATTTCCATACGTGGCACATTGGCTGAACAAGTTGAAGGGCAATCGAACTGCCTGCCCGATGATGGCGATGCGATTCCTAACGAGGTCCTCTGTCCCGAGAACAACTTCGCAACATTCGAGCCCGAACTTGTCACCGCTTATGAACTAGGCACCAAAAATACCCTCTTTGGCGGCCAATTGACGCTGAATGCTGCTTACTTTCTGACCAAAGTCGAGAACTTCCAGATCGACGATGTCGTTGTGACCCCAAACTTTGGGCCAGGTACGACAACCTATGTCAATAACTTTCCGGAAGTTGAGATAAGCGGCTTCGAGTTTGAAGCAGTACTTGCTCTTGATGCGCTCGAAGGATTTACGATTACAGCCTTGCTCGGCATCCAGGATGGCGATGTGGAAGATGGTAGGGTTGATGGTCGGCGTGTAGGCATTGGACCGGGTGCTACCGCTGGCACAGCTGGTAGTGTGTCAGATCGGACGGGTGTCGCATTGGTGCGGGTTCCTGACTACAACTATTCGATCCGCGCTGCTTACGAAACGCAAGCTGGTCCTGGAGACCTTCTTCTGAGTGCGGGCTTCAATTATATAGACGACCATGGCTTGGCGAATGGCTTTGGCTTGATCGATGTTGAGCCTGGATACGGATTGTTGGACGCATCTATCGCCTACACATGGGACAACTACACTCTTCGCCTGACCGGTCGCAATCTCACTGACAAGGACTATCGCTTCGCTTCGCTTGCAACCGTTTACTTCCAGACATGGGCAGATGACAGGAACTGGCTGCTTGAATTTGAGGCTGAATTCTAACTCTCTCCAAAGACCCCAGCCTCACGCATGGCTGGCGGCGAGCTAGGGTTCGTCGCCAGCCATTTTTCAGGACTGAAAAACTGGCGGAAGGCGTTGCTCGGAGTGGATGTAAGTAAGGAACTCACGTGCTTCCGCCTCGGTGCTTCCTCGAGACGCTCCAATAATCAGCCAAAGCATACTCTCGACAAATCTGGGAATGTAGTCCTCGTCACTTAGTCGGCCACAACACCAATTGTGGATCGTGGCAAATTGCATATGTGCCATCGCAGCCGCAAAATGATCAATGTTGGTCCCATCTTTCACTTCATTCCGCTTACTCAATTCCGTCATCCACTCTTTGATTACGCCCAACGTCATATCTTGGACCATTTCCCAAACATTCTTGTCGATGCCCGGTTGGAAGTAGATAGCACAGATGGCTGCGGCGCTGTTCCGAGCGATTAGATTTTGCTGGTTGAGCGCTATAGTGCGGTCAAGTAGGCCGACCAGTGTGGAAGAATCCGTATCGTAATCTGTTGTCGCAGCCCAAATGTCGTAGCCTTCCCGGATCGCGAGTGCGATCAGACGTTCCCTGAATCCGAAGGCGTTGTAAAGCGTGCGAGGAGCCACATTGGCACTATCGCAGAGCCTTCGTACGCTAAAATTTTCAAGCCCGTCGCGGGCTATCATTCTACGAGTTTCCCGCAATAATCGGCGCCGCCGATTTACAATCGTGTTGCTAGCATAGCTGAGAGAATCAAGAACATATCGACTCAATACGTCAGTCGGAGCCTTCCGCGCAGATTGCTTGGTTTGCATTCTCAATCATTCCCCCTCAGTCTGACCAAGGCTGTGAATCTCGGGCGCGGCAGATTCAAGCCAAGCCTAGAGCACAACCTGACGCAGATCCGACAAGCTAGATACAATTGGCCACAACCGACACTCCAAGTCCTGAGCCCCACTACACTGGCATCATGAAGTCTTTAAGGTCCTGCATCAGGCCGACGCGTCTCTTGGCAACCGGTCCACTCTCTCTTGGTGCTCATCACTGCATCGAAATTAGCTCCCCCGAGGCTGATTTTCCACCAACACTTAAACACTAATCGAAGTGAGTTCCTCTTCGAACCAAGCGATCAGCCTTTCTGATGCGTTTCTTGATCGCTCTTACCTCGCGGACAGAAAAGCTCTGGGTTGCACCGCAGGTGGTGCATTCCAGCTCAGTCTTTGCCGTTAAACCCATAAAACGCTCGCTCTGAACGAGTGTCCGTTCTCGCAGATCACCTCAAGGCCATCCAGAAAGTCCGGTTTAATCATCAGACGAAACTCGCATTGTTAGAGAAGCCGGAGCCACCCAACGCCTTGCCGCCCCCGCCAAACACAATAGGCTGGCCATTGTCGTTGCTAATGGCCTGTTGGAGTAGCGCTCGAACATCAGCCAAGGTGGCTGCCATGCCAGAGGTGTTTTCGGCTGTCTGTTGACTGAAGATATCAGAACCCTCTCCTGGCACATCTTGTTCAGCGTTGAATATTGCTTGCTCGGTTAGATCCTGAATACGGTTGAAGTCCGCAAAGAAGCCCGCACTAGAAGCATTCGCTTGGCGCGACAGATCGGCAGCTCCGCGTGATGGTTGAGCCAAATTGGGGATATTTGGTGCCAAAGGCGGCCGTTCGGTCCGGGTCGAGAAAGAGCTCGAAGCGCAAAGGTGCGAGGATGGTCTGATAGAAGGCTATCGACGTATCGAGGTCCTGAACTTGGATCGAGATGTGATCGATCATCCGCCATGTTCCTTCGGAGCGATTTGGGCCGGGAGGGCTTTGGTCAAAAGCCTGGCGACTGTCTCGATTGGCCTTGTGCTCTTGAGCACCCGTGCGTGGATGAGAGCGCCGTTAAGCGCGGACAGCCAAACAATGGCGAGATCCTCGGACTGGCTCGGTGAGATTCCGTCGCGTTCAAGCGCTTCGCGAATTCCATCTATTCGTAGGTTGTATGCGGTGCGCCCCGCTTTGGAGATGTCGCGATCTTCAGGGCAAAGTTCCAGGAGCACCGTCGTCATGGGGCAGCCATCGCGATATCCTGATGCCTTTAGCCAATCGCCCAACGTCTTGCCAAACCCTTTGAGGAAATCGCCCGCACTGTCGCTCTCATCGACTATCTCTTTCATTGTAACTGCCATGCGGCGAGCAGCTTCTTCGACAGCCGCGACAGCGATAGAAGGCTTCCCATCGGGGAAGTAGTGATAGAGTGATCCCTTGGGCGCTCCGCTTGTCTTGACGATGTCGTTAAGACCTGTCCCAGGATAGCCTTGCTGCCGGAAATGCATGATGGCTGCATCGATAATGGGTGCACGGTGTTTCCCGACGGCCGGCATAGCAATTCCTCATTCAGCTATAATTATATTGACTGGTCTACATCAGTTTTGGATTGCGGTCGAGAACTGAAAACGGAGAGCATGAGTGAACTCAGTGAAATACGCATTGGAGGAGGGGGTTGCGACCATTTCCATGGATGATGGCCGCGCCAACATCATGACCGCCGAGTTACTCAGGGACCTTACGACAGCCCTCGAACGGGCCCGAGCTGATAAGGTCGCAGTTTTGCTACGCTCGGATTTACCGAACACATATTCAGCCGGCTTCGATCTTAAAATGTTCGCAGCGCGTGACGCCGAACGCTCACTCGAAATGGTCAAAGCGGGCGGAGAGCTGATTGAAGCTATGGTTTCGTTTCCGGGGCCGATCGTCGCCGTTGCACAAGGACATGTCTTCCCGATGGGGCTCTTTACGATCCTGGCGGCAGACTACCGAATTGGGGCCGATACGGGCTACCAATGGGGTCTCAATGAAGTGAAGATCGGCATCGTTCCGCCTCTTTACGCGTTCAAGCTTATCGAAGCTCGGCTCCGCAGGAATTGGTGTCATCGTACATTGATGAGCGGCGAGATGTACTCTCCACGCGAAGCTTTAGACGCAGGCGTATTCGATGAGCTAGTCCCTGTGCTGGAATGCGATGCGCGGGCAAGAGCGGTCACTGCGCAGCTGGCGGGGAACCCGAGAGAAGCCTTCTCCGGGATCAAAAAGCGACTCAAATCAAACCTCGCAGCTGATCTGCGCTCCGCGATCTCCAGCGAACAGACCTTGGCCCATTACAAAGACCAGCTGCACACAGACCGATAGGAGATGCATATGGACCGATTGTTTACTAGCGTACTGACGGATGATGTATCTGGCACCGCACAGTTCTATGAGACTGTGTTTGGCATGACCCGTCATTTCGATGCGGACTGGTTTGTGATCTTGACCCATCCGCAAACGCCAGGCCTTGAGTTTGGTGTTCTCGATCTGAACTCAACGACAGTTCCCGATGAAGCACGTACGTCATTTGGCGGCGCAATGGTTACGATGGTTGTAAAGGACTGCGATCAGAGTTTCACTGCTGCAAAGCAAGCAGGCGCAGCGGTTGTCGAGACGCCGCGCCTAATGCCTTACGGTCAGCGGCGGGCATTGGTGCGCGATCCCGCAGGGACCTTGATTGATATCTCTTCGCCCCAAGGTGAGATTGAGGGCTAGGCCTCAAGCTGCAAACCATAATCTTGTCCATAAGATGTTGACGCCATTTCTTGTGACCCGCCCTTCCAAACTCAAGTCGATCCAGAGTGTTTGGCGCGCTGTCTCGATTAAGCAGGCAAGGCCGTTGTGAAGCCCTTTAATCTGGTGCAGCGCTGGACCTACCTTGGCGCGGTTTAAAGCAATGTCCCCCCGAACCCATCGCTTCGCAATGGGCGTTTGGGAGTCAGAGGGCCATGCTCCCCATACATTTGCCTTTTTGCAAGCATTCAGGTCTGCTTACCGGACTGTCAGTTGGCGACCCAACGGCAGCTATTGGATTGAGCAAACTAAGAACGGGAGCGCTGCTATAGCGGCGCTCCCGTTCGGACTGCCATCATTTGCTCGGGCGTTGCTATGATGGCAGCCCTGTTCTACGAGTGGTGGCTCAGAATCCGAAGGTGAGACCGACGCGTCCAGCGGTTGTTCCGCGGACGGTTGAGCCGGTGATGCCGCCTGAGACATAGACCGCTTCAGAGACGCGTCCGACGATGGAGGTTGAGAAGCCCTGTTCACCTTCGAAGGTGGC
>JBCDKX010000155.1:0-7917 GCA_038746055.1 Pseudomonadota bacterium
GAAAGCCGTGCCGCGGCGGTGAAAGCGGGTTTCTGCGGAGCTACGCGAGCTGGCCGTGCCCATGGCATATTGATTGTCTTCGACCACAAACACGATCGGCAAATTCCACAGCGCCGCCATGTTGAACGTCTCATACACCTGACCCTGATTGGCTGCGCCATCGCCAAAGTAAGCGAGGCACAGGCCGCCGTCGTCATTGTACTGGTGTGCAAGCGCTAAGCCTCCTCCAAGCGCAACTTGGGCGCCGACAATACCATGTCCACCATAGAACTTGTGCTCGGTCGAGAACATATGCATCGACCCGCCTTTGCCCTTTGAGATACCAGCCTGACGGCCGGTCAGCTCTGCCATGATGACTTTGGGATCAATTCCATAAGCGAGCATGTGCCCGTGGTCGCGGTATCCGGTGATCACGCTGTCTTTTTCATTGTCGAGCGCGGATTGGAGACCAATCGCGACAGCTTCTTGACCAATATAGAGGTGACAGAAGCCGCCAATCAGACCGAGACCATAAAGCTGGCCCGCCTTTTCCTCAAATCGCCGGATGAGCAGCATTTGACGATAGAACTCAAGCATTTGTTCGTCAGTGGCGGCAAAGCTCTTCGCCTTTTCGAACTCATCCTGAAGCGAATGCAAAATAAAGTCAGGATCTTCGGAAGGAGCGATCTTTTCCGGCGAATCCACATTCTTCGCGCGGGCAGGAGACTTCGCAGCAGGTTTCTTGGCCACTTGAGGGTCCCTTCTCTCTTGTTATCCACCTTAGCAATTTCGCAAGGCGAACGTCCGGGAAACCTCATGGCACTGTGCATAGGCTTACGCAACGTCAACGCGGCTGAATAGGTATTAAATCACCATTCCGGTTAAAAATGCGAGATTGGGAAGCCAAATTGATATAAACGCTCACTCTTCTTCGAGTGTGACCACGATTTCATCAGGGTGAATTACCCCCAGGTCCCTACGCACCAATTCACCGACAAGATCCGGATCAGCGCCATTGGGATCAAGCAGATCAACCCGATTCTTGAGCGCATCACGCTTTTTGGTAAGCATAGCGACGCGATCTTGACGTTCAGAAAGGACTTCGGAGTTTTCCGCCCATGCCAAAAGACCAGTCGGCCCAGCGATTGCACCCACAGTCAGCACGACAAGCAAAACCAGCGCAACGCTTTGTTTCACATGCTCTCTTGGCTGTTTGCGCATTTGGTATCATCCCCTCGTCAACCCGCACAGAATCATAGTTAATCAGAGCTTGCAAGTGAAATGCGCTCAATCCAGCGATTTCACGGCAAATAGTGCACAAGCGCTAATATGAGCGCGGCAGACCCAGAACGTGTTCAGCCAGATAAGACAAGATCAGATTGGTCGAAATCGGCGCGACGGTGTAGAGCCGGGCTTCACGGAACTTGCGCTCCACATCATACTCCTCGGCAAATCCAAACCCGCCAAAAGTCTGCACGCACATATCAGCCGCCGCCCAGCTTGCCTCAGATGCCAGAAGCTTTGCCATGTTGGCCTCCGCGCCGGGATTGCCGCCTTCATCGTAGACCTTTGCCGCATGATGAACCATCAATTCGGCAGCACACATCTGCGCATAAGAGCGTGCGATCGGGAACTGCACACCCTGATTCTGGCCAATAGGCCGGGCGAAGACATTACGATCGCTGGCATAGGTCTTGGCCTGTTCGATAAACCACTTGGCATCGCCAATACACTCAGCCGCGATCAAAATGCGCTCGGCGTTCATGCCCGACAGGATGTAGCGAAAGCCCTTCCCTTCTTCGCCGACAAGACTGCTGGCTGGGATACGCAGATCATCGAAGAAGACTTCGCATGAAGAATGGTTCATCATTGTGCGGATCGGCTTGATGCTCATTCCATTTTTAAGCGCCTGCTGCATGTCGACCAGGAAGATCGACAGCCCATCCGTCTTCTTGGCCACTTCATCACGTGGGGTTGTTCGTGCAAGAAGTAGCATTAGATCCGAGTACTCAGCCCGGCTGGTCCAGATTTTCTGACCTGAGACGATATATTCATCGCCTTCTCGCACGGCTTTGGTCTTCAGGCTAAGCGTATCCGTGCCACTGGTTGGTTCGGACACACCAAAGGCCTGAAGTCTTAGATCTCCCGAAGCAATGCGCGGCAGATACTCTGCCTTCTGTTCCTCGGACCCATAACGCAGCAAGGTATTCATGATATACATTTGCGCATGCGCAGAGCTGCCATTGCACCCGGTGGCCTGAATTTCCTCCATGATGACGCAGGCAGCATCGAGACTTAAACCACTTCCGCCATATTCAGGAGGAATGAGCGCAGCGAGAAAACCTGCTTTGGTAAGAGCATCAACAAACTCCCCAGGATAGTCGCGCGAAGCGTCTTTTGCGCGCCAATACTCGCCAGGGAAATCATCGCACAGTGCCCGGACCGCACGGCGAATCTCTGCCAGCTCTTCACTCTCATCTTGCATGTACAGCATCCCCTTGAGCCAATGTGGCTGTTGCGACAGGGCATAAGGCGGCCCTTGTGCAAAATTCAAACACATTCGGTTTTTTCGTGCTACCTATCTGTGAAACGGATGAGGGAGATTACCAAATGCAAATCTTGTCAGCTGACCTTTCGCGCTTTGCCGATATTCCCGACTATCCGTTCAAGGAGAATTGGATAACTATTGATTTGGGTGACGGTCATTCCGGCAAGATGCACTATGTCGATGAAGGTCCAAAAGACGCACCAGCGGTCCTGCTATTCCATGGGGAGCCGAGCTGGAGCTTTCTGTATCGCAAAATGATACCGCAATTGCTAAATGCAGGCCTGCGATGCCTTGCCCCTGATCTTATCGGCTTTGGCAAGAGCGATAAGCCCGATGATATCGGCTTTTACACCTATGACAGACACATTAGTTGGCTCAGCCAATGGCGTGATGCGGTTGTACCTGATCCGGCCGGTCTGTTCTGTCAGGACTGGGGCGGTTTGCTGGGTTTGCGACTGGTTGGAGAGGCGCCGGAGCGTTTCCAATATGTGGTCGCCTCGAACACTTTCCTGCCCACCGGGGGCACGCCCTCCCCCGCTTTCCTTGCCTGGCGTGAATTTGCCAAGACTTCGCCGGAGTTCAAAATCGGCGAATTGCTGCAACGCGCGACCGCGACCGAACGCAGCGAAGCTGAGATCGCAGCCTATGATGCCCCCTTCCCCGATGAGCCAAGCAAAGCAGGTGCGCGCGCTTTTCCAACTTTGGTTCCGGTTGAAGATGGCATGGATGGGATCGAGCAGAACAAAGCCGCATGGCAAGGGTTAGCGGGCCTCGACAAGCCCTTCCTCACTCTATTTGGGAAAGACGACCCGGTGACAGGCACCCTGGCTCCGCCGCTGATTAAAAACATCGCCGGCGCGCAAGGCTTGCCACATGATATGCTCTCGACCTGTGGGCATTTCTGTCAAGAAGACCGGCCGGTCGAATTGGCGCAGGGTGTCATCGACATGGCCAAGAAGGCGGGTGTGCTCTGAACCAACCGTCTATTTCGCCAGCGACAACTGAAGAAGCTTGCTCAGCGCCAACCTACCTTACAAGGCGGCAGGAATATGCACTCGCAGTGACCATTTCGGTGGTCTGCGCCAATGCCTATTATATCCACCCGATCATCAGCGAGGTTGCGGAAACGTTTGGCGTCGGGCAGGCCGAGATCGGCATAGTTCCCGCGCTCAATCAGCTTGCTTTGGCCGTCGGCATCTTTCTTCTTTTGCCGTTGGGGGATCGCTATTCAAACCGGCGCTTATCGCTGGTATTCGTCTCTTCACAAACGGTTTTCTTGCTGGGAATGGTGCTGTCTGACAGTTTTGCGCTGTTCACGCTGGCCTCAACCCTGCTCGGCTTTGTCACTATCGCGCCTTACTTGATCCCGGCCTTCGCATCAAAACGCGTCGCGCCTGAGCGGCTTGGCCAAGTCACGGCATTGCTTACCGCGGGCCTTGTATTCGGTGTTCTTTTCTCGCGCGTGGGTGCTGGCATCGTGGCCGAGCAATTCGGTTGGCGCGCGGTCTATTGGATTGCGGTGGGATTGATGATTCTGGTGAGCGCCCTGTTGCCCTTCGTCATGCGCGATGATGGGCAATATTGGCAGGAGGATAACTCGAAATCCAAACGGAGCTATGGTGCGCTCCTGATTTCAGTTTTCACTTTGGCCAAATCCAATCGCGACATGCTTGTGTCCGGGCTTATTCAGGCGCTCAACTTCGGGAGCTTCATCGCTCTTTGGCTCGGGTTGGCCCTACATCTCACCAGCGATGCCATGGGATATGGGGTTGATACAGTCGGATACCTTGCCGGAATTGCATTGATCAGCGTCTTTATGACACCGCGCATCGGCCGTTGGGCTGATCATGTTGGCGCAAAACACGCACGCGTGATGGTAAGCATTTTTCAGCTAGCTGGCATAGGCCTGCTGTACCCCATGGGTTGGAATGTCTGGACGCTGACTATCCCACTGCTGATCACAAATGCAGTTGGGCCCTCGGTTGATGTTACCGGTCGCATGACATTCCTATCGCTCGAACCAGAAATTCGCACACGTTTGAGCACGAGCTATATTGTCCTCATGTTCATCGGCGGCGCATTGGGCAGCATCCTTGGAACAGGCGTCTATGACTGGGCAGGCTGGCTGGGCACTTGCGCTTTGGTTCTGACAATGTCGCTGAGCATCGTGGTGCTTTCCCTTATCGCTCGAAAAGCTGAGTAAAGAGCACTTAAGTAACAGTCCCTAGCTCTTCGGTAGTGGTCTTTGGGAAAACACTGGCTAAAGCAGTAAAGAGCTCGCTACGTGACAGACCGAAAGCGGAAAGTACCTACTACTCTCCTCTCTAAGGTCCAATCCGAACGTTCTCACAAGCCACCCCGGCCTGATCGTAAGATCGGCCGAGATATGAGGGGCGCTACGGCATCTATTTCCGAACGGCTTAGCCGCTTTTAACGGAGATTGCCGAGCGCCCTTTCTATTGCTGCATTGGCGAATTAGCATCACCCAAAATATGTTATGATACCTGGGTGAAAACGCACCAAATCTTGCTTTAGTGGCAATTCCAAAGGATATATTATTGCGTCCAGTCAGATTGACACCGCGCCCGCAGCTTTCTGGTTGAAGGAATGTAAAACAGCGCTTAGCCCTTATTGCTGAAGCCCGCCGATTCTAGCTGGCTTTATCGATGAATTCTCGCGCGGAAAACCGCGACAGGGGGGATGAAATGTCGCTGCAAAAATTCTTGATCACGCTGTTGGCCATTTTTGGCTTGGGAACCATGGCTTTTGCGCAAAGCGATGAAGATCAACCAGCACTATCGAGCGGTACGTTTGATGCCTTCAAGCTGCGCGGTATTGGTCCTGCTTTTATGTCAGGCCGTATCGCTGACATTGCGATCGTGCAGGATGATCCGGCCACTTGGTATGTGGCCGTCGGCTCCGGCGGCGTCTGGAAGACCGAAAATGCCGGTACGACCTGGAAGAGCCTGTTTGATGGTCAGAGTTCCTATTCGATCGGCTCGCTTGGTCTGGATCCCAGCGATCCAAGTCGCATTTGGGTCGGGACGGGCGAAAACCACGGCGGACGTCACCTTGGCTATGGCGATGGCATTTATCTGTCTGAAGACGGTGGTCAAACTTGGGTGAAGAAAGGCCTTGAAGCCTCGGAGCGCATTGGAAAAATCATCGTCCACCCAGAAGATTCCAATACTGTTTGGGTGGCCGCTCAGGGCCCAATCTGGAACGCCGGCGGTGAACGCGGAGTCTACAAGACCACCGATGGCGGTGAGAGCTGGGAGCTCGTCCTTTCTTCGGACAATGGGCACACGGGTGCAGGTGATCTGATGATCGACCCGCGCAACCCCGATCGCCTCTACGCCACCACCTGGCAGCGTCATCGGACAGTCGCCGCCTATGTTGGCGGCGGCCCTGAAAGCGGCATCTGGCGCAGCGAAGATGGCGGTGAAACATGGACCGAACTCAAAACCGGTATTCCGGAAGGAAACAAAGGCAAGATCGGCATTGCAATCTCTCCCATTCAGCCTGACGTCGTCTACGCAGCGATTGAACTGGACCGGCGTGAAGGCGGCATCTGGCGTTCGACCGACCGCGGTTCGAGCTGGACAAAGATGTCAGACACTGTCTCAGGCGGCACGGGTCCGCACTATTATCAGGAGCTCTATGCGAGCCCGCATTATTTTGACCGCATCTACCTCATGTCGAACACGAGCCAGATTTCGAACGATGGTGGCAAGACTTTCAGCGATCTCAATAATGAGCTGAAGCACGTTGATGACCACGCGCTGGCGTTCCGGCCGGATGATCCTGAGTATATCCTGTTTGGGTCAGATGGCGGTCTTTATGAAAGCTATGATCACACCAAAACATGGCGCTTCATCAGCAACCTGCCGGTGACCCAATTCTACAAGGTCGCGGTCGATGACGCTGAGCCGTTTTACTATGTCTATGGCGGCACGCAGGATAACAACTCGCAAGGCGGGCCTTCACGAACCGACAATCGTCATGGCATTCGCAATGATGACTGGTTCATCACTCTGTTTGCCGACGGACACCAGTCAGCAACCGAACCAGGCAATCCCAACGTTATGTACGCTCAATGGCAGCAGGGGAACCTTGCCCGCGTTGACAGGATCACTGGCGAAGTGGTGCATATCCAACCGCAAGCAGATCCCGGTGAGCCGATTGCCCGTTGGAACTGGGACGCTCCTATTCTGGTAAGCGCGCACGAACCCACTCGTATTTATCACGCATCGCAGCGCCTGTGGCGGTCGGATGATCGCGGTGATACCTGGCGCGCGATTTCGCCTGATCTCACCCGTGATCAAAATCGTTTGCAGTTACCGGTTCAAGGTCGCCAATGGAGCTGGGATGCTGGCTGGGATCTTCTCGCCATGTCGCAATACAACACGATTGCGAATGTGGGCGAGAGCCCACTCGATGAGAATCTGCTTTATGTCGGCACTGATGACGGGCTGATCCAAGTCACAGAGGATGGCGGCCAAACCTGGCGACGCGTGGAGGTTGGCTCGCTTCCGGGCGTTCCAGATACCGCCTATGTGAACGATATTCGCGCTGACCTGTTCGACGTGAACACAGTCTATGTCGCGCTCGACAATCATAAGTATGGCGACTTCAAACCGTATTTGCTCAAGAGCACCAATCGCGGTCGGACCTGGACTTCGATTAAAGGCGACATTCCAGATCGGCACCTCGTGTGGCGCATTGTGCAAGATCATGTGAACCCCAGCCTGCTCTTCACCGCGACCGAATTCGCATTGTTCTTCAGCCTTGATGGCGGTCAGAAGTGGGTCAAGATGACGGGTGATGCTCCCACGATTGCGTTCCGCGATGTGACGATCCAGCGCCGCGAAGACGATCTTGTGGCTGCCAGCTTTGGCCGTGGCTTCTTTATTGTCGATGACTATTCACCCCTGCGCGGGCTCAATGAAGCAAGCCTTGAAACCGAGGCGATGCTCTTCCCCGGCCGTAAGGCATGGTGGTATATCGAACAGCACCCGCTGGCCTTTTCGGAAGGGGGTTCGCAGGGACACGGATATTTCCGCGCACCGAACCCACCCTTTGGTGCAAACTTCACCTATTATCTCGCCGACGATGTTCAGTCATTGAAGGACATCCGTCAGGAGCGCGAGGAGCCAATTGCTGAGGATGGCGGAAACAACCCCTTCCCCAGCTTTGATTCGCTGACCCGTGAGCTACTCGAGCAAGAGCCAGCGATCTATCTGACCGTTCGTGATAGCGCTGGCAATGTTGTGCGGCGAATCAAAGGACCTGCCAAGAAGGGGTTCCATCGGGTTAACTGGGATCTGCGCTTCCCAAGCTCTTCAGCAATAACCCGCACGCCATCAGAAAACGATGACGGCAGCGGCTTC
>JBCDKX010000156.1:0-7885 GCA_038746055.1 Pseudomonadota bacterium
CGAAGACATCGATGCCTATCTCGACACCCATCAGCATAAGAGCCTGCTGCGTTTCATCACCTGCGGGAGTGTGGATGACGGCAAATCGACTCTGATTGGCCGGCTCTTGTACGATTCCAAAATGATCTTCGAGGATCAGCTGGCCATGCTCGCAAGCGACAGCGCCAAGCATGGCACACAAGGCGAAGAGATTGATTTCGCGCTGCTTGTCGATGGTCTGGCCGCCGAGCGTGAACAAGGCATCACGATCGATGTTGCCTATCGGTTTTTTACGACCGAGAAGCGCAAGTTCATTGTCGCCGATACGCCCGGGCATGAGCAGTACACGCGCAATATGGTCACCGGTGCCTCAACCGCTGATCTTGCGGTAATCCTCATAGATGCACGCAAAGGCGTACTGCAGCAGACCCGGCGCCACTCATTCCTCATCCACCTGCTTGGCATCAAGCATGTCGTGTTGGCAGTCAACAAAATGGATTTGGTGGAGTATGCGGAAGCCACCTTTGATGAGATTGTCGCAGACTACACGGCCTTTGCTAATGTGATTGGGATCAGGGCCTTTACCGCTATTCCGATCTCGGGATTCAAAGGCGACAATATCACAGCAGCGCCTTCATCAAACACACCGTGGTACAAGGGCCCTGCTTTAATCAACCATCTGGAAATGGTTGGAGTGGCTAACAGCGCTGCACAAGAGCGCACATTTCGTATGCCGGTCCAATGGGTAAACCGGCCCAACCTCGATTTCCGGGGATTTGCAGGACAAATTGCTAGTGGATCGGTCAAGCCCGGGGACGCGGTGCGTATTGTTCCTTCGGGCACGACCAGCACGATCAAGACCATTGCCACATTTGATGGAGACCTTGATGAGGCTGTTGCCGGCCAATCGGTCACGATCACCTTGGCAGATGAGGTTGATTGCAGCCGCGGTGATGTAATTGCCGCCGCGGATGATCCGCCGGAGGCATCAGACCAATTTTGCGCAAAGCTTGTCTGGCTTGATGAGGAAGCCCTCAAACCAGGTCGTGGCTATTGGCTGAAACTGGGCTCACAAACGGTCACTGCAACCATCCAACAGCCCAAATTCGAGATCGACGTAAACAGCCTTGATCATCTCGCCGCCAAGACACTTACCCTGAATGCGATCGGTGAGGTTGAGCTGGCTACAGACAAGCCAATCGTGTTCGAGCCCTATGCTAGCTCGCGTGCACTTGGTGGCTTCATCCTCGTTGATAAATTCACCAATGCGACCGTCGGAGCGGGCATGCTCGATTTCTCGCTGCGTCGGGCGCAGAATGTGCATTGGCAGCCTACTACCGTGGCCCGCGAAGACCACGCCAACCTCAAGAACCAAAAACCTCGCGTGCTTTGGTTCACCGGGCTGTCCGGCTCAGGCAAAAGCACCATCGCCAATGAGGTGGAAAAGCAGCTAGCCCTGATGAACCGGCACACATTCCTGCTCGATGGTGATAACGTGCGCCATGGTCTCAACAAGGATCTGGGCTTTACCGAAACCGATCGAATCGAGAACATTCGGCGCATTGGCGAGGTCGCCAGATTGATGGCCGATGCAGGGTTGATCGTGCTTACCGCCTTTATCTCTCCGTTCCGGGCTGAGCGACAAATGGTGCGCGACATGCTGCCCAAGGGTGAGTTTATCGAAATCTTCGTCGACACCCCCCTGGATGTGGCTGAAGAGCGTGACGTGAAGGGGCTCTACAAAAAGGCACGCTCTGGTGAGCTTAAGAACTTCACCGGGATCGACAGCCCCTATGAAGCACCTGAAGCAGCAGAGATTCGCGTCAATACGGTTGATATGACACCGCAAGAAGCAGCCGAGTACATCATCGCACAGATTATGCCGCTGAAATGAGCACTGTCTTGAACGCCGCCGATCTGACCGACGCACAGCTTGCCGCACATCTGGCCGAAATCACAGGGCGTATTCTGCTCAAAGTGCGAGAGAGTGGGGCCTTTGAGGGCAAGGCGCTTGGCAAAGCGGGGGACGCCACCGCGAATGAATTTTTGTGTCATGCTCTGAAAGCAGCGCGTCCCGGCGACGGGCTTCTGTCTGAGGAGGAAAAAGACAATTCCGCCCGGCTCGAGAAGTCGCGTGTCTGGATCGTCGATCCGGTGGATGGCACACGCGAATATGGCGAACAAAGATCAGATTGGGCGGTGCATGTGGGTCTTGCCATAGACGGAGTGGCCGTGAGCGGGGCTGTCGCGCTACCAGGATTGGGGGGCGGCGCTATCTTGCACACTGAAGCTGTGAAAGAGCTCCCGCAAGCAGCTCCCAAACCTCGTTTCCTTGTCAGTCGGACTCGCCCGGCCAAAGAAGCCGTTGCTGCTGCGGAGGCAATGGGGGGAGAGCTTGTTGGCATGGGCTCTGCTGGGGCGAAAGCCATGGCGGTCGTGCGCGGAGAGGCCGAAATCTACCTCCACTCAGGGGGACAATATGAATGGGATAGCTGCGCTCCTGTCGCTGTCGCGCGGGCCCATGGCCTGCATTGCTCACGCATTGATGGTTCACCACTACGCTACAACCAGAATGACACATATCTCCCCGACCTGCTTATCTGCCGCGAGGAGTATGCTAAGACGGTGTTAGGGTTGGTCGCCGGGCTCTGATACGCCTGCCTCAGGCTGTCCATCGGCAGGTGGCGCAAGAATCTCAATTTCCACTCGGCGATTGGCAGCGCGGCCGGCTTCATTGGGTGAGCCGTCGGGCATTGCATTGGGCAAGGTTGGATTCTGCTCCCCAAACACAATCACATCGATCCGCCTTGGTTCAGCACCTGCCGCAATCAACCACTCTGCAACGGCGAGACCCCGCGCCTCTGAAGCGCGCTCATTCGCGACATCGCTACCCGCGCTATCGCCATGCGCGCGAAGGATGATAGCACCGGTTTGTGTGAACTGGGTAGAGGCTCGGACCTGCTCCAGTTCGGCCAGTGCGTCTGCATCCAATTCACTTCCGCCGCTAGGGAAGCCAATAACTGCGGTAAAGCTCTCAGTGAGAGTACCTTCCTCCACAGCCGTTTCCGCTGCGATATCGGGGCGAAGAATCGAGGCTGGTTCATCGCGGACAGACGCGGACACAACTTGTTCATCGGAAGTGTCAACCGCCTCCGTAGGTGAATCGCAAGCGCTAAGAGCCATCGCCAAAATTAAGCCAAGAGGCAGTGTGGTTTTTGGCATCATGAATGGGCCTTTTCGGGAGCTTTGGGGGGAACATAGGAAATGACGGTATCGCCTGCTCGGGGCACCGGACGAACTGCATGCGTGAAGAAGCGTAAGGTGCCATTTGCCCGGACGATTAAGAGTAAGCTGGCATCCTCAGGCAGCTTTTCGCGTGCATCACTAAAGTCAAATTCGTCTGAAAGTTTGGTCTTCTTGAACACCCAGCCATCGCGCATGCGTTCATTGACCTCGCTCACACCAAAACCGTCTTCGAACAAGGCCCGTCCGCGAATACTCTCCGGCAAAGCAGTGCGGCTTTCCCTGTCTTGGTTTTCACCCAGTTGGTACACCATATCCCGGCCAATCTCATGTGCGAATTCGCTGCATACAAGCGCATTATAGGCCTCATTTTCAGTCGCTGCGACAAGCACCTGATAGGGCGTGAGATCGAGATTGTGCTCGGTCGCTTCATTTAGAATTTCGCCATGGTAATGCGGCAATCCCTTAAGTCTCGCACGGCCAAGCCTTTGCCAGCTTGGATCGACAATCCTGACCGGCGTGCCCACAGCTTGCAGCTCGCTGGCAAGCGCGACTGTCCAAGGTGTCGAACCGACAAGAAGCAGGCCCGGACGTGTATCGCCTTTCACATCGAGCCAACGGGCAACCCAATCGATGCTAAAGCCATGCGCTATGACAGTCATAATCACCACTGCAAAACTGAGGCCAATCAGGATCTGACCTCCCTCGATCCCCAGTTCACCGAGCCGCAACGCAAACAAGCCGGAGATCGCCACAAGTACAATTCCGCGCGGCGCGATCCACGCGATGAACAAGCGCTCATTCCAAGGAATGTTGCTGCCTAACAGACTGATTACTACCGTGAGTGGGCGCACTACAAAGAGCAACGTCAGCAGGAAAGCCCAAGGACGCCAACTGTTCTGGAGATAGGTAAGCTCCTCAAATTTAAGCGAGCTTGCAAGCAGAATAAAAATGCCAGAGACCAGGATCACCGCGATGTTCTCTTTGAACGGGTGGATCGAACGCATGCTCGACACGTCGCGATTGGCAAGGGTCACGCCCATAACCGTCACGGCCACAAGCCCGGCCTCATGCTCAATCTGGTTGGTCAAGACAAAGACGCTGATCACAGCGATGAAAAGGACCGGAACCTTCAGAAACTCCGGGATGGCGCCACGTGGAAAAAGCCATGCAATTAGACGTGCCGCGCCATATCCGATCAGCCCGGCGAGCACGGCAGCAATCACCAGAGGTGGGGCGACATCGAACACGCTCGCGTCGGGAACTTGATTGAGACGACGGAAGTACTCGTATGCGATCACCGCACACAGGGCGCCGGTGGGATCGTTTACTATACCCTCCCATTTGAGGATCGAATTTGGGCGTGTTTGAATATTCGCCTGTCGCAGCAGCGGGATCACCACAGTGGGCCCGGTCACGATCAGGATACCGCCAAAAAGGACGGCAACTGACCACACCAGACCGGCGATATAATATCCTGCCAAAGCACCCAGCGCCCAGCCGACCACCACGCCGATGGTCGCAAGCCGCCAGACAGCCTTGCCCGAATGCCTAAGATCTCGCAGATCAAGGCTGAGACCACCCTCGAACAGTATAAGCGCAACTCCAATGCTGATCATGGGATCAAGGAGGTCGCCAAATGCAAGTTCAGGATCGATTATGCCGGTGATCGGGCCAGCAACAAATCCCGCTGCCAGCATTAAGACAATTGCGGGCCAACCCGTGCGCCAGGCGGCCCACTGCGCGCCAATACCGAGCGCGCCGACGGCTGCAATGGTGATGGCTTGGCTTTCGAGAGAGATGTCTCAGACCTTTCAGGCGCAGTTTCAGTCGCCTTCGAACGCCATCAGCACAGTTACGTCAACAGCCGCTTCACGCAGACGGTCTGCCCCGCCCAAGTCTGGCAAATCGATAACAAACAAAGCGTCCTCTACCAAAACACCGGCATGACGAAGAAGTTCTGCACTTGCGAGTGCGGTACCGCCAGTCGCAATCAGATCATCAACGATCACTATGCGCTCACCCTCGACCACCGCCTGAGGATCAATTTCGAGCCGGTCAACGCCATACTCGAGAGCATAATCCACACCAATGGTCTCCACCGGTAGCTTTCCGGGTTTGCGTATTGGGACAAAGCCCAGGCCCAGCTGCACTGCAACGGCTGCACCAAAGATGAACCCGCGCGCTTCCATGCCCGCGATTTTCTGCGCATTCTTCGCCCGCGCCATTTCAGCGAGGTGATGAACACTCGAAGTAAGGCCATCCGGATGGCCAATCAGGGTAGTGATATCGCGGAACTGAACTCCTGGCTCGGGGAAATCGGGGACTGTGCGCACCAGCCCTTTAAGCGCGGTGGGAGGCATGAATTTGGTGTTCATCAAGACGTCCTGAAACTTCGGGCAAACAGAAAAATCCCCTGCCATCCATATGCCGGATGACAGGGGATTTTCAAAACTAGCGGCGTAAAATCACACCATCTGAACCTTGCCTTTTTTCGGTTTCTTGGAGGCCCAGACGGTCTTGTAGGACATAAAGCCAAGGAATGTCGCAAAGAGCAGGAAGCCAATAACGAACCAGCCGGTCTGCTTGCGCTTAATCAGCGATGGCTCGCCCGCCCAAGTCAGGAATGCCGTGATATCCTGCGCCATCTGCTCGGTCGTTGCTTCAGTGCCATCAGAGTAAGTGATGAGCCCGTCAATCAATTGCGGCGGCATCGCGATATTGATGTTGTAGAAATGCTCGTTGAAGTAGAGACCAGGAGGTGTCTCAAAATCCGGTGACTTGGCCACGTCCTCAGGATCGGGCTCATTGTAGCCCTGCATCAGCGAATAGACATAATGTACGCCATCGTTGCGCGCTTTGGTGATCAAAGAGAGATCAGGCGGTAAAGCATTATTGTTAAATGCGCGCGCTTGAACCTCGTTTTCATATGGTGACGGGAATTGGTCGGTTGGGAGGCCTGGGCGTTTGATAACCGACCCATCCAGCGGGTCAATGCCAGGCACCTGCCACTGAGAGGCTTCTGCCCGGACCTCGGCCTCAGTGTAACCGATTTCCTGTAGATTTCGGAATGCGACAAACTTGATGCTGTGACAAGAAGAGCAAACTTCTTTGTAAACTTGATAGCCGCGCTGCAGCTGCTGCACATCCCACGTGCCCAAAGGACCATCAAAAGAAAACCCTCCTACAGGAGCGATATTGGGTTCCTGAAAGGCGTAATAATCAGGCTTCTCCGGAAAGGCGAAGTTGATGAGGCCGGGCAGGAGTGACCACAGGAGCAGCACTCCCGTAATTCCAAGTCCAAAGAGGATGCCTCCAAGACGAATAGTCATGACCTAACTCTTTCTCATTATCGGGTCAGTGAACGGGTGATTGCGCCGTTTATTCAGCCGGCTCAGGCATGGCGCCAGCAGGTGCAGCCGGCGGCGTTGGCTTGGGCGGCTTGGGCGAATTTGGCGGAGTGCCTCCGGTATCGTCGTTTTTGCCAAGCACAGCCTCTGTAATCGAGAATGGCAGCGCTTTAGGCACTTCAATTTGACTAACGATTGGAAGGATCACCAGGAAGTGCAGGAAGTACCACGCGGTCGCGAGCTGGCTCAGCACGATATAAGGCTCTTCAGCCTTCGCACCGCCGAGATAAAACAACGCCGCCATATCAACCACGAAGATCCAAAAGAAAATCCGGAACAGCGGACGATAAGAACCGGAACGGACCGGGCTCTTGTCCAGCCATGGCAGGAAGAACCACAGCAGGATCGAGCCGAACATCGCGATAACGCCCAGCAGCTTGGCCTCAATCAGGACGATGCCGGTAAACGGAATGGTGAGGTCGCCCGTGAAAGCACGCAGGATCGCGTAGAATGGGTAGAAGTACCATTCTGGAACGATCAGAGCCGGGGTCGAGAGTGGATTGGCTTCGATCCAATTTTCCGCGTGACCCAAGGCGTTCGGTGCAAAGAACACAACGAATGCGAACAACGAAAGTACCAGACCCAAGAACCAGCCATCTTTGGCGGTGTAATAGGGGTGGAACGGCACAGTGTCGCTTTCCTTCTTAACCTCAACGCCGGTCGGGTTCGAAGACCCGGGAATGTGCAGCGCCCAAATGTGCAGGATTACCGCACCAAGGATGACAAATGGCAGCAAGAAGTGCAGCGAGAAGAAGCGATTGAGCGTTGAGTTGTTGGGCGCATAGCCACCAACCAACCACACCTGTAGCGGCTCACCAATGAACGGGATAGCGCCAAACAGGCCGGTGATCACTTTGGCTCCCCAAAAGCTCATCTGACCCCAGGGAAGCACGTAACCCATGAAAGCGGTCGCCATCATAAGGAGGAAGATCACGACCCCGAGGAGCCAAATCATTTCGCGCGGGGCTTTGTAGGAAGAATAATAAAAACCGCGGAAAATATGGAGATAGATCACCATAAAGAAGAAACTCGCGCCGTTGGCGTGCGCGTATTTCATCATCCAACCATAATTCACATTGCGCATGATGTGCTCAATCTGACCGAATGCCACGTCGGTGTTGGCAGCATAATGCATCGCAAGGATAATGCCGGTAACGATCTGGAACATGAGGAAGAAGCCAGCCAAAACGCCGAAATTCCACATGTAGTTAAGGTTTCGCGGAACCGGATAGCCAGCACCAACCGCATTGTAG
>JBCDKX010000157.1:0-7863 GCA_038746055.1 Pseudomonadota bacterium
CAAAGCTGCTCTACCCGCGGCCGCGCGCCTTATGATCAGGTACTCACCCACGGCTTCACCATGGACGCTAAGGGCTTCAAACAGTCCAAGTCGCTCGGCAATACGACTGATCCAGTGAAGATGATGGAGCAAACCGGGGCGGACATTATCAGGCTATGGGCGCTCAGCGTTGATTTCACTGAGGATCACCGGATCGGCGATGAGATCATCAAGGGTGTGGGCGACCAATATCGCCGCCTTAGAAACACCTTCCGCTATCTGCTCGGTGCCCTCGATGGCTTTATCGGCGATATGAGCGATGTGGGCAAAATTCCGGAGCTGGAGCTCTACATCCTTTCGCTGCTGAGCGAGCTTGACGGCAAGCTAAAGCAGGCCGCGACCGAATACGATTTCAACACCTACACGCGCCTGCTGGTGGACTTCTGTAATGAAGACCTATCCGCATTCTTCTTCGATATTCGAAAAGACACGCTCTATTGCGATGGCGACGATAGCACGACGCGCAATGCCTATCGCACGGTGCTGGACCTGCTGTTCCATTCTCTCGTTCGTTATGCTGCACCTGTGCTGGTGTTCACCGCCGAAGAGGTCTGGAAGACCCGCTATCCCGAAGACGATGAACAAGGCGGTAGCGTCCACTTGCTCGAATGGCCCAGCGTACCGCAGGTCCCCGCCGACCGCGCCAAATGGGAGCAATTGCGAGCCCTTCGTGAGCGTGTGAACGAGGCCATCGAGCCATTGCGCCGCGAGAAAGTCATCCGTTCCAGCAATGAAGCGACCGTCACCGTCCCGGCCAACGCAGTTCCAGAAGGCGTCAGCGACCAACAGCTCGCTGAATTGTTCATCACCGGGACAGTCACTCGCGGGCAAGCGGACGAAGTGATGGTCACCAAATCCTCCGACGCCAAATGCGGCCGCTGCTGGCGCCTCCTGCCCGATGTACCGGAGGACGATGCTTTGTGTGGTCGTTGCACCACAGTGGTCAATGCATGGGACGCTGTGGCGCTGTGAGTAACCTATTTACTCGCAACCGCCTGATCGGCCTTGGCTTTGCGGCGTTTATCGCTGCGATTGACCAGCTGGTGAAATGGTATGTTATCGGCCCGCTTAACCTGCGTAATGTGCGCAATATTGAGCTCGTGCCATTCTTTGATCTCACCTATGTTGAGAACCGCGGCATTTCGCTGGGCATGCTGCAAGCGACCAATATGGAGATGCGCTGGCTGCTGGTTGGAATGACCGCTCTAATTGGTTTGGTGGTGCTCGTCTGGATGATGCGCGAGAAGATTTTGGGTGACATCCTTGGCCTCTCGCTCATTTTGGGCGGGGCGATTGGCAATATCTATGATCGCTATGTGTTTGGCTATGTGATCGACTATGCCGACCTACACATCGGCACATTTCGACCCTTTCTTATTTTCAATATCGCCGATGCGGCTATCACCATTGGCGTTGTGATCATCCTTGCGCGCAGCCTGTTTGTGCGCGAGAAGGACGAAGAATCGAGCGGCGAGACCGCTCAAGCGGAGAATTCATAATGCGTAACGTAAAGACCGCCATTCTGCTGGTGTCGGGCGCAGCCATGCTGGCCGCTTGCGGGGGTAGCGGGATTTTCAACCGTGACCGTCCCGATGAGTTTGCCGTGCAGCGTCAAGCGCCGCTGGTGATCCCGCCTGATTTTACGCTCACTCCGCCAGCCCCAGGGGCACCACGTCCGGCTGAAGGATCAGCGCAAGAGCAAGCGCTTGATGCGCTGTTCGGCGGTCCTGCTCCGCGCAGTTCGATTGAAAACAGCGCGCTTGACCGTGCGGGGGCGGCCGCCCCCAGTATCCGCTCACAAATCGGCGATGAGAACACCAATACAGTTGCCAAAGGACGCGTCACCAGAGACATTATCGCAGCGCCAGAAGGCGACGGCCAAAACGCAAGTACTCTGATACCTTCTTAAGTTCGCCTTCGCCCTTGCGAGGGGCGTCGCGCTAGACATCATTCACCGCCACCCTGCGGGATGGGACGCTAGCTACTGCGGCGGTTCAATACTCGCTTCAAGCTTACGCACCAAAATCTTGTCTATCCTGCGGTTATCCATCTCGGTAACGGTGAATTCCCAGCCCTGATCGGTGAATTTCTCACCCGGGATCGGAAGACGCTTAAGCACATAGAGGGCATATCCCGCCGCAGTGCCAAACTCTCTGTCTTCTCCATAAGTCAACCCCAACCGGTCAGACAGGCCATTGGCAGAGAGCGTCCCGGAAATCAGCAATGAACCATCTGAGCATTCGATAACCTCTGGAGTATCGCCTTCATCCTGATCGCTGACAAAGTTGCCTGCGATTGCAGTGAGCAAGTCAACCGGGGTCACAATGCCTTCAAAATGGCCATATTCATCGTGGACCAACGCCATTGCGATCTCAGCCGATTGCAAGACACGCAATGCATCCATCGCATCTAATTGATCGGGTACGACCTCAGCCTTTTGCATCATATCTCGCACTAAGATTGGTTTGCCCGCTACCATCCGCCCAAGCAGTTCGCGCACCTTTACTACACCCAGGACGCTGTCGGGAGATCCTTCCGCCACGGGGAGAAGCGAATGTGGGCTCTCCTTAATAGTCTTCTGGATCAACTTTGCATCAGCATCCGCTTCCAGCCAGTCAAGCTCTGTTCGCGGTGTCATCAGCTCGCGCACGGGACGTTCGGCCAGACGCACAACACCAGTCAGGATTTGATGCTGGTCCTGCTCGATCACGCCTGAACGGGTTGCATCGGCAAAGATCATTTGCAGCTCCTCTGCAGTGACCGAGCTTTGCCCCTTGGAGCGGATGCCAAACAGCCGAATAATCCCGGCCGATGACCGATCAAGTAGCCACACAAGTGGCGCAGCTATCTGAGCCAAGATCGCCATAGGCCGGGCCATGACAAGCGCAATCGGAACCGCTGCTCGCAACGCCAGCTGCTTGGGCACAAGCTCGCCGACCACGACGCTGAAGTAAGTCGTCAGCGCGATCACCAATACGAAAGCGACCTCGCCAGACATATCCGCTGGCACGCCCAGAAGAGCGAGCCGCTCTCCAACTGGCGTTTCGAGACTTGCACCTGAATAAGCGCCAGTAATGATCGCAATCAGCGTAATGCCAATTTGCACGGTCGACAGAAACTTGCCGGGCTCCGCCGCCAGCGCCAGCGCAATTCGCGCCGAGGCTGAACCACTTTCTGCCTTGGCTTGCAGCCGGCTGGTCTTGGCGGAGACAATCGCCAACTCCGACATGGCGAAGACACCATTGAGTACGATCAACCCAAAGATGATGAAGAGTTCGGTCCAAGGAAACGGTGTCACCTGCAAATCGCTAGCACAAATTTTGATGCTTGCCAGTCCTCACATGCCAAACATCAGCTGTCTTATCCGTTCAGCAGTGCGCAACCCAAAAGTGGTCACTCCTCAGCCTGTAAATAGACGAAACGGGTGGCTGGCATTGAAACCCTCATTGATTATACTGCAGGCCAGCACCGGAGTGGGAGGACAGAATGAAGTTATCAAAGATCATGCTTTCGAGCACCGCAGCGATTGCCCTGCTGGGAACAAGTGCCTGTGTCACCGACCCTAATACTGGCGAGCAGAAAGTGTCCCGTACCGGCATTGGCGCGGTTGCCGGCGGTATACTCGGGACTGTGCTGGGCGGTGTTATCGGAGGCGATACAGGGCGGATCATTGGCGCTGGGATTGGCGGCTCTGCGGGCGCGGTGATCGGCAAGCAGTTTGACGATCAAATCCGTGAGCTTGACGAAGAGCTTCAAGGCACTGGCGTTGATGTTGAGGAAATTGGCGATCAGGACGCAATCCTTGTGCGCCTGCCAGATGGCGTCACATTCGCGCGCGGGTCAGCCAACATCAATCCTGGCTTTTATGACTCATTGGATTCGGTCGCCAACAGTTTGATCCAATATCCAAACAGCCTGATCGACGTATACGGCTTTACCGATACGACCGGTTCTGATGCGCTTAATCAGCGCCTGTCTGAACAACGTGCGCAAGCGGTTGCCGACTATCTTACAAGTCGCGGAGTTGCCAGGAGCAGGATTGCAACCCGCGGCTATGGCGAAAGCTATGATTTCTTGCGGATCAAAACCGCTGACGGGGTGGATGAACCACTAAATCGCCGTGTTGAAATCAAGATTATCCCAATTAGCCAGGAGCAAGTTCAGGAAGCCCGCGCGAGATAAACACGTGAAGGGCTGTGTTTGTGCGCAGCCCTTTGCCTTCTGACCCAGCCACCTAGTCCGTATTGTGTTTGAGCGCTGCGGCGCGTTCTGCGATACGATCAATCGCATCACCATGAATGGCAGGAGCGCTTACGAGCAGTCCGAAATCGCGCGGGTCGCGCTTATTGTAAGCGAGCGGCATTCCAAATGCGTCAGATACCCGCGCACCTGCTTCTCGCGCGATCAACGCAGCGGCGGCAATGTCCCATTCAAAACCCCATCGCAAAGTCGCAACAAGATCAGCCTGATCGTTTGCAACCATGGCAATCCGAAGCGCAATGGAGTTGGGTTTTTCAACCGCGACCAGATCAGAATCGGCATTGGGCAACTGGTCCACCGGCACACGGGCCCCGGTAAACTCGCGGCGCTTACTTGCGCTGAGCGAGCGCCCGTTTAGGCTCGCACCTTGTCCAGCAACAGAGAGCCATTCTTCATTTCGTGCAGGCGCCGATAGCATACCGACTAGCGGCTTACCCGCACTCACCAAAGCAACCGATACCGCCCAGCCCTTGCGTCCGCGCACGAAGTCGCGCGTTCCATCGATCGGGTCCACCAGCCAGATCAAGTCCTGACCAACTCGCACGGGATCATCGGTTGACTCTTCAGAGAGCCATGCAGCAGCAGGAAGCAACCGATTCAGTTCTCGGCGCAGGAATTTATCGACCGCGAGATCGGCCTCAGTCACCGGATCACCGGGATTTTTATCCCAGCATTTGACTTTATGACCTGCTCCTGGCCAGCGTGCATGAGCCATCCGTCCTGCCTCACGGACAATCTCTTGAAACTGGTTTTGGTCGATCATGGAGGAAGTTTCCTGAGAAGCACTCTCGTGACTGCACTTTCGATACTTTTCAAGTGCTCAAATCCGTGCTTAGGCCTGCCGCGATTGAAATTTGTCTCGCCAGCTTTTGTTACGGGATCAACACCAAAGGGATCATCCTCTCATGAACGTCCACGAATATCAGGCCAAAGAACTGCTCAAAAAACATGGGATCGCAGTGCCCGATGGCCACGCCGCGCTGACAGTCAAAGAGGCTGTCGAAGGCGCCAAAAAACTTCCGGGACCGCTCTATGTTGTGAAAGCGCAAATCCACGCTGGCGGGCGCGGCAAAGGCAAATTCAAAGAGCTTCCCGAAGATGCAAAGGGCGGCGTTCGCCTCGCCTTCTCATTGGACGAAGTGGAGAGCCACGCCAAGGAGATGCTCGGCAACACTCTGGTGACGATACAGACGGGTGAAGCGGGCAAGCAGGTGAACCGCCTTTATGTGACAGACGGGGTTGATATCGAGAGCGAGTATTATCTCGCCATGCTCGTTGACCGTGCGACAGGCCGCGTCGCCATGGTGGCGTCCACTGAGGGGGGAATGGACATCGAAGACGTCGCCCACGAAACGCCTGAGAAGATCACCACGATCACCATCGATCCTGCGCAAGGCTTTATGCCGCACCACGCACGCTCGGTTGCTTTTGCGCTCGGCCTGACCGGTGACCTTAACAAACAGTGTCAAAAGCTTGCGAAACAACTCTACACCGCTTTTGCGGCAAGCGATTGTGATATGCTCGAGATCAACCCTCTGGTTGAGACTGAGAAGGATGCAAACGGCAACGCCTCGCTACTTGTGCTCGACACCAAAATGAGTTTTGACTCCAACGCACTCTATCGTCACCCAGTGATCGAAGAGATGCGCGACGAAACTGAAGAGGACCCGGCTGAAGTCGAAGCGTCGGAATATGACCTTGCTTATATCAAGCTTGATGGGAACATCGGCTGCATGGTGAACGGCGCAGGGCTCGCCATGGCCACAATGGACATCATCAAGCTGAACGGTGCGTTCCCGGCGAACTTCCTCGACGTAGGCGGCGGCGCGACGACTGAGAAGGTCACCGCAGCCTTCAAGATCATCCTCAAGGACCCAGCGGTTGAGGGTATTCTCGTCAATATCTTCGGCGGCATTATGAAATGCGACATTATCGCCAATGGCGTTGTGCAAGCCGCCAAGGATGTAAACTTGCAGGTTCCATTGGTGGTTCGCCTCGAAGGCACCAATGTTGAGGCGGGTAAAGAGATCCTGGCGAACTCCGGCCTTGCAATTGTGCCTGCCGATGACCTTGGCGATGCAGCGAGGAAGATCGTCGCTGAAGTGAAGAAAGCGGCCTAAGTCTCGCAAGTCATCTTCGGGGTTAGCTGCGGGTCGGCCTACAATGATCGTGTGTAGTGCTATCGGCTATTGTTCCGACACAGCGGTGGGTGTGCCCTGTGAGTGCGCCAGCCAATTCCGCGAGATCGACAGTGCACGCTGCCTGTTTGCATCAATCTTGCAATATTGGACGCGCTCGATGCTTTGTATCTGGTCGGGCGAGAACCGGGCCGGATCATTGCCAAGTTGGGTGTCTCCTAAAAGGTGCTCAGCCAGAAGATTGCACGCTGCATTGCGATAGGTAAAGAACTGCTCGTTCGCTTCAGCTAGCGCGCCCGCCAGTTCGGGATCATCACCAAAGCGCTGCTGTGCCATTCTCGCGTACAAGTTAATCTGCCGGTGAGTCTCCTGTTCAAGAGACAATAGGCAGAGCAAGCCCTCTTCCACATTGGACTTTGTATCACAGCCATAAGCGCCGCTTTGCGCGTGTGTTTTGGTAAAACGAAACACTAGCTCCCCGCCAGATTGCATACGCACGGCTGCGACCAAACCCTCGCCCGGTTTCTCCGCGTCCGCGCAGCGCAGCGTGAGAGCCCTGAAGTAGGCTGCGCATGGCTCCATGGCGACCAAACGGAAGGTCAGCATGTCATCCTTCTCCTCCCATCCCGTCAGGTCTGCATTGAAGTGCTTAAGCCGCAGCACCAGACTGCCTTCTTCCTCCATCAAATAGAGGTGTTCGGTGAACATAATGCCGCCTTCGTCCGTCTGTTGGACAAAGGTACCGACCATCGTGCCGCCAGTTGGCGGCAACCAGCTCTCCATCGCGGGCGCGCCTTGTATGCCTTCACCTACCCATTGCCCGACGAGCCAATCCATCCGCTTAAGGCTTGCTGCCGGCGATTCGAATCCCTCTTCGCCAAGCCGAGTTTCTGGCGCCAAATCCTGCGCCATGGCCGTTCCAGCGAACGCACATGCCACCAAAACCACCATAAAATCACGTACAATTGCAAACATTGCAGTCCTCCGGTTCAAAATGTTCAACCACATGCAAGTAAATCGCAAAAGCATATCTGCAGAGGGTTGACGTAGCAGAGACGGACAGCGAGACCGAGATTCGACAAGGCGGGCAACAAAAATTTTCGCCCTCCGCCCAGCTTGACGTTTACGTAAACGCAAGATAGGGCGCCGTCACAGGTTTATTCGCACCCTCGGATTAACAAGGGCTGCGCAATGGGAAAGGAACAGCCATGAAAATCCTCGTCCCCGTCAAGCGGGTGATCGACTACAACGTCAAGCCACGGGTCAAGGCCGACGGTTCGGGCGTTGATCTTGCCAATGTCAAAATGAGCATGAACCCCTTCGATGAAATCGCTGTCGAAGAAGCGATCCGTATCAAGGAAGCAGGCAAGGCTGACGAGATCGTTGCGGTTTCCATCGGCCCGGCGAAGGCGCAGGAAACCCTGCG
>JBCDKX010000158.1:0-7817 GCA_038746055.1 Pseudomonadota bacterium
CGACAAGTATGATACCGAGCGAAGGGCGCTTCACCCGGGTAAGCAGAGTGAGAACTGCGGCACCCCAGACAAACATGGCCAAGTGAACCGGGCCAATGGCGTCGCAATAGCTGACCAGATCGGCAAAACCGCGGGTCAATGTGAAGAGCGCGGCGCTCATGAACGCCAGGGACTGCATCGCGCTAACCAGCCATTCGCGCGCTTTGGGGTCACGCAGCCAGCGCAAAGCCAGCACGGCGAAGACGATCGCTGCAAGCGGTAGACCTTCGATCGAAATCGACATCCACGCCGCTAAGCCGGTGCCAATAATCCAACCACCAATTCGGGCGGAGCGCGCAAACAAACCGTTAAGCACTGCCAAGGCGCAGACCATCTGCCAGCCATGGTGATCAATCCGCATGGGCGAGAGCTGAAACAAAACCGGGATGGAAATCACAATCACCAGAGCCGTTAGCATCGCCTCTTCATCACCCCATAGCCGCCACGCAAGGCGCGAGGCGAGCAGCATTACGCATGCGAGCGTAAACAACGGGACTATGATCAGCGCAATCGTCTCGGCCGCAGCGCTCCCAAACAGCGGAGTAAGCACCAAAATCACTATTGCGAGCGGAATATCGACCAGCCGCGACCAGTGCATCGTAACGCCCCCGCTAGGCGCGTCGACCCGGTATTGGGTGACATCAAACCAGTTTTGTCCGGACAACAGGTCACGCACCTGAATAAGCCGCAGAACATCATCGGGATCAGAAAACTGCTGTGTAGTGATCGACTGCCACTTGACGGCGATTAGAAACGCACTGACGAGTACCCAGGCAAAGCCTGCTTTGGCGACAAAGCTTAAAGGAAAGGCAACTCGGCGGCGATCTTGCAGCATGGCATCACGCGCTTTCCGCCAAGGCGGCGTCTTCGCGGAAGACAAGTCGGGCTCGGATTAACCAGGTTACAAAAAAGCTCACACCGATGGCCACCAGCTTGGCCGCGCGCGGGTCAATTCCGCCCCAATCGCCAAGACCAACAATGACAATAGTCAATCCCAAACCAACCAGCGCCGAGATCACAAACAAGGCCTTTTGCCGCGAACGCGCCACTCCAGCGTCTGCAACCCGGTCCTGAAAGACAGCGCGACTGGACATCAACCAATGCGCAAGAATGCCCAAAGAGTACCCGAATGCCGAGGCAGGCGCCGCCATCATACCAAGTGACAGCAAGGCAAGGAAGCTACCAAAATCCACCGCCAGCGCGCCCACACTGGCAAGCAGATAGCGGATAAAGCGAATATCGCTGATCCGGAAGAGGAGTGGTCTGCGGTATCGCATCACGCCCTCTTGCGGACCTCTTCTTCAGACGCTTCGTCGGCGACGATACGCTCCGGAACGCCGCGCAAAGAGGTTAGTGCTGCAACCTGATCTTCAGTTAACGGCTTGGTCTCGGAGTCGCGGGCAGCAAGCGCATTCTCCGCACCCTCATCCCCGGCCTCATGATACTCAGCATCCTCATTAACGCACCACGTGTCATAGATACGCTCACCGGCGATGATGTTTTCTACCGTCAGCATAGCGGTCATCATCGCGTGGTCCTGATTGTTGTAGCGATGCATGCCATTGCGACCAACGAGATGCAGCGAAGGGTGCTTTTCTTCCAGCTCAATGCGCATGGCATCGACATTCGCTTCGTAATCATCATCGTAGACGGGGTATGCCTTTTCCTGACGCACTACGGCGCCAGAGACCACCTTCGCCGGGTCACAAAGACCCAAGATTTCCATCTCTCGCGTGGCTTGGGCGACCAATTCTTCGTCAGAGGATGACCACAGACCGTCGCCTTCAAAGCAGAAGTACTCAAGGCCGACACATGCCATATCCTCATCGGGCACCATTTCTGGCGACCAGCTGCGGAAGTTCTGCACACGGCCAACCTGCACCCGGTCATCATGGATATAGATCCAATTGTCAGGAAAGAGATCTTCACTCTTGACCATCAAAGCTACGGTCAGGAAGTCGCGGTAGCGCAGATTGTCCGCTTTGAGCGTCGATTGCGGCAGTGGGTGGATACGCTTGGAAAGCTCGCGCATGGGTGCTGAGCTGATCACATGCTTTGCGCGGATTGTCGCGGAGCCATTCTCGCCCGTGGCGCTCATTGACCATTCGAATCCTTCATCATTAGGGCCGATCTTCGCCAGCCGATCAAGGCAGTGACCCATCAGGACTTCGCCGTTTCCGGTCGCGAGAATATGATCGCGGGCGGCGTCCCACATCATGCCCGGGCCAAGCCGCGGATAGCGGAAAGTCTCAAGCAGGGTTTTAACCTCTTGCCCATCATTAGGTTTCTTGTTGAGACCAAGCGAGCGTTTTAGCCCATCCATGACCGCATTCCACAGCGAGAGCCCTTTGATGCGTTGGGCCGCCCAATCCGCGCTCATCTCATCGCACGGCATGCCCCACACCTTCTCAGTGTAAGTCTTGAAAAAGATCGAATAGAGTTTTTTGCCGAACTGATTGGTGGTCCAGTCCTCGAAGCTTTTCACATCCTTAATCGGGAAGAGCTTATATTTGAGATAGCTCGCCATACAGATGGTCGAGCGCAGGATTCCCAGATTCCACAGCGCCTCGAAGGCGCGCAGAGGATAGGAGTAAAACTTACCCTCATAATAAATGCGGCTCATACGCGGACGCTGGATAAAATCATCCGGCAGGATCTCATTCCAGAGATCGACCACTTCCTGGCTCTTTGAAAAAAACCGGTGGCCGCCAATGTCAAAGCGATAGCCCTCATGCTCAACCGTGCGGCTGATCCCGCCAACATAGGTGTCATCCTTTTCGATGATGACCACCGATTTGCCTTTTTTGGTCAGCAAATATCCCGCGGTAAGGCCAGCAGGACCTGCACCTATAATTGCAACATCGCAATCCAAAGTTCCCGGCTGGTGAGCGCAAGTTTGCGTCATGAATGGTCCCCGTTTCGAGCGCCTGGCAATTAGAGCACTAGCCGGCAGTTTTGCGGCCAGCTCGAAATCGGGAGTGAAGGAAATTGGTTAGCGAGGCGTAAACGAAGACAACAAAATCACTAAAAACACCCGAAAACACGTTAGAACTTGAAAATGGGCTGCGCATTCATCGGGGCTCGCGCAAAAGTTCGGGGCATTGCAGCTTTGCTGCCAATCTGGCGAACTCCTCGAGCGACAGGGTGTTTTCAAATACCACACCATAATCACTGTCGCGTCGCCAGCGCACCTTGGCATCTACTTCACCAAAGCCGATTTCTCTCTCGGAGCATTCGAGCCGCAAATTCTGATCAATTGCGAACATCCCTTCACACGAGAAGCATGCCCCCTGTTGTGACAGGTTTTGGATGACGCCGTTGCTCGGTCCAGCCAATGAGTTAATCGCTGCCGGGAAGAACAGGCTAAGCCTAAGCGGACGCTTAGGGAACTGGTTGGCCTCTATGAAGAAGTCGGAGAGCTCAACCTTATGCTCAAACTCATAGCCGGCTTGAAAGTCCTCACACCAGATCGGGCGCAACGCGTAACTCTTGCCATCGGGCATATGCAGCTCGATTGGTTCACCTGTGGGCGGAGAATGGAACAAACGCAGACTGATACCGGTCTCAGAAACATCACGAAGCACACAAACAAACTCACCGTGCGAGCTTACCAGTTTGGCGGCGCGGATAAGCAAAGCTCGGCGACGCGGAGCACGCTTCTGTAAACTATTTGGTTTGTCAGGATCTTCGATCGCATCGACGCAAGACTCGATTTGGGATTGGCTGAGATCAGCCGCCAACCGATTACTGCTTGATGCGTCATCCATATCCCATCGCCCAAATGCACTGGCTCACTTAAGAATCATCATAAGTGAAACCGTCGAAAACCGTCATTTGGAGGGCTAGGGACAGCGGGTTAACAGCCAAATAAACGCGTAAACGCACCTCCACCTAGACCGGGAAGACAGAGTGGCAACTCTTCGCGGGCTGGATGCCGATTAGCCAAGCAATCCTGGTGCACCTTATAGGAGCATCCGCTCTGCCGCCGCGAGCCAAGGCTCTCCGTTTGGCGGTACTCTGGCTGATGATCCTGCGTTTCAGACACGGCTCGGAGAACTTGAAGCAGAAGTGGCCATGTTGGAGCATTTCGAAAAGCTGGCCATTAGCGGGCACGAAATCGGACAAGATCCTGCGCTGGCCTCGATTTCCAAAATCGTAGACACCGAGATCACCCAAAAAATCTCTACCTTGATGAAAGACGTATCAGGCTTGGATGCTGTCTCGCTCGAAATTGAGACGCTGGCAGTGGGTTCAGCTCAAGCGCCTCTGGGAAGCGATTTTGATCTGATAACCATGCCCTATTATCTGAACAGCCGGGCCACAACGATCTATGCCGGAACCAACGAAGTTCAGCGCGACCTGATCACTCGAACGATGGTAACCGGGTAAGAGATACGCGCGCCTCGTTCCGGCATGCCATGATTACATGCGCGCCTTTGCCCGCCAGCATGCGCGCAGTCTCATAGCCAAGACCGATATTAGCTCCTGTAATTAGTACCGTTTTTCCGGTCTGACCCGGGATGTCACTTTCATCCCATTTTTTGCTAATCGTCTGTTGCTTTTGAATATCGCTCACGCCACTTTATCGCGTTTGGATCCTAGCCAGACAACTCTGAATTTTGCCAAGGCATCGAGGAGATTCGCTGCGCTGACATGCGCTCTCCGAGAAACACTAACACCAAGTGGCCTTGCTTCTGGTGCCTGGTATCCCTTACCCGTCTAAGCAGTTCGCCTTCGGGTTTGAGCTCAGTTATCTCAAAATGGTGCTGGCAGCGAAGCAAAGGCATGGGAAAAGCGAAAATCGATAAAGAGCTGACCGAACGGCAAAGGAATCGCCGAGCAAGGATTCTTGAGACAGCGCGAAGTCTCCTGACCGAGCGGGGTTACGATGCCCTTACCATGCGGGATTTAGCGGCGGAGAGTGAAGTCGCACTGAAGACCCTCTATAGGATCTATGGCGACAAGGATGCTCTGCTTCGGACAGCAATTCAAGAACAGTACCGCGTCGAATATGAGACGCTTGACGAAGACGATCAGCATTTTGGACTAGATCGGGTGTTCTTCATTGCAGAAGCCATGTCAGCGCGTGTTCTTGACGAGGCGAGCTATATCAAAGCATTAGCTCGGATGACGTCCTCTGAAGCCATCTTGGATCCCCTGAGAGAGTTGCGCACCACGACGTACGCCAGAGGGCTTGACCAAATGGGCACGCAGGGCGCTCTAGAGGAGTTTGTTGACACACGATTTCTCGCTTCGCTGCTTGGGTTGCATATCAGCGCCCTGTTCAGGCTATGGGCGAATGGCGGACTTGAATCGCACGAGTTGGTTGATCGAGTAAGGCTGGAAATTGCCTGTGTTTTGTCGCCGTTCGCGACTGGCGCATCTTCTGAACGGCTTCGAGAGCTATCGAAGCGCATTCATGACAAAATCGCAGAACAAAGGCTTAGCTTGACAGCAAAGTCCTAGTGACACTTTGCATTGGCATACCCAAACGCGTGGTTAGCGGCATTCTTGGATTTCGATGGCTTGCGTTTAGTCGCCCTAGCCAGCGGCCTGCATAGCGGCAATCCAGATCATCCAACCGTCAGATCGTCCCGGAAAGAACATGTGCAGGGTCCCGAGCTGGCACCTATGACCATCAAATGTGATAACTCGTTATCTTTTTAAATGATAACCTGTTATCTTAATGGTAGAGCCTTGCGAACTGACGGGGAGATCAGACCATACGCGCGCCAGCGTACAGCCTCGCGAACATGGGAATAGCAATGGACACGAACGAAGAAGTCACCCTTAAGCGGTTTCCCGGCCTGACTTATGACGAGATCATTCGTCAGGATACCTGCGGCACTCCAACGCATCTTCTGGAGAAACGCGTTCCCGATCTGCCGATCATTCCGGTTGAGACCCGTCGCTACTTTTGTGCGGATTTTGCCGCAATGGAACGGCGCTACCTCTGGCCGCGCGTCTGGCAGATGGCGTGCCGATCGGAAGAGATTCCGAAGTCGGGCGATACTCTAGTCTACGAGCTCGATGATCTTTCATTCCTGATTGCGCGCCAAGCAGATGGGTCGCTTAGAGCATTCTTTAATTCGTGTCTCCATCGGGGTCGAAAATTGATGACATCCAATGGCCGGCGCAGCGAGTTTCGCTGCCCGTTCCATGGCCTGTCATGGAACGCAGACGGAACGTTCAAGGACAATCCGATCGCTTGGGATTTTCCTCAGTGGGAGGATGGCCAAGGGCCGTCACTACCGGAAGCGAAAGTGGCACAGTGGGGCGGCTTCGTTTTTCTGAATTGCGATCACAACAGCCCTCCGCTGGAAAAGGTTATTGCACCACTGGCTGACGACTTCGAGCGCTATGATTACGAAGACCACTTTATCGAGATGCATATCGAAAAGGTTGTGGGGGCCAACTGGAAGACTGTGGCGGAAGCCTTCATGGAAAGTCACCACGCACTCACCACCCATCCGCAGATCACTTCCTATCTGGCTGACGTGAATAGCCAGTACGATGCTCCATCAGACTGGGTGACGCGGCAATTTTCGGCTGGCATGGTGTCCAGCCCCACTCTGCGCACACCATTGTCGGAAACCGAGATTCTGCAGTCCATGTTCGCGACCGGTACGCGCGTCAGTGAGCCTGATCGCAATTCCATGCCGACCGTACCAGAAGGCAGCACCGCATGGGCGACTATGGCCGAAATCAGTCGGGGGATGCTCGCGAATGACACCGGCTATGACTACAGCGACGCGAGCGATGCCGAACTGGTAGACTCAATCCTATACAATGTGTTTCCGCACATGAGCTTTTGGGCGACTTATGGACCGAAGCTGACGTATCGTTGGCGTCCAATGCCCAGTAATCCCGATCAGTCGATCATGGATATCTATCGTTTAAAGCGTGTGCCCAAAGGCCAGGAAAGACCAGCTCCGACCAAACCGCATCGGGTGGAACTCGATCAAAGCATGGGTGAGTATGCAACCATTGCTGGCATGTCGCCGGGCCTAGCCAACATTTTTGATCAGGACTTTTCAAATCTGGCGCAAGTTCAGGCAGGGCTGAAAGCGTCGGCTTCTGGCACCATAAACTTCACCGGGTATTCCGAGCTTCGTTTGCGCCTATTGCACACAATGATCGATCGAATGGTTGAGGACGGCCAGAGTACCGGCTTCATTCTCCAAAAAGCTTGCCAAACGTCGCAAGTAGCCTGTTGATAGCGGAGTCCTCGTAGTTATGACAAAAACCGCAAACCTCTTCGAAGATGCCGTTCTTGCGGACCCTTGGGACTTCTACGCGGAGCGCCACGCCGCAGGGATCGAAATTGAAGAACATCCAGAGCAAAATATGTTCGTCGTTTACAGCCACGCACTGTGTTCAGAGGCGGCTGCCCGGGCGAAGGACTTCTCGAGCGAGTTTGGCGCTCAGATGGATCCTTCAGATGAAGAGATCGACGCAATTATGGCTCAGGGCTGGAAGTTTGAGCATACGCTGCTCACCACTGACGCGCCTATCCATACCCGCAATCGGAAACTCGTAAATCTCGCCTTCTCGATGCCTCGCGTGAATGCGATTGAGGACGATATGCGCAAAAAGGCAATCGAGTTGATCGAGAGCCTGCCTGACAGCGGCAGCTGTGACTTTGTGCATGCTTTTGCTGTTCCGCTCCCGGTCTCGATGATCGCGCAACAAATCGGATTGGAAGATGATCCGGAGCGCGTAAAGCGCTGGTCGAATTCTGGGGTCGACCGTTTCAGCCAGAAGATTTCACGCGAACG
>JBCDKX010000159.1:0-7789 GCA_038746055.1 Pseudomonadota bacterium
AAGTCTTGGACCCGTCACAATCCTCTCCCGATATTACGCGCCGGTTCCCGTCAGCTGCACAAAGACATCCTCAAGATCCGCCTCACGAGTGGTGACATCTTCAATCGTTAGGCCCTGCCCCTGAAGGATACCGAGCACCTGTCCGGCGCTTATCTCATCCTTATCATAGGTTATCTCGACCCCGCGCTCTCCGGTCAATTCAACCTTGTGAAAGGCACCATGGGATGGCGCAGCAGCAAGATCATCGGCCACCGTCACAGCAACAATCTTCTCCCGCGCCATATCGACGAGCTCACGGGTCGGCTTGTGCGCAATCAGCTCGCCATGATTAATAATCGCGATTTCGTCGCACAATTCCTCAGCCTCTTCGAGATAATGGGTGGTGAGGACAATGGTGACGCCATCGCGGTTTAGCTCGCTCACTAGGTCCCACAGCTGGCGGCGCAGCTCGACATCGACCCCGGCAGTGGGCTCATCCAGCACCAGAATTGGCGGCGAATGCACCATCGCTTTTGCCACCAAGAGCCGCCGCTTCATGCCTCCGGAGAGCGTACGGGCCAGGGCATTGCGCTTATCCGCCAGTCGCACCGCTTCCAGCAGCGCTTCGCTACGGCGATCCCGCGCTGCAATCCCGTAAAAGCCACCTTGGTTCTCCAGCACCTCATAAGGGGTGAAGAAGGGATCAAACACGATTTCCTGTGGAACTATTCCAATCGCACGGCTGGCGTTGCGACGCTGGCTATCAATATCAAAGCCCCAAATTTCGGCCGAGCCAGAGCTTTTGTTAACGAGCCCTGCGAGAATATTGATCAGGGTCGATTTGCCCGCACCATTGGGCCCAAGCAGGCCAAAGATCGAACCCTCTAGCACATCGAAGCTTACGCCGTTCAAAGCCAGCTTGCCCTCTGCCTCAGGGCCGGTTGCTCCCTTCGGCGGAGCGTAACGTTTGGCAAGTTTGTCTATCCGGATGGCTGGCGCGGTCATAGGACAACGCCATAGAGATGGCGCGCTGCACTGCAAGTGCTGCCATTGTGTCAAGACAACATTAACCAAAAGCTGAAGCCATATGATGACTTCGACCAACTATTGGGCGATGGATGGTGTACCGGCACGCCTTTTCGAGCTTTACCCGCTGGCCCCTGCGAATTGCGGCCGGCGCGCTCGCGCTTGCGCTGCCAAGTGTGGTAAGCGCACAAGAGCAGGTGTCGTCCCCCGCCAGCGCGGCGATTAACCCAGGCCTGCAGATCACGAAGGTCCGCGATCTCGACTACGGCCGAGTGATCGTACCCAGAAATGGGCGGATCGATATGACCGCAGACAATGCCTCGACATGCACACCTAACAACGGCTTGCTATTGTTGGCCCCCTGTCAAAGCGCGCAATTCGAGGGTCAGGCCGTAACCGGGCTGCAACTGCGCATTTCAGTCCCCGTCGGACGGCGTACCACCCTCACCGGTCCTGATCGGGAATTACGGTTGCGCCGCATTGCAGTGGGCCCAGGCAATGGGGTGAGTTTTCAAGGTCGCACCAATCGTCACTTCGATTTTGTCGTAACAGACCCAGCCGGGGAATTTGATTTCTTTGTCGCAGGTCGCTTGCTGTTCCGGAATAATCAGGCCCCCGGCGTGTACACCGGCACTTTTACGATCGAAGCCGCATATCAATGAGTAATTCGATCTCTCCACCGCCAACATGGTAAACATGAAGCAAAAACAGCGCGAATTAGCGCATCTCAGCGCGCTGAGATTTCAAACAAATTTAAGATTTGCGACCTATTTACCGGTCATAAGGAGCGGTTAGGCCACATTTAATGCGTGAATTAATGAGATTCTTTGGTCTGCTGGGAGCAGTTCTCAGCCTATGCACAATGCCATCAGGCGCACTTGCTCAAGATGTTGAGCAGGGCGATGCGCAGGCATTTATTGTAACACCGCTGAGCTTCCAAAAAGAGCTCGATCTCGAATTTGGAACCGTAATTCCTTCAAACACCCCAGGAACGGTGGTGATGGATTCTGCGGGTAATGTCTCGACCAGCGGCGGTGTCATCCAAATCGATGGTACCCAGCAACCTGCACGTTTCGCTGGCTTTGGCGCGTTCAACCAGACCGTGCTGATAAATGTGGACGCAACATCCTACATTCTTACCCGCAATGGTGGGACGCAGACCATCTTGATGGATACGTTGCTGATCGGCAGCCGCCCTCCGATCATCATCAACACCAATCCGCGCCGCTTCCGTATCGCCAATCCGGCGGGTTTCTTCTTCTTCACCATGGCTGGCCGCCTGCAGGTGCCAGCCAATGCCATCCCCGGCACCTATGAAGGTGAATTCACCGTAACGCTGGAATACGAATAAGCGTTCTTAGCATTGAAGTGGTTCATATCTGGGACCGACTACCTTTTTGGTCAGCCCATGTTAAGCGAACGCGTTTCATCCGTCATGTTCAGCTTTAAGGAGTGTGTCATGATTCGGAACCCAGCCGCAGGATTTGCTCTTACATCGCGTTTTAGCGGGATGGCCATCGCGGGAGTGGCCGCGATGTCACTGCTCAGCGCCTCTCCGGCGGTCGCCGAAGAAAACGAAGAGCCTGCCGAAGAAGTGACTAAAGGCGAAGCGAAACTGGCGCGACTGCTTGAGGGCCGTGTTGCCGGAGAGCCGCAGGATTGCATTCGCGATTTCAACAACACCCGCGTCACCACCATTGACGACACCGCCTATGTCTATGGGCGCGGGCGCACGATCTACGTCCAGCGGACCCGTGTCCCGGATGATATTGACCGTGACGATATTCTGGTTGTTCGGCGCTTCGGTGGCACACAGCTCTGCCGCTTGGACTTCATCACAACGGTTGATCGTTTCAGTGGCTTCTTTAGTGGCGGCGTTCAGTTTGAGAAATTCATCCCTTACACTAGGGTTGAGAAAGATGAACTTTGAGGTTGTTTTTGAGCCGGGCCTGATCGGCTTGATTTAGAGTGGTCAAGCCTTGCATTGGCCTCTTCAGGCATCACCTTCCTCGGGCCATCGCTGGGCGAACACTTCGACATATCGATTGAATCCCACACACTCTCTTCCTTAAGGATTGCGTGCGCATCTGCTCTGACCGTTTCGACCGGGGGCATATTGTCGAAGGAGTGCGGTATAGACCGGCGCAGGGTCACCTGCTCCTGCGGGCTGTCCGGTGACAATTCCCAATCGATCATCGAATAAGGGCGATTTCGAGCTCGCGGCATTTTTAGGGTCTTGGTCTGAACTCCGCTTGCTCGATCCATGCTGTAAGCCAGCAATTGATGTCGAGCCCCGACCAAGCACCCCACTGTCGCAGCCAAAAAAAGCGATGCAAGCCAGATGGTTACTACAGTCAGAGTGGCCAAGATAATGCCTCCTGCCCAGCCATTTCTTGGCCAAGGCAAAGAGGGCGTACTGCAAAAATGAACGAAGCGAATCCGGAGAGCTACGTAGTAGCCCGATAAGGGCTGGAGCTAATTGTGGATAGGCACGCAAAATGTCTCAACTTACCAGCGAATCGGGCAGACCTTCTCTCAAACGCATCGGTCTACCCTGATATGCCTAGTGCTTAGGCCGCTTGCATGCCATTCATTCGGCCCAGGATCGCCTCAGCTTCGGTCATGATGTTGTCGATGAGTTCCTGACAGGTCGGGATATCGTTGATGAGGCCCGCAACCATGCCACAGCTCCAAGCGCCTTTATCCATGTCGCCTTCCTGCATGATCGACGGGTACACCCCGGCAACCTCAGGTAGAATATCCTGGATTGTCAGCGCATCGCCCAGCTCTTTCTCCTTCTGGAGCAGACGCTCGACCCCAGCATTGTTCAGCACGCGCTCCGTGTTGCGTAGCGGACGCATAACCAGACGGGTGTCGAGTTCACTCGCCTCCACAATCGCCTGTTTCACATTCTCATGCACTGGGGCTTCTTTGGTAGCGATAAAGCGAGTGCCCATATTCATGCCCTGCGCGCCCATGGCGAGCGACGCAACGAGGCTACGACCATCTGCCATGCCGCCTGAGGAGACGAATGGAATTTCGAGCTCGTCGGCCGCGCGCGGCAGCAGAATGAAGTTAGGCACGTCGTCTTCACCCGGGTGGCCGCCGCACTCAAAACCGTCAACACTCACCGCGTCGCAGCCGATTTCTTGCGCCTTCAGCGAGTGGCGCACGCTGGTGCATTTGTGGATCACTTTGATCCCGGCGTCCTTTAGCGGAGGGAGTAGCTCGGACGGGTTACGCCCAGCCGTTTCAACCACTTTCACTCCGCCGTCGATCACTGCTTTGACGATGCCGGGATAATCCGGCGGCGTGAGCGTGGGTAAAATTGTGATATTCACACCAAATGGCTTATCGGTCATATCCTTGCAGCGCGCGATTTCATTGGCGAGATCTTCGGGCGTTTTCTGGGTGAGGCCGGTGATAATCCCAAGGCCGCCAGCATTGGATACGGCCGCCGCCATTTCAGCGAAGCCGACATAGTGCATCCCGCCCTGAATAATCGGATGTTCGATCCCGAACATTTCAGTGATTGCGGTTTTCATCAGCAGTATCCTTCCCTCATCGGTTTCCTGTTTACGTCGGCAAAAAGCCGAATATAGACTGCAGCGCAAGCCCACTTTTTATAAGTGCCCAACCGACGCAGCGCGCCGTAGCGTTAAGATCAAAGCTGACGCGGGCAGATAGCGTCAGCCGAAGCTGAAAGATGACCATGATCTCACCACAAGCCCCCATTGACTCGCCCTTTGGCTATCGTTCCACCGCGCGCGAAGTGGTTGAGGGGCTCGATCTCTCCGGGAAACGCGTGCTGGTGACCGGCGGTTACTCAGGCATTGGCACGGAGACCGTGCGGGCGATTGCCGGGGCGGGTGCGGATGTAATTGTTGGAGCGCGCCGACCAGTTCAGGCGGGCGAGGTGCTCGCAGGGTTTGATGGTTCGATTCAGATTCTACCGCTGGATCTGTCTGACCCGTCCGCGATTGATGCCTTTGCCAAGATGGTCCGCGAGCAGTGGGATAGCCTCGATATCCTAATCAACAACGCGGCCATCATGGCCAGCCCGCTGATGCGCGATACGCGCGGATATGAAATGCAATTTGCGACCAATCATCTCGGGCACTTTCAGCTGACTGAGCGCCTGTGGCCCTTGCTAAAGGCAGCCAACGGTGCGCGGGTTGTATGCCTGTCCTCCATCGGGCACCGTTTGCATGGCCTCGATCTGGAGGACCTCAATTGGGAGAGCCGCGCATACGACAAATGGCCCGCCTACGGTCAGGCTAAGAGCGCAAATGCCCTGTTCGCACTGCAGCTGGATAAGCTTGGCCAACCCCACGGTGTACGCGCTTTTGCTGTCCACCCCGGCGGGATCGCAACCCCGCTCCAGCGTCATCTGACTATGGAGGAGCAAAAGGCGATGGGCTGGTATGACGATGAGGGCAATGTTCACGAGGCTTTCAAATCCACCGAAGAAGGCGCCGCGACGAGCGTGTGGTGCGCGGTTTCTCCCCTGCTTGCAGGAATGGGTGGTGTATATTGCGAGGACTGTAACATCGGGGCAATGGCGGATGAAAACACGGCGCGCGGCTCCGGCGTTTACCCACATATCCGCGATGATGCGCTGGCAGAGAAACTTTGGGCTAAGAGTCAAGTGCTTACTGGTATAGAGTTCACCGCATAGGACTTTTCACGAAAGCCAGATCCTGACTGGACTGACCGAACAAAAGGAGCCCCATCATGTCTGCTAACCCCCATGGGTTCACGCTCAATCATACCATGCTGCGCATCAAGGATCCCGATGCTAGCCTCCAGTTTTATTGCGGCATCCTGGGCATGACCTTGCTGCGCAAAGTGGATGTCGAAATGGGTGAGTTCTCGCTCTATTTCCTGGGGTTCACCGACAGCGAGGATGAGGTGCCAAGCGATCCCAAAGCAGCGATGCAATATGTCTTTTCCCGGTCCGGCGTGCTCGAACTCACCCACAATTGGGGCACCGAAGAGGACGAGGGTCCGGTCTATCACGATGGAAATGCCGACCCACGAGGCTTTGGTCATATCGCATTGGACGTACCAGACTTTGCCGCGGCCATCGCGCACTTCGATGAACAGCGTGTCGACTATCAAAAGCGTCCCGAAGACGGCGCGATGAGCCATATCGCCTTCATCAAAGACCCTGATGGTTACTGGGTTGAGATTCTGAGCGCGAAAATGATGGCGGGGCTTTAGGCCGCGGCCGCCTTAGCACTCGCGCAATCTTCGCGAACCGGACAACCTATACACGTACCCTTGTGCGGACGACAAAAGGTCTGGCCCAGCCTCTTCACGAGCAGATGGTGTTCGTCCATATCAGCAGCGCACCATTCAGACGGTAAGATAGGCATCAAGGCGTCATAAGTCCTGGCCGTGTCCGCCTTGGAGGGGACCAGCCCCATGCGCTGCATAATGCGGCGATGGTGGCCGTCGATGACCATGGCTCTGCGGTTGAAGGTGCTGGCATTCATAACCCCGGCGGAGATCTTGCGCGCGACGCCGGGTAGCCGCTCCAACCACACCATTGCCTCTTCGGTAGTCAGATTGGCAAGATGCCTGAGATCAACGCGGCCACGCAGTTCGACAACCTTATTGAGACAAAGATTTAGTCGCTCGGCAGCAACGCCAGGAAAGGTCTGCCGCTGCAATCGACTTTCGAGCTCAACAATAGGCACTTTGGCCACTGCATCCCATGAGCCAAATTCAGCCAGCAGCCCATCGGTCGAAGCGTTTGAGGCTGCCGTTTTGGTTTGTGCGCCAATCACCCCATGCACCAAGACCCATTCGGGGCTTCGACGCTTGTCAGATGGGCGAACAATCCGCCCAAATCGAGCGATCAAGGACTCCTGTGTCCTCCGCAAGATATCTGTGCGATGATCGCCGCCAAGGTCGAGTTGCATGACTGGTTTACGCCGCTCGTCCTATCGCTCAAAGGCAATGGAAAATGTCACAGGAACAGCCGGAGTGATTGAATCAAGGCCGGCGAGTTCCTGCAATTGCGCCAATCCCGCACCCAGCTCCAAGGAATCAGCGTAAATCACTACCGGCTTGTCAGTTACGGCGATGACCCGGTCATCGCCTGCTCGCGTCACTGTCACTTCGGCGTCGAAAGAGGTCTCGACACCCTTGACGGAAACGGTTGTGTCGAGAGTGGTCTGAAGGCTCTCCCCAACGCCCAACGCCTCAAATGCGGCTGGATCCACTTGAGCCGTTACGGTTGCTTTTGGGTTGTCGGCCACGACAAAGAATATATCTCGCATCCGCTCATCGCGGATATCGACCCCGGTTGAAACCGAGGCAAGATCAACTTCGATGATTGCTTCGCCGCTGTCACTGACTGAACCAGACAGACTCTCAAACGTGTTCACTTCTGCGATATCGCCCTGCTTGACCGTAACATAAGAAAGCTCGGACGCGTCACCATCAAGCGTCCAGGCGCTGTTTGTGACTGCCGGTGCCTCAACGGGGGCTTGCGAGCAGGCGGCAAGCGTCAAGAAGGCAGTTGCGAAAGTGGCTGCAATAGCTTTGGTCATGGATCATCTCTCACGGGTGGCAAATGTATAGTCGAAGACGTTTATTGTTAGACGGGTAATCTGGGCAATTTGATCCCGCAGATCAATTCCGTTCTACATCACTCCCACTCAATCGTACCAGGTGGTTTTGATGTGTAGTCGTAAACCACCCGGTTGATGCCCTGTACCTCGTTGACGATGCGCGTCGCGACTTGGGTAAGGAAAGCCGCATCGAACGGGTAAAC
>JBCDKX010000160.1:0-7767 GCA_038746055.1 Pseudomonadota bacterium
GGGGCTTCCCGAGTCGCGGTAGCCCTTGTTGACGGAGGCCTGACCCGGCTTGAAGTCACCGATGATGGCTGCGGGATGAGCCCACTGGACCTGGCTCTTGCTATAGAACGCCACGCAACCTCCAAATTGCCTGATGAAGCAATCGAAATGGTCACAACGCTCGGCTTTAGGGGAGAAGCGCTGCCATCTATTGCCAGCGTGGCGCGATTGACCCTGGAAAGCAGGGTGAGGGGCTCCGAGGATGGATGGCGACGAGTGATCGACCACGGCGAGCTGATCGAAGAGGGGCCTGCAGCGCTTCCCCATGGGACGCGCGTTCGGGTGGAGCAAATTTTTGCCAAGGTGCCTGCTCGCCGCAAATTCCTGCGTACGCCGCGCAGTGAATATATCGCCTGTCTTGATTGTGTGCGCCACTTGGCCATGGCGCGACCGGACATTGCGTTCAAGCTTGAAAATGTGACCGACGGCAAGGTCCGTAAGGGACTAAGCACGCAAGGAAATGAGGCGCTCGCAACGCGTGTTTCTCAGATCATCGCCCGCGAACTCAAGGACAATGCAGTCGAAATCGATCTGACCCGCGAAGGGCCTCATGGCTCAATGCGACTTACAGGACTGGCAGGCTTACCAACCTACAATCGCGGCGTTGCCGATCACCAATATTTGTTTGTCAATGGACGTCCGGTGAAAGACAAACTCCTGACCGGAGCCGTACGTGGAGCTTATTCTGACATGCTTGCGCGCGATCGCCATGCAGTTCTGGCACTGTTCCTTGAGATTCCGCCGCAAGATGTTGATGTGAATGTCCACCCCGCCAAGACTGAAGTGCGGTTTCGCGATGCGACCGGAGTGCGTGGTTTCATCGTGTCGGGTCTGAGACGAGCGCTTTCGACGGGCGACCGCCGTTCAGCACAAAGGCCTGATCGTGCCGCGATGGATCGCTGGATGGCCGAACCTGTACGTCCCGATCCTCACCAGGAGCCGGATGCGGCCTTGCGCTCGATATTTGAGACTAGAGACTGGTCAGCAACTCAAAGTCGGGTGGCCGAGGCTCGTCCGACTTTTTTGCCACATGGTTCAACGGCCACCGACCAGGCGTCACCGCAAGGCCGAGCTGAAGAAGCGGTCCCATTGCCGGAGGAGACCGATAATTATCCACTTGGTATTGCTCGCGGTCAGGTGGCCAACACCTACATAGTGGCCGAAAGCAAGGACGGGCTGATCCTGGTTGACCAGCATGCTGCGCACGAACGCCTCGTGCTGGAGCGCTTAAAGCTTGCAGGGGCTGAGGAGGCGGTCCAGCGCAGCCAGGCTCTGCTGGTTCCTGATGTGGTGGAAATGGATGAGGCCGATTGCGACCGGCTTGAGGACGCAAGCGAAGGGCTTGCGCGCTATGGGCTGACAATTGAGCGCTTCGGGCCAGCGGCCATGCTGGTGCGCGCGGTGCCCTCTGCGATCGCCAAAGCCGATACGAGCAAGCTCTTGCACGATCTTGCAGATGATATCGCCAAACATGGCAAACAGGAAGAAAGCGGCTCGCTCCTCCTAGCAGAGCGCCTTGAATATGTGCTCGCGACCATGGCCTGCCATGGATCGGTCAGGGCAGGGCGAGTCTTGAGCGTTGCGGAAATGAATGCACTCCTGCGCGAAATGGAGACAACGCCTCGCTCGGGGCAATGCAATCATGGACGACCCACTTGGGTAAAGCTGTCAATGGGCGACGTTGAGAAACTGTTTGGGCGGCATTGATGCGCCGGTGGGTGGTTATTTGCGCACTGTTGATTGGGTCATGCGGTGAGGAACCTCGCAAGGCTCCTGTGGACTACGATGCGATGAACGAGGCAGCGAAAGGGCCGGCCTATCCCGTCTCGCCTCAGCCAATCGCTTCTGGCGAGCTCGCGAAATTTGGTCTGAGCGGAGCGATTTGTCTCGTCCCGGACGAAAATCACCGTGAGAATTTATTCGCATCATCAAAGAAAACGGGTATCTTGAGGCTCAATTTCGAAACACTCAAGCTTTTGGCGAGGCCCACGGATAGCCCGATCGCCTTTGAGGTATCTGACCAGTATGGCGGCCTCGACTACACAGTTGAACTTGCAGTGGATCGAGCTAGTGAGACCCCAGCGGGCCCGCAAGCGCTTTTTTACAACGGCGAAATGGTTATTCGTGATGAACAGGCGCGGATTGTCTTTGAGCACCGCGGACGGATTGAATGTGCATCCAGTTAAGCGCTGTTATCTGCGTGGCAAGCGTTCCAGATTGGCTTAAACGTTGAACTTAAACAGCATGATATCGCCGTCCTGAACCACGTATTCCTTGCCCTCCTGACGCATTTTGCCCGCTTCTTTCGCGCCAGCTTCGCCTTTTAACCCAACGTAGTCATCGTAGGCGATTGTCTCAGCGCGGATGAAACCTTTCTCAAAATCGGTGTGGATTTCACCAGCTGCCTGAGGTGCTTTAGCACCGTCGGGAAAGGTCCATGCACGGGCTTCTTTGGGGCCGGCTGTAAAGAACGTCTTGAGACCGAGGAGGGTGTATCCGGCGCGGATAACGCGGGCGAGACCGCTTTCTTCAAGGCCAAGCTCTGCCAGATACTCGGTGCGGTCCTCCTCTGGCATTTCCACCAGCTCGGCTTCGATAGCAGCTGAGACTACCACAGCCTGCGCGCCTTCAGTCTTGGCCTTGGCAAATATTTTTTCAGATAGCGAATTCCCTGAGGCTGCCTCCTCCTCGGCTACATTACAAACGTAGAGCACTGGCTTGGCTGTGAGCAGCTGCGCTTGCGCAAACACTCGAGCCTCTTCATCATCATTGGGTTCGACCAGCCTTGCTGGCTTGCCGTCTTTGAGGAGCTCCAGCGCTTGGCCTAAAACGGAAGCCATAATCCTGGCTTCCTTGTCACCAGCGGTTGCGCGCTTTTCAGCATTGGAAACGCGCTTCTCGAGGCTTTCAAGATCAGCCAGCATTAGCTCGGTTTCGACCACTTCGGCATCTGCAATCGGGTCAACCTTATTCGCGACATGCTGGATGTCATCATCCTCAAAGCACCTAAGGACATGCACGATGGCATCGACCTCGCGGATATTGCCGAGGAACTGATTACCCAATCCTTCGCCCTGCGCGGCACCTTTCACCAGCCCTGCGATATCGACAAAAGAGAGCTGAGTGGCGATAACCTTGGAGCTCGCCGCGATCGCAGCGATTTTATCCAACCGCGCGTCAGGGACAGCAACCTGGCCGACGTTGGGTTCAATTGTGCAAAAGGGGTAGTTCGCCGCCTGTGCCGCTTGTGTTTCTGTGAGCGCGTTGAACAGCGTGGACTTGCCGACGTTAGGCAGTCCAACAATCCCGCATTTAAAACCCATGGAATTAGTCCTCGGTGTCTTTGCTGTTTGACCCTTCGATACGCCAAGGAGGGAAACGACGATTTTCGCCGCCCCAGAACAGGCAAATCTCGTTTCCGGCCGGGTCTAATAAGCGCGCTTCCCGCCAGCCCCAGCTCTGATCTACGGGATCAAGTGTAAATTCTAGGCCTGCCCCTTTGAGCGCTGACACCGTTTCGTCAAGTGCTTCTATCTCAAAATAGACGACTGTCGTTGGCGCCGAAACCTGATCAAAATGATGCAAGGAAAATGTCTCTCCACTCGGTGTCTCAAAGCGTGCGTAGCGAGGCGGCGCATCCACGATCTGGATGAGGCCAAGCGCATGATAAAATGCGACTGATGCGACGTAGTCGATGCAGCCGACCGTAACCTGATTAAGCTGCATCAGATGTTATGCACCGCCTTGATCCAAGGTCCGAATGGGCTCTCACCTAGCCAACCGACCTGGATCTCGGCAGCCAACTTATTTATGGCAATCTGCGGCTTGGCGCCCGGGTGTACGGGTCGACGCAGGGGACGCGAACCTGCTGGCATAGCGATCACTTCGGCCATAGCTCGTGGTACATCCATTGGATCGGTCGAACCACCACCGGTGCGCTTGCCGAGCCTGGAAACAAGCGCTTCGTAGCCGTCAGTGTGCTTTTCTTTCGCGCGTTCCAGTAATGCGAGACTGTTTTTGTTTGAATTGCTCCAAATCATGGTTGGGTAACCGCCTGGCTCGATCACACTGACCTCGACACCGTGCGGCACCAATTCGTAGGCAAGCTGTTCGCTCATTGCCTCAAGAGCAAATTTGGTTGGTGAATATTGTGCGTAGGACGGCGCAATAACGCGGCCCAACTGCGAGGATACATTGATAATAAGGCCACTCTTGGCTTTGCGCATCGCCGGTAGGACAGCGCGTGCCATGCGGTGGGGACCAAAGACATTGACATCAAAGAGATGCTGCGTCGCCTCCATATCCTGAATCTCGATCGGGCCGCCATATGACGTACCGGCATTATTGATTAGGACATCTAGAGCACCGCCAGCGGCCGCCAGCGCCTGCGCCACGCCGTCTTCAACCATCTCGTCTGAAGTGACATCAATTTCTATAACTTGCAGATCAAGCTTCTCGTCGAGCGCAATTAGACGCAATTCATCGGCCTCAGGGCGGGGTAGATTGCGCATGGTCGCAAAGACCTTTGCGCCGCTGCGGGCAAAATGTTCGGCTGCAAGGCGGCCAAAGCCAGTCGAACAGCCTGTAATGAGGATCGATTTGCCTTTGAGATCATGCTCCACCTTAATCATATCTTCTGCAGCGACGGTCGCTGTTGCAGCAAGTGCTCCGGTGGCAGCAGCTCCAGCCAGGAGTGTACGGCGATTGATATCAGGCATGGGATGGTCCTTTGCAAAAGGGATGATCATTCAGGCATGTCGAGCAGCCCTTGTTCTTCAAGCCTACTCATTTCGCGTAAGAGATACCACAGCGCAAAGATGTCATACAGAAAATGCGCGAGCATCACGCCTAACAAGCTGCCGGTTTGATGATAGATAACACCAAATAGGCACCCGATTAGGAACTGAATGAAGCCGATGACTGGCTTTGACAGATGCACCAGAGCAAACGCAGCTGATGCTATGAGGATCGCAAGCGGCACTCCAATATAGTCAGACAAAAGGACCTGGAGGCCGCCGCGAAACAGCGCCTCTTCCCAAGTGCCCGCGAAGAAGGAGATGATAATAATCGCTCGCCATGTGGCGAATTTTCTCAGCCAGCCATAGCTCTGAGCTTGCATAAGGATGAGATAGTTTGAAATGCGAGGGAAGTAGAAACCGGCAAGCGCTAGAAGGATCAGGCCTGTCGTGGTCACCAGCCCAATGAAGAAGTCATTCGGAGTGAGAGAAACCCAATCCTCAACAGCTCTGCCGCTAAACCACCACAGAGCAAGACCAAGCCCCGTGAACGCAATGCCTTGGGCAGCGATGAGGAGTAATAGCGATACTTCTGTAATTTCGCGTTCTTCGATCGAGGATTCGTCACTCATCCCTGTTGCCTCAGCGCCACATCGCTCATGAATCTGGGATCATCGCTTTGCGCTAACCATTTAGCCTCCGCACCAATTGCACCCAGCATGTCAACAAGCCCAGCTTGCTCAGCCTTCGCATAATTTCCCAGCACGTATGAGTTCACGCGGTCCTTATGCCCGGGATGTCCAATACCAAGGCGGACGCGTCGAAAGTCTGCACCCAACTGCTTGTCGATTGAACGAAGACCATTGTGGCCAGCATGTCCGCCCGCGTGTTTGACCTTTACTTTGAAAGGAGCAAGATCAAGCTCGTCATGGAAAACGGTTAGGGCATCTAGCCCGAGCTTGTAGAACCGCATAGCCTCGCCGACGCTGCGCCCGCTCTCATTCATGAAGGTGGCTGGCTTCAGGAGCAGGACCTTTTGCGTCCCGATCCGACCTTCCTGCACCCAGCCTTGGAACTTCTTTTGCACTGGGCCAAAATCGTGCATGTCGGCGATCACATCGAGCGCCATAAACCCGACATTGTGCCGGTGGAGTGCATATTTCGGTCCCGGATTGCCCAGGCCAGTCCAGATTTGCATAGAGCCCCTCTAGCGATAGCTCTCACAAAACAAAACACCGAGCCCCATTGGGACCCGGTGCCTTGGTGATCTATCAGATGAAGGTGACCTATTCTTCGCCTTCATCATCGCTTTTTTGTGCGGTGGCTTCAACCTCATCGGCTGCGGGCGCATCATCATCCTCAGTGGTGGTATCACCTTCGGATTGTTTGAGCGCAGACGGTGCCACGAGTGTCGCGATGGTGTAATCGCGGTCTGTGATCGCACTCTCGGATCCTGCTGGCAGTTTTACTTCACTGATGTGAATAGAGTCGCCCACATCTTTACCAGCCACTGAGACTTCGATTTCGCCCGGAATCTTGTCGGCCTCGCAAACCAAATCGACCTCATGACGGACAACGTTGAGCACCCCGCCTTTGACAAGGCCAGGAGATTCGCCTTCATCGACGAAGACAACCGGAATAGAGACCTCGACTTTGGCGTCCTTCGAAAGACGGAAGAAGTCCGCATGGGTCGGACGATCAGTTACTGGATGCAGAGCAACATCTTTGGGAAGAGTGCGAACGGTGTCACCGCCGACCTCAACCTGCACGATCGAGTTCATAAAGTGACCGGTCATCAGCTGACGGACCAGTTCCTTTTCCTCGACGTGGATCATTTGTGGTTCGTCCTTGCCGCCATAGATGACAGCGGGGACCCGACCTTCGCGGCGAAGTGCTCGGGAGGCTCCCTTGCCAGCCCGTTCGCGGCGTTCGGCGGGCAGAGTAAGAGCGTCGCTCATAACATTGGCCTTTCGAATGCGTGTTAGTAATAAAATGCGGCGCGCCCCGCCTCCAGGGATGACCAGTGCGCTAAGCTGGGCGCACATAGCGTGTGGGCGACAGAATACAACCGAAAAGTCATTCTGTGCGTATCAGGAAGAAGGAAGACGTTTGACCTTATAACCCTTCGCTTCGAGCATGGACACGAGGCCATCTGGACCAACCAAATGGGCGGCGCCCACGGCGATAAGTGGTTTGGCATCTTCCTCCAGCAGCGGGATGAGCTGTTCTAACCATTGCGTGTTGCGATCGACCAGCAGTGCTGCGCGCAGCCTTGGATCAGCCATGATCCCCTCACTCGCGGCCTCTATAAGCGCCTCAGTGTCGCCAACCAGCCATGCACGCAACAGGTGCTCGGGATTGTCTCGCGATGCGGCCCATTCTTCGATGGTCCCTTCGAGCAGTTCACGCTGATCATGAGAGGCTAGCCTATCAAAGATGCTAAGCTGATCACGTGTTGTCTCAAGACCGCGAATGTCGCGATTTGCAAACTCTGCGATCAACGCGCGATCAACCCCGTTTTCCGGTTTTCCGGGCGCATCAACTCTCGCAAGTATGATTGCCACCCCCCAGTCTTCGATATCGTCAAATGTCGTGGCATTGAGGTCGGTCTCGGCGAGCATCATAAGAAGCTCGGGGCGCAGATCGGTTGAAACTCTTTGACCCAGCGGTGCCTGACCGGGTGAATATGAAAGCTCCGAAAAGATTGCTGAAATGTTCTCAGAAATGCCGAGGGTCTCCACCTCAACAACAAGAGCGTCGGCCGTCTCAATTGCCCTATTGGTCTCAGGCGTACGCCACAAAACACCATCGGGGAGGGCGTGGATCGAACCGAGTAACCATCCCTCGAGCTCTCCATTAGCATTCGCTAGCTCGTAAAATGGCGGATTTGGCTGAGGATAGGGCTCCGCCTCATTGCTCTCCATCCCACCGTTGCAAGCGCTCAGTGTCAACTGGAGGGCAAGGAACACACTTGCCAGCGCCACCCGCCCAC
>JBCDKX010000161.1:0-7737 GCA_038746055.1 Pseudomonadota bacterium
GCGGCCCGTGTGCCGTAACCGGGATGATGGCAATCGCGGTTCATATCCCATTTGATGTAGTCGATCTTATATTCGTCAACTAGCGCCGAAACCTTCTCATAAAGGTAATCGGACACCTCTGACTTGCTCAGATTCAGCGTGAGTTGATTGCGAAAAGCAATCGGATCCACCCCTGGCGCCTCGAGCACCCAGTCAGGGTGAGCACGGTACAAATCACTGTCGGGGTTGACCATTTCCGGCTCGAACCAAAGGCCAAATTCCATATCCAGCTCGCGCACCTTGTTGACGATTGGATGGAGACCATCTGAATAAATATCAGGCGCAACCCACCAATCACCCAGTCCGCTAGCGTCATTGCGGCGGCTCCCAAACCAGCCATCGTCAAGGACAAATCGCTCCGCGCCTACTGCGGCCGCAAGTTCGGCAAGCTCGATGATCCTCTCCTGATCATGGTCGAAATAGACTGCTTCCCAGGTGTTGAAATGGACCAACCTAGGTTTTGTAGCGCCGCGCTCGTCAATGATCTCATCAGTCAAATGTGCCTGAAATGCCTGGCTTATCGCCCCAATTCCCTGGCTTGTCCAAGCGGCCAGCATATCAGGCGTACGATAACTCTCTCCTGCACCAAGCGTAATTTCGCCTGGTAACAGTAGCTCGCCCATCTGCAAGAGCGAACGGCCGTCAGGCAACCGATCCACGCGCGATCGGTGATTACCACTCCAAGCGAGATGAAAACCGCAAGCAAGGCCCTGATTTTCATCAGCGGTGGCACTCTTGAGGATTAGGCCTGGAAAACACTCATGACTGGTTCGACCAGCTCTGTTTTCGCGAACATAGCTGCCTTGAAATGTCCCGATTTCTTCGAGTTGAAATTCACCTGACCAACGCCCGGAAAAGGCAAGGATTTCGCTCAAACGTGGATCAAGCGGAAGGCACAAGCCGGCGCACCAATCAAGGGCTAAGGCCCGCTCTGCCAAATTCTCGATCTCGGTGCTGCAAGTGAGAACACCCGCCACTGGATTAAGCTGCAATGTGTAGCAAACTTTCACTTCTGTGCGAGCGTCCAAGCAGCGAATTTGTACGCTCGTATCATCCAAGATCTGCACGCTCTCGACCCGCAAATCAACAGCCCAAGCTTCGCCATTTCGACTAACTGACAGTCCCGGAGGTGATAACGTCCCGGTGCTTAGCTCATTAGATAGAGATATCGGTCGATCCTGCGCGGCGCTACCGTCCACATATTGCCACATGGACAGCATCGCGAGCTGCTCCGGGTTAGCGTTTGGAAGGTCCGGTCCACAGTAAGTTATCATCGGCCGGTGCCGGTAATCAGCTGCAATGATTACGAGGACGCCCCCACCGCTTAGCATTACGATGTCCTTATCGACCGAAACGACGCGTCGTGAACTCAGGCCCAATCCCTGCACTGAAGGGGCGCCCTCAATTGGCGAGCTATCTCCCCTTGAGTGGTTGAAGTTTGCCCCGTGCCACCCGTCTGATTTAGCACCTTCAGTCATCCAAATTATCCATCCAAGCATCACACATAGCGAGCCGCTTGCTCCCAAAATCAATCTGCGTGAATTTCACGCATTGCAAAAGTGGTGTTTTGGTTTGTCATGAATTTTTTGGTATTTCACGCTCACAATCCAGATTAGTATGGGCATTATGTGGGAAGAAAAGATCTACAAGCAGAACATGCATCTGTCTCCATTAGGCGGGATCAAGATCGCTTGTTTTCTGCATAACGGCGTCGGAGTCCTCACATCAAAACGTACACTTCCCCACTTCACACTGGTGTATGTCACGAGGGGATCGGGCCGATACATTGATGAAAAGGGTATTGATGTGTCGGTTGAGGCGGGCGACGCCATTATTGTCTTTCCGGGCCGGCAGCATTGGTACGGTCCGGAACAAGGAAAGACCTGGGACGAATTCTACCTGGTTTTTGAAGGTCCGGTTTTTGACATGTGGCGCTCGACAGGTTGCTTTGACCGCGACCACCCTGTTCTCCCATTGAAGCCGATGGACTTTTGGCGGGACCGAATCCTGCAGGTTATCGGACAGCGCCCTGCCCGGACCGAGGCCGAGTTACTGGCTGAGGCAATCAAGCTGCAAGAACTTCTCGCTGATATGCAGCAGGCTGGTCACGATGGAATGGCTGATGAAATTGAGTGGCTTGAAGGCGCCAAGCAGGCGATCGCAAACAGTATGGACATCCGCAAAGCCGCCCAGAGCTGTGGATTATCCTACGAGTCTTTTCGCAAGCGCTTTCGCAAACTTGCAGGGCATTCTCCCGGCAGACATCGCACCAGTCTGCTAATGAGCCAAGCGTGCGAGATGCTTAGCAAACCCGGGGTCCGTTTGCGCGATATCTCTGACGAGCTTGGCTTTTGCGACGAATATCACTTTTCGCGACAATTCCGAAAATCAGTGGGCTGGAGCCCGTCAGAATATCGCGCTCGCATCAAGTTAGATGACACCGGTTAGATGACACCGGATTTTAGCTTTTGGTAGCAAACTGGCTGGCTAATTGCTGCAGCGAAGGTAGCGTTGCAGAATTATTACAGGATTATACGACTTCCTGCTTCGCGACTAATTTTATCCCAAAAAGTACATGCTGTTCCAATCTGCCTATGGAACTCACGAATCTCGCACCGCATTCTCATGGCCGTCCTTAAATAGGATGAGCGCACCGCCCCACAATCACCAAAGATGGGGTGTGGCCGAAATGGGAGAGAATTATGCTGTTTTCGAAGCGAGCCATTCTGGCTCAGTCCGTGGCGCTGATCGCTATGACGGCTGCAAACCCTGCGATGGCCCAGGAAGAATCCGATGACGCGGTGGTGGCCAATGATGAGGGCAACACTATCGTAGTCACTGGTTTCCGCCGTAGTCTGCAAGACGCAATAAATCTGAAACGCGACAATTCCGCAGTTGTCGATGCGATTTCGGCCGAGGAAATCGGCAAGTTTCCGGATCAAAACGTGGCAGAAGCGCTTCAACGTATTACTGGTGTGGCGATTGACCGCGCCGGGGGCGAGGGTCAGTCGATCACCGTTCGCGGTCTTGGGCCAGAATTTAACGCCGTCCTCTTGAATGGACGCACGCTTGCGACGGATAATCCGGGTCGCGAGTTCTCATTTGATGTCCTGTCTGCTGACATCATTCAATCAGCAGAGGTCTACAAATCATCACTCCCTGGCCTCCAATCAGGCGGTATCGGCGCGGTTGTAAACATCCAGACCGCCAAACCACTTGATCGCCTTGGCTTCAATGCTTCGCTGTCCACGGCAGCGATCTACGAGAACCTTTCGGAAGACCTAGGCGCTGATATTAGCGGCGTTGTCTCTTGGTCAAACGGGACCGTTGGCGTGCTGTTCGGTGGTTCGTATCAAGTTCGCAACTCGCAGTTCGACCGCAATATCACCAATGGCTTTGCGCTTCGTGAGGGCGACGCAGCGATCTTCGCTCCAGAAAGCTCGACTGGCCTACAAGCTGGCGATATCGGTGCCTTGCCCGCCGGCTCGCGCCTGCAACAGCAGGTGATTTTCAGCCGAGATGAGCAAGACCGGGAGCGCATTACGCTGAATGGTGCACTTCAATTTGCCCCGTCTGATCGCTTCACGGCAACCTTCGATGGCCTTTACTCACGGCTCGATATTGAATCGTTTGACCAACAGTTCTCAGGCTTCTTCAGCCCGCCCTTTATTGACCCACAGATCGATGCAAATGGGACCGTAACATCCTTTAGCAGGCCAAGCGAAGACTTCGCCTTGCGCAATCCTGACATCGCCGACACGGTTGGTCTTTCGCAGAACGACAATGTTCTCACCTCTAACAACCGCTTGGCTGAAACTTTCGCTTTTGGCGGCAACTTCGAGTTTGAAGCGACCGACAGGCTGACTTTCGTAGCCGACATTTCATGGTCACGCGCTACCCGTGATGGCACCAATCCATTTGTCGTGCTGGGCGCGCTCGCTCCGACTTCGCCCTTGATCCAATCAACCAGCGAATCTGGCATTTCGACCATTACCAACATCCTCGAATCGGACTTCACCAACACGGCCATTCAACGTCTTCACTTTGTCAATGTGAACCGCACTCGTGTCGAAGACGAAGTGTTTGAAGTCCGTTTTGATGGTGAATGGGAGGTCGATGCTGGTCCACTCGAAGCGATCACCTTCGGCGGGATCTATACCGACCGTGAAAAGACCCAGGACCTGTTCGATAACTTTGCTGCGCCCGGCTTTGGCTCAATCACTGCGGCTGAGATTTTCTGCGCTTTTTGTGGTTACACCGTACCGTTCGACACCTCGATCCTTAGTCCGTTCTCATTCGATGGCTTCTTGAGCGGTGTAGAAGGGGCTGACACAGTTCCTTCGACTATCCTAACCGCGAGTTTTGCCGATGCCTTTGCTCAGCTTAACAACATCGCAAACCTTCAGAACCCTGACCGTACTGGAGGCAATACCGACGAGCTGATCGCTTACTTGAACAGTGGCGGACTCGATCCGGTGCTGGGAATCTTCACACCATCCTTCAATCCGGGTGGAAGCTTTGCAGTAGAAGAGCAGATTTTCGCCGCACACTTTAACACTGAGTGGGGCGGTGACTTTGGCGGTGAGATGCCATGGGCGGCCAATATCGGCTTCCGCATCGCGTTCACTGACGTGCTTTCGAGCGGTATCGATCAGCCCGTGATTGAATTCCGTGAGACACCAGGCGATACGCAGCTCGTGACGGTCTTTGGCCCAGCGAGCAACATCGAAGTTCCCAATGATTACGTGAACTTCCTGCCATCAGTGAACTTCCGTCTGGAGCCAGCAGATGATGTCATCCTGCGCTTGAGCTATGCTCGCACTGTGACGCGTCCAACGCTGACATCGTTGGGGGTTGCTAACACCTTTGGTGGTCGCTCAGATGCACCTCTGAGCGGTGGTGGCAACCCGCTGCTCGAGGCATTCACTGCAGACAACTTTGATCTTTCGCTCGAATATTACTTCGACAATCTAAGCTTTGTAAGCCTTGCTGGCTTCCACAAGGAGCTTGGAGGGTTTATCGAGGAATCGACCATCGGTGTGCCAGGGGTCGTGATCTTCCCAGCGGGTAATGGCGGTCTTACCGTCGATACTCCAGTAGATGTTACCTTCCAGGATACACGTGAGCGTAATGGCCTCTCAGGCAGCATCAGCGGCGTCGAATTTGCTGTGCAGAAAACGCTCGACAATGGCTTAGGAGGTATCGTCAACTACACCTATGTCACTTCAACACAGGATGATGCGCCAGCAGGCGATCTTGGCTTTAATGGCTTCACACCGCACACAGTCAACGCCACTGCGTTCTATGAAGGCGACCGGTTCTCGGCCCGTATTTCATACAACTTCCGCGATGGCTTCCTGGTGCAGGAAAATGATGTGCAGAGTGAGCCTCGTCAGCGTGAAAGCTTCACGCAGGTCGACTTCTCAGCCAGCTACGAACTGACCGATCAGTTCCAGGTTTTTGTTGAGGGTCTCAACATCCTTAATGAGGACACGCGTGACTTCTCGCGCTTCCCGAACCGAGTGCTTGAATACACCCGTGTGGGGGCTCGTTATACGGCGGGCATTCGCGCAAAGTTCTAAATTCAAATGATCGCCGGAAATGATGGCGACATAAGATAAGAGACGGCGGGTATCCTTGAAGGGGGATAACCCGCCCTTTCCTTACCCGACACTCTGCTGTGGCACCCCAAGAGGCTTGTCGGACGGGAATTTCATTGAAAGAGTGAGATTGGATCAGATGCGCTGCTAAAGCGTGATCGTTCAGGGAGAGAGAGTTTCATGGACAGCATACAGGTCGCGGTTTTCTTGAGCATCACCGCCCTCATCGCTTTCGCCACCTACATGCATTGTCGGGGCAAACGTGGAAACGTTGATGGCGACGCCAAGGAACAAGGCCGTGACTACTTTCTCGCGAACGGGGGCCTCGCCTGGTATTTTGTTGCTGGGTCCATCACACTGACCAATCTATCGACCGATCAGCTGGTCAGTATGAACGGGAACCAGATGTTGCTCGTCGCCTGGTGGGAACTTGCAGCGGTGGTCGGCTTGTTCATTCTCGCCTTCGTATTTGTGCCGGTCTATTATCGCAACAATTGCACGACAACAACTGAGCTGCTCCAGCGAAAATATGGCGACAAGCACATTCGCGCGCTCATCTCGATGCTATTTCTACTGGGCAACCTGTTCATTTTCCTTCCCGCTATTCTCTATGGTGGCTCGCGCTTCTTTCTGTCATTGCTTCAGCTGGATGGAGGGCTTGAGAATATCATGCTGGTCTCCGTCATTCTGGCGACGGTTGGAGCGGCCTATGCGATCTTCGGAGGGCTTAGAGCAGTTGCAGTCTCTGATACCTATTCCGGTATCTTGATCCTAAGTCTGGCGATCCTTGTGGTTGTCCTTGCTGTGCAGGCCATTGACTATGATTTCAGTGGAATTCCAGCAGACCGCCTAACTCTAGTCGGCGATGATGATTCCGATATTCCTTGGCACACCTTGCTCACGGGCATGATCTTCATTCAGACGTTCTATTGGTCAACCAATCAGACGATCACACAACGAGCCATGGCCTCCCCGACAATCTGGGAGGCGCAAAAAGGCGTATTGGCAGCCGCAGCCATTCGGCTGCTCATCGTACCGTTGATCGTGGTTGTGCCGGGTATTGTTGCTTATAAGCTGTTCGGCGATGTGCCGTCCGATGGCGCCTATGGTGTTATCGTGGGAACCGTCCTGCCTCCTTGGCTCTCTGGTGCCTTTGCAGCCGCCCTCTTTGCGGCGGCGCTCACCTCTTTCAATTCAATCCTCAACGCGAGCGCAGCACTCTATGTGTGCGACATGCACGAGTCTTACATCGCAAAGCCCAAGAAGGTCGCGCGCCTAGGCGCGATCGTCTCTTTGCTTATGAGCTTACTCGCTCTGGCCTTGGTGCCATTTTGGGCAGTTCAGGAAAGCCTGATCAACACGGTACAACAACTCTACGGACTGCTTTCAATGCCGATCCTTTCAGCCTTCATAGTCGGCCTAGTCTTCCGCGATGTGAATGCGAAAGCGGCAATGATCGGCGTGGTCTTTGGCGTCGTTTTCTACGGCTATTGGAGCATGGCCTGGCAGCCGGCGCATTACATCCACGGCATGGCGGTAACGCTGATCTTATGTGTCATCACATCGTTGATCGTGAACCGGTTGGTCTTTGGACAAACGGCCCGGTTTATCGGGCTTCAGCGAGCACAGACTGCCTAGTCCTCGCACAAATGCCGATTGAGAAAGTGAAGACCGTGCTGGTCGCCTGGGCCCTGCTTGAGGAGATAGGTGCCGTGCTAGCGCATGTCGTGAGCACTGCGGCTGAACCTTCGGAGCGACTTCCCTTCACCTGACCAGCGCGATATCCATTTGTTGCGCTTTCTTTTCGTATTCAAAGCTGTGATCAGACTTCAGATTGGGTGCAGTGCGCTGACTATCGGAAAGCCAGAAGTTAGGCGGCTTCAGCTGGTTTTTTCGGCCATTGCTTCATCATCGCTGGCGGTGGTGATGGCTTCATCTCGGTCTCCTCCAGCGCTGCAACCGCACGTTCACGATCAGTCTCAGAAAATGACCCAGTGGTAAGGCAGAACTCCACCATATTGCCGTTGGGATCGCGGGTGTAGACCGAGTGACACCAATTGTGATCAAGCTCCAGCACGTCGAGCCCGGCCGCATTCCA
>JBCDKX010000162.1:0-7625 GCA_038746055.1 Pseudomonadota bacterium
AGGCGCGCAAGGCCTACATCTTTCTCAGCATAACGAGGCACAAGACCTGCAACGAGCGCATCAGCAAAGCCGCGATGCGCGGCGATCGAATAGATGTGCGGAAGCTCGGCCTCAGCCACCCCTCCGCTACCCTCGCCTCAGCGCGTCTTCAGTGGGGGCGATAGCCTCTGGCGTTCCAACCTCAAACCACAGGCCGGTAAAAGATAGACCAAACAAGCGTCCCTCTTTCATGGCGCGGTTCCACAGGATGTTGGTGGAGAATTTCCCCTTTGGTGCATCGCGCAGGAGGCGTTTCGAAACCAATTGAATACCAGTGTAGATAAACGGCGCGATCCGACCCGATGTGCGACGTTTAAGCCGCCCAACGGCATCCATATGAAAATCGCCTTTGCCACTGAAATTCTCAGCGCGTGCATGGCTCACCAGCAGCAGAAGCGCATCCATTTCGTCCGAGTTCCAACGGGCGGAAAGATCATGAAAGGCGCTGCATGGTCCATCAAGCCAGATATTGTCAGCGTTCAAGCAGAAGAACGGATCCGGCAGCTGATCCTCTGCCTTGATCAAGCCACCACCGGTCTCAAGCAAAGCTTCGCGTTCATCCGAGATCACCACCTTGGGCACCATGCGTTCCAGCACATGCGCTTCGAGTGCATCAGCAAGATAATGCACATTGACCACGGCATGCTCAACGCCGCTTTCGGAAAGGCGATCCAGCGCATGGTCGATCAGAGGCTTACCAGCAACGCGCACCATCGGCTTTGGCATTGTGGCCGTCAAAGGGCGCATGCGTTTGCCCATGCCAGCGGCCATCACCATAGCGGTGTTGCTGGCAAGCTTGCTCATGCGAAGGTGCCTCCGCCTGATCGGCGTAAGTCATCAGGTATGTTGGCATGGAACCAGGCCGCCACGGGCTGAAGCGCCGGATGCACCAAATCGCGCTCCATGGCGGCCCAGACCCGCGGAATAAGTGCAAGATACTTGGGCTTGCTGTCGCGCTTAGCCAGCCGTGTGAAAATGCCGACTATTTTGGCGTTACGCTGCGCCCCCAAACGCGCATAATCTGCCCTGAAATCCTCGCTTGCGTCAGTGGCCGCAATATAGCGCGCCAGCATCTTCTCTTCGAGTTCGCGAGACACATCGCGTCGCGCATCTTGTAGCAGCGACACGAGATCATAGGCCGGATGCCCGGTCAGCGCATCCTGAAAGTCAATGAGCCCCTGCGGTGCGCTTGGCTTACCGCCAAGCAGCATAATATTCTCGGCATGATAATCGCGCAGAACTGTTACATCCGTTGACTGGCGGTCTAGCAGAGGCGCCAACACGACTTTCCAGGCCGCTTCATATCCTGCCCTATCCACATCCAGCGATTGTGCTGGGCAATACCACTCGGTGAGCAAAGCTGTCTCACGTAAAAAGGCCTGCATATCGTATGGCGCAAAGGGTCCTGCAGGGCATTTGTGGAGCGCGACCAAAGCGTCGATCGCGCTTTCATAGGCAGCCTGCTCATCTTCGGGATGTTCGTCTAGCCAATCACGCATCCGATCATTGCCGAAATCCTCGGTCAACACCCATCCGTTGTTAGGATCGGTCGCCAAAATCTTCGGAGCCCGCATGCCGTGTTCAGACAGCCAGGCACCGACCCGTAAGAACTCGCTCGGGTCTTCTTCTGGCGGAGGTGCATGCATAAGCATCGCCGTCTCATCACCTTGCCGCAGGCGGAAGTAACGCCGGAACGACGCATCGCCCGGAATCGGCTCAATCACTGCCCCATCAGTTCCAGCTCCCCAGCCGGCACTCTCGATAAATCCGTGTAGTCCATGCGGAAGATCGCTCATGGCAGGCGTCCTAGCCAATCTGTTCCCGGTTTCACAGTCGCTATCCGGCCATCGCCTTCGGTTTCCAACACAATCGTAAGACAGGTCGTCTCATGCGCAAATCCGCCCGCATGGTCAGGCCATTCTGCCAGTAGCACTGCGCTTTCGCGATAGTCATCTAGGCCAAGCTCACGCGTTTCTGATGGGTGTTCGAGGCGGTAAAAGTCGGCATGGGCGACAGGGACCCGCAATGGCGGCGCCTCATAGCTCTCAATAATGGTGAAAGTCGGGCTTGGCACTTCACCGTCATGGCCGAGACCGGCCAGAATGGCGCGCGCCAAAGTGGTCTTGCCAGTCCCAAGGCCCCCTTCGAGCGCGACCACATCACCAGGCTTGACCGCCTGAGCAATCTGCGTGCCCCAATCGGCCATGGCCGCGACATCCGGCAGCTCTTTTCGACTATACCCACTCACGGGAGCGTGATCACCGCAATCGTGCCCACGCCTTCCTGGCTGTCCAGCTCGAGCATCCCGCCATGCGCTGCGACCAATTGGTGAGCCAACCTGATACCGAGCCCCGCATTGTCTTGCTCTCGCTCGCCCTTGACCGTACCACTCATCACGCGCTCCAGCTGTTTGCGTGACATGCCTGTGCCATTATCGCGAATGACGATCCGTCCACGCCAATCGTCGCTCCGAGCTGGCTTGGGCAGCTCAATCGTTATCTGACCACCATCGGGGGTACCGGCAATTGCGTTATCGATTAGGTTGCCGACAGCGCGTCCAAGCTGGCGCGCATCGGCATCGACCATGCGCCCACGCCTGCCTTTAAGATCAAGGCCGAGCCCTGCTTTGATGATCGCAGTTTCTCGTGCGCGTACAAGCTCGGCCAGGAAGGGCAGCAGATCCAGCTCTTCCTTGGTGATCGGCATTAAGCCAGCCTCGGTTTGCGAGAGATCAAGAACGTTCTCAACCTGCTCGGTAAGGCGTGAGACCGACGCGAGGATCGCTTCAACATACTCCCCGGCCTGATCGGTGAGGTCACCGGCTGCTCCGCTCGCCAACAGCTCAGCAAACCCGCCAATAGTAGTCAGCGGAGTGCGGAATTCATAAGACATGTTGGCGAGAAAGCGAGCCTTCACCGCATCTGCTTCTTCCAGCGCAATTGCCCGTTCGCGCAGCGCTGCCTCGGCCTTTTGTGAGTCGGTTATGTCGAGCACTGTCAGCAGGCCATTGCCATCGGGCAAAGGCACACCAGCGAAGCGTAGAGTGCGCCCATCTGCCAGTGCCACCTGTCCTTGCTTTTCGCGACGATCGAGGGTTGCCGCTCGCACAACCGCACCGATTTCATCGCTCTCCGACGGGTTCGCAAGATTGGTGCCAATCGCCTCCAGCAAAGCCTCAGCGCTGGGGTGCGTATCGAGAAGCTCACCTGATAGTCCCCAGGTTCCCGCAAAGCTGCGATTCCACAATTGCACCGAGCCATCAGGCGCAAAAATAGCCAGGGCCTCGATTAGACTGTCGAGCGTAGCGGTGCGGGTGCGCAGCAGCGTGTCACGCGTGGCCGAGAGCGCTAACTGCTCGGTACGGTCTTCGGCAATCATCACCAGCCCGCCATCCGGCATGGGCTGTGCAACAATGCGCAAGTGCATTCCCCCGGGCAGAGGCCAATACTCTTCGATCGTTTCGGCTGCGTCAAACCATGCGCGGTGCTCTTCGCGCCACTCAGGAAAATCGCGCACTTCAGGCGTCTCGCCGCGTTCACGCGCATCAGAAAGCAGGCGATCAAAGGCCAGCTTCCCTTCTAAAGCATCCGTCGAAAAGAGCCCGAACAGCCGTCGGAAAGGTCGGTTGGCAAAGCTTAGGAGCTCATCAGAGCTGAACTGGGCAACGCCGACGGAGAGCTGATCAAGCATCGCCCGCTGTGCATCGCGGAACGCGGAAAATTCGCGGGCAAGCTGTTGCTGCTCTTCAATGTCAATCGCATAGCCGGCAACACCATCTTCGCCCAAGGGTAAGTCCGTGACCCGCATCGAACGCCGCTCGCCGTCAATCGTCACACCGTCAATTCGGTCGATTTGTTCTTTACGCTCAAAAGCATGGCGCGCGAGCTGGGCAGGTGATTGTCCATCGCGCGCTTCGAGAAGCTCTGTCTGATCATCGATAACAGCGGTTAAACCATCTGCGCCGACAGCTTCGATATAGGCTTCATTCGCGAGCCTAATCTTCATCTCTGGATCACGGATCCACATTGGTGTCGGTGCAGAGGCGATCAACCCACTCAACGCCGCAAAATCAGACTTGGCGTTGCTCGCTTCAGACCGAAGCTGTGCAAGCTCGCTTTCGCTGCTCGTAAAGTCAAACACCCAGACGATCACCGCACCTCCCGGAGAAACCTGCGGATCTGCAAGTGACCCTTCCATTGCAAGGCTTCGCTGAGAGCCCAGCGGTGTAATCGTCAGGGAAAAGGGTGCCGCGCTCTTTTGCGTTGTGCGCACTTTCTCCCACAATTCATCAACCTGAGACTTCGCCAGCCCCTCGCCCTGTGTACCTTCAAGCTCTGAAAGGTAGGCGGGGATCTCTGACAGGCCCAGCCACCGCGCCAATCGTTCGGGCGATTCAATCCGCCCATCGGTCCGCACCAGCAACGGAATCGCTGGCGCGACGTCGATAAGATGCTGCATCCGCTTGAGCGATGATTGCAGCGTCTTGGTCCGCTGTGTCTTCGCCGCCGCGCGCAGCACGAACACTGCAGCGACAATCGTCCATGCTGCTAAAACCAGCGCAATCACAATCAGAGTGGGCGGCGATAACTCCATGGTGCTGAGCTATGCGCGGCTGCGCCAGCTTGCAACGGTTGGCTCATGCAAAAGCCCCCGGAAACTCACAGACTGGCGCATGTAAGTGTCCGAGGGCGTAAATTCTTAAGGGAACTGGTCCCCTAACAGAGTTGGCAACGCCTAAATCAGTAGCGGTAGTGATCCGGCTTGAACGGGCCTGCTTGCGGCACACCGATATAATCAGCCTGTGTCTGACTCAGTTTGGTGAGCTCAACGCCGAGCTTTTCAAGGTGCAACGCGGCCACTTTCTCATCAAGATGCTTGGGCAAAACGTAGACTTCATTGTTGTAATCGTCAGCCTTGGTGAAAAGCTCGATCTGCGCGAGCGTCTGGTTGGTAAAGCTCGCGCTCATCACAAAGCTTGGGTGCCCGGTGGCGCAGCCAAGGTTTACCAGGCGTCCCTTGGCAAGGATCAGCAAGTTATTGCCGTCCGGCATGGTCACCATATCAGTGCCTTCTTTGATCTCTTTCCACTCATAATTGTCGAGCGCGCTGATCTGAATCTCACTGTCGAAGTGACCGATATTGCACACAATCGCCATGTTTTTCATGTTCTTCATGTGCTCGCCGGTGATCACATCTTCATTACCGGTGGCAGTTACAAATATATCGGCGCGCTTGGTCGCTTCCTCCATCGAGACAACTTCATAGCCGTCCATCGCCGCCTGCAGGGCGCAGATCGGATCGATTTCGGTGACCATGACGCGCGCACCGCCATCACGCAAGGAAGCGGCTGAACCCTTACCGACATCGCCATATCCGGCAACGCAAGCAACCTTGCCTGCGAGCATGACGTCGGTAGCGCGGCGGATCGCGTCGACCAGCGATTCTTTACAACCATAGAGGTTGTCGAACTTAGACTTGGTCACGCTGTCATTGACGTTGATCGCCGGGAACGGAAGCTTGCCCGCTTTGGCGATCTGATAGAGGCGCATAACGCCCGTGGTGGTCTCTTCTGACACACCCTTGATGTTCTGAACGCTCTTGGTGAGGTAGCCGGGTTTTTCCGCGACATAGGCTTTAAGAGCGCGCTGGAATTCGATTTCCTCAGCGTTGGCCGGAGCCGGCAGCTCTTCGCCGGCTTCGATGCGCGCGCCCCACAGCGCAAACATGGTCGCATCACCACCATCATCCAGGATAATGTTAGCGGTGAGATCGGGGTCGGCTTCGCTCGACCAGTCAAAAATGCGGCCCACATAGTCCCAGTAATCGGCGAGTGTTTCGCCCTTGATGGCGAAGACCGGAATGCCCTGTGCAGCGATCGCGGCAGCGGCGTGGTCCTGAGTGGAGAAGATGTTGCAGGTTGCCCAGCGCACCTCGGCGCCAAGAGCGACCAGCGTCTCGATCAAGACTGCGGTCTGAATTGTCATGTGGAGTGAACCGGTAATGCGCGCACCCTTAAGTGGCTGAGTAGCGCCATATTCCTCGCGCAGAGCCATCAGGCCTGGCATTTCAGTTTCGGCAATCGCGATCTCATCGCGGCCGAACTGAGCAAGCGCAATATCTTTGATCACGTATTCATGAGAGTGAACTGCGGTGGCCATGGGCCATCTCCTGTATTCGATTGGTGGGCGCTGGCCGATCTGCCTTCAGGCCCGAAAGGGGTTGGCTGGCCCATAGCCGCCCAGCACCCCTTGGGCAATCACAATATAAAGTTTTCTTTATATGTTGATATGCCCCAACCGCAGTTTCACTTTTGTTGTCCTGACCTAAGGCCGCTTTTCCCAGTCAGCCGTCATATTGTAGCTGATTTGAACCGGATCACTCTGCGCGATCTGCGGAGTTGGCTGTGGTTCTGCTTGCGGACGTGACGCGCCGAGCAAGTAACGGGCGCTACGTGCCAAGCTGGCGGCATCAGCGCTCTGCACGAGGTCACGGGTCACTTGCTGCAATTCTGCACAGCTTAACCAAGGGTGGCCATCGCCATAGGAATTGGCGATTTTCACGCCCATCCTATCGAGCGCGCGAGAGGGATTTGTCTCACCATAGCTGGCAGCAAAGCTGCGCTGCAGTGTTCGGCTGGCGGCGTTCAAATGTGGCAGATGCGTAGCCGAAAAGCGGTTATAATCGCTCTGGAAATTATGTTGACCCGAACGGCAGCGCAAAGCTGTTACCATGAGCATTATATCAAGACTGCGCAACGAATGCGCCTGGTCAAACTTATCGTCGGCTTGCGCCGGTGTGCTTGTCAGAGCTGCGGCAAGCGCAAAGCCCATCACCATGCCAGCCGATCTCACGGCACGCCAAAGGCCGTTATCCGGCATATCTTGATGCTTGTTGTTCATCTCAGTCCCCAAAAGGCTATCGTGTTCCACCACGGACCGCAGCTTCGCTGAGTGGGTTTACCTGAGGTTCAACATCTGAAGTTAAGCAATTTAAACCAACCATCCCTCTCAATAATCAGACATTGTGGAGCGGATGAGAGCGCCTATATCGTTCCCGAAACCTAGGCTTATCGCAAAGCTAGGTACGAGTCCGAATATCCCAAGGGAGAAAGCAATGACGATTTCAGTTGGCGATAAAGTGCCGAATGCAAACATGGTGAAAGCAACCGCCGAAGGCCCCCAACCGGTCAATGCTTCGGACTATTTCGCTGGCAAAACTGTGGCTCTGTTTTCAGTTCCGGGTGCTTTTACGCCGACATGCTCGGCCAAGCATCTTCCCAGCTTTGTTGAAAAGGCCGATGATCTCAAAGCCAAAGGTGTCGACGAGATTGTCGGGACAGCCGTCAACGATGCCTTTGTTATGAGCGCTTGGAACAATGCAGCTGGATCGGGTGACATCACCATGCTAGCCGATGGCAATGGCGAGTTCGTTGAGGCGATCGGCCTGACCATGGATGCAGCCGGTTTTGGCATGGGCAAACGCGGGCAGCGTTTTTCAATGGTGATCGAAGATGGCACTGTGACTCAGCTTAACGTCGAGGAACCGGGCGATTTTAAGGTTTCCAGCGCTGAGCATATGCTCGGCCA
>JBCDKX010000163.1:0-7619 GCA_038746055.1 Pseudomonadota bacterium
CTCGAACACCGAGCGACACCTATATGCTTTATCTTCATGAGACTTACAGCAGTAATGGGGGCGGAAATTTCGCAGCCGTTCAATCGTCAGTCTTAACAGCATTCGCAAGTGGGTCGGACATAGCCTTTCACCTGTACCAATGCACGGTCAGCGGGGGCGTGCCCTACATCGGCCATATCCGGCTTAGGAAGTAAGCCTTGGATGAAATAATCAAAAAAGGAATTCCAAGATGAGACAGCCCTTCATTTTCCTCCTCAGCGCTTTAATCGGGCTTTCCATTTCGGGAATAGTAGCAGCGCAGAGCCCTCCAAGCGACACCGCGGCGACCACATCCGACATGCCGCCGGTTGAGATCCCCTCTCCGCCGTCGGCATTCCAAGACTGTGTGCCGCCGCCATCTGAGACAGCCACGTCAGCTGAACAGATGAATAGCGCGCCGCAAGATGACGTGGAACTCGCCTACGAAGCCATGCGCAAGGAAAAGCAAGCGCGAGGCTTGCCACCATGTTCAACCAATTGAGGTCAACAATGAAAATAGCACATTTTAAACATGCAGCCATTTCCGGGCTTGCCGGGCTTTTTCTGCTCCTGAGTACCAACCAAGCAATGGCGGCCAAATTTTCCTGCACAGGGTCCCTGACCTACTTTGGGTTTTTCAATTCAGGCACCGTTGTTGTCAGTATTAACGACCAAGGCGTTTGGACAATTTGCAGTACAAATGGGACTTGGAATGGCGTGAACGCAGCGGCTTGCAAAAACTGGTACGGCGCGCTGCTCACTGCGCACTCAACCCAGCGGGAGGTCACGCTGTATTTCGATACAACGAACTCTGCAAATTCCAGTCTTGCACCAAACGATTGTAGTGAGGGGAATATGGGGGATTGGGTTGGTCGACCACCCTATTTCTTACATGCCAGGAATTAATCTGAGCTCGGCCGATTTTTTGACATTCGCTTCTCGAAGGAGCCTTACCTCATGATTTGGCAGCAAGCACGGAACACACTGAAATATCTCTTAGGTATAAGCGCTGCGGTTCTCATACCCATCACCGCGCTCGCCAACACCTTCTCTTGCCAAGGCCCGGTGAACTATTTGGGCCTGAATTCTGGGGGCAGTGTCGTTGTCGATATCGGCAATGGACGCTGGACCATCTGCGTCAACAACACCACCTGGGGCGGCGTCACGCCGGAAACCTGCCAAGCCTACTATGCATCACTGCTGAGTTTGCGGCTGTCTGGAGAAGACGTGCGCCTCTATTTTGATGTCAACAACAGCCTGAACAGCGGGCTGACCGTTGGAGACTGCAGCAACGGCAATATGGGCAGTTGGACCAACCGACCGATCTACTTCTTCATGCCCAAGCCGTGAGGAATGAGGAGGCTAAAATGGCAGTTAGATTAATGAGCGCCGTCGCTACAGTGCTAATACTCGCTTTATCACCTACCATAGCCGCCGCATGGGACGGGATAGAAACCGGCACCATTGACAAGATTGAAATCACCGACGGAACCATTCCGTTTCGTGTCTTTTTAAACCCTCATCGGCCCATGTGCACGGGCGGCGACAGTTGGGCCTATCTCACGCAATCACACGCCAATTACGACGCCTATGTCGCAGCTTTTTTTTTCGCCAAGGCAAATGGCACACCGGTGAAGATTTACAGTCAGAATGTGACGGGGACGCGGTGTGAGATCGGCTACATTATTGTTCAATGAAAGCAGTTCTTAAATTACGCAAGAGAGGGCTTTGTATGCGCATAGAATTTCTAACCGCTGCGATGTGTCTGGTAAGTTCAGTTTTCTCTGCCGCCCCCGCCTTTTCTGATTGGAAAGCGGCGACGGGCAAGGTGGACGTCATGAACATGTATGATCACACATCTACTGTGCTTGTTGCTCTCGACACGCAGCCGACTGGGCCGGTGGCGCCAGGTTGCCTGATCAGCAGCTTTGCGATTGATGGGGCCTTGCCCGCAGACCGGCGGCAACAACTCATTTCACTGCTGGTATCGGCAAAGCTCGCTGACCGCGCAGTCACCATCGCTTGGGATGATTTGGGATCATGCGTTCCCTACTTCTCAAGCCAGTATGCGCGTATTGTTAGGATTACGCTGGATTGAGCAAATTGAATGGAGCACCTCGATACAGCGCCGCTTGGTGAATAGAGGACCCCTCATATGTCAATAAAATACCCTTGGATTGCAGCTGCTCTCTGTGTTCTGGCTACACCAACCCAAGTCTATGCGCAGGCGCAGGCCGTTACTGGCCTTACGGTCAATTATGTTTATCAACTACATCACGTTGCGGACAGTTTTGAATTTGAAGCCGCGATGGGCCAGCCACATGCATGCGGTTCGAAACTTTATCGGGTCACCGATATGGACCCAGACCGGCTGGCGAGACATTTCACTTTGGTTTTGACCGCGTTTACGACCGATAAAAAATTATCGATATGGGAAACCGGCGTTTGCGCCGGTGGCGGCCGGATGTCCGTGGGATGGACTCGCCTCACCAACTAAGGCGAAGCGTAAATCCGCACGATATCAATAACATGGTTGGAGAATTCGACACACTGTCCCGGGGAACGAATATCGATGGTCTTCATACTCGCTTGGGCCGTTGTCAGAACGGATATGATGCGATCCAGTCGCTCGTGATCTGTGGTCGTAAGACTGAATGAATTGACATTGCATCCGGCCACCGTGTTGACCTGCCCCTGCGTTAAGACTGCAACCCTATCGTCATTCGCATAGGCGTACACTGAGGTGATGGTGATAGGGCCAAGCGTAACCACCCGATTGGCACCGCCTGGTTTGGTTTGATTTAAGATCTTATGTTCCGTCGTTATTGGCGTCGTTAACGACGTCGTTTTGATCGGAGCATTTTTGTGCGGCATGAAGTGATTGTCGGTGTTGAGCGTCGGCGGCGTTGGTCTGACGATCAGAAGCTGTCGATTTTGGCTGAGGTTGGCGTTGATGGCGCGACGGTGGCGGAGATTGCCCGTCGGCATGAGTTGACGCGGCAGCATATCTATCAGTGGCGGCGCGAGCTTCGTGGCAAAGGCCTGTGGCCCAATTCCGGGGAGACAGTGTTTCTGGCACTGGACCCGCCCGCTGCGACGCAGCCACCAAGGGTGCCGCATGACAGCGATGGGGTGGCGGTTGAGATTGTTCTGACGAATGGGCGCATTGTGCGCTGCCGCGGCGGTATGAGCGATGCCGATCTTTCCCATCTGATCCGGCTTGTCGAAGCTGCATGATCGCTCCTGGGACGGGCGTGCGGGTTTATCTGGCCTGCGGCACGACGGATATGCGCAAGGGCATTGCTGGATTGGCGGCCCTGGCCCAGGATGTTCTCCGCCATAAGCCGACGAGCGGCGCCGTCTTTGCGTTTCGCGGACGCCGGGGTGATCGCGTGAAGTTGCTATACTGGGATGGCCAAGGGTTTTGCCTGTACTACAAGGTGCTTCAGCGCGGCCGGTTCCCATGGCCTTCTGTGGCTGATGGGACCGCGCGGCTGACCTCGGCGTAGCTAGCAATGCTGTGGGAGGGGATTGATTGATAACGTATCAGATCTTTCGCACTTTTGAATTTGACGGCTTCTTCTGGTTTTATGGAAGGAGCGAAGAATGGAAGAAGACAACAAGGGTAAGGATATGGGTCAAGTCATCCAGATTGATGAGGCCCGTATAAAGGATCACCTTGGCGAGATGGTACGCGGGACGGTTGAAGAGACGTTGAACGCGATGCTGGATGCTGAGGCGGACCGGTTATGCGGCGCGGCACGCTATGAGCGCAATGAGAGCCGTAAAGACATGCGTGCTGGCAGCTATGACAGATCGCTGCACACCAAAGCCGGCGAAGTGAAGCTGAAGATGCCCAAACTCCGGCGGCAAACCTTCGAGACAGCGATTATAGAGCGTTATCAGCGGCGCGAGAGCTCGGTTGAAGAGGCTTTGGTTGAGATGTACTTGGCAGGTGTGTCTGTGCGGCGGGTTGAGGATATCACCGAAGCTTTGTGGGGTACGCGGGTGTCGCCTTCCACGGTGTCGAAGCTCAACAAGAAGATCTATGCCAAAATCCACGAATGGCGGCATCGCCCAATCACTGGGTCCTATCCTTACCTCTATCTGGATGGCATCGTGATGAAGCGCACTTGGGCAGGCGAGGTGCGCAATGTATCTTTGCTGGTGGCCTCTGCCGTCAATGCCGAGGGGTATCGCGAGATTCTTGGCATCTGCGAGGGCGCCAAAGAAGATAAATCAGGCTGGTCCTCCTTCCTGCGCCACCTTGTAGATCGCGGCCTGGAAGGCGTGCAACTGATCATCTCTGATGCCTGCAGGGGACTGGTGGAGAGCATCGCCGATTATCTGCCAGACGCACGATGGCAACGTTGCATGGTCCACTTTTACCGCAATGTGTTTAGCCACGTGCCTGCTGCGAAGATGCGCGAGGTGAGCCATATGCTCAAAGCTATTCATGCCCAAGAAAGCCGGGTCGCAGCGCAGGACAAGGCTGCTAGCGTGGTCGCAGAGCTGCAGGCCCAGAAGATGACCAAGGCCGCTGATTTGGTTGAAGAGCGCATCGGTGAAACGCTGACCTTCTACGCCTTTCCCGACAGCCATTGGCGCAAGATCCGCACGAATAATCCGCTTGAGCGGATCATGAAGGAAATCCGACGAAGGACACGCGTGGTCGGCGCATTCCCAGACGGTGAAAGCTGTCTCAACCTGGCTGCAGCCAGGTTGAGACATATAGCCGGAACCCAATGGGCAACCAGAAAATACATGAACATGACACCGCTGCATCAACAGCAAGCATCAAACAACGAAGCCGTCGCGTGAAGCAAAAGTGCGAAAGACTGTGGACACTACCGATTGATTGGCGCCGGCCGGATTGGGGCGCGCCACCTGCTCGTGTGGGTTGATTATCTCCCTGATATTGTTTGCTTTTTTGTGGTGTGTAGGCAGCCTGCATGGTACAGGATGCCATGTCTGTCGCTCTTGCTGATTTGCCCGACGACCCCGCTGCCCTAAAGGGGGTTATTGCCGCTTTGCAGGCAGAGAATGCGGCCATGTCGGCAACGCTGCGGACCCATGATCTACTGATCCAAACACTGCGCATGCGGATCGCCAAGCTGCGCAAACAGGCGTTTGGAGCGCGCTCTGAGAAGATCGAGCGCGAGATAGAACAGCTTGAGCTGGCGCTTGAAGATTTACAGGTGGCGGTTGCCGAGGATGAGGGCATCCCCAAAGATCTGGCTGGCGACGAAGAGACCATCACATCTGCACCAGCAAAACCCAAAGCCCCGCGCCGCCGTCCTCGGGTGGCAGATGGCACCCAGCGCGAGCGCCGCACACTGGACCCTGGCGAGACCTGCCCGGATTGCGGCAGCGCGCTGCGCACTGTTGGCGAAGATGTGAGTGAACTGCTGGACTTAATCGCTGCCCAGCTCAAAGTCATTGAGATCGCGCGGGTGAAGAAGTCTTGCCGCAAGTGTGAGAAGATGGTGCAAGAGCCCGCACCTCATCGCCCAATCCCAGGCATCATGGCAGGCCCTGGCTTGCTGGCATATATCCTGACCTCAAAGTTCGATGATCACATTCCGTTATACCGCCTCAATGAGATCTTTGCGCGGATGGGCGCTGACATCCCCGATACCACTTTGGTCGATTGGTGCGGCAGGGCGATGAAAACCCTTCAGCCGCTGATCGATTTGATTGATGCCGAGATCATGAGCAGTGATCTTCTGCATGCCGACGATACGCCGATCCGGGTTCTTGATCGATCGCGGCGAGATAAAGGCTTGGGCAAGGGTGTCCGCCAAGGCCGCATCTGGACCTATGTCCGTGATCAGCGGCCATGGGCTGGCCTATCGCCGCCCGGGGCGGTTTACCGCTTTGCCCCTGACCGCAAGGGGCAGCATGTCCAAGATCATCTCAGCAGCACCAGTGGCATCTTGCAGGCAGACGCCTATCCTGGCTTCAACGCGCTTCACGAACGGCGCAGCGATGGCTCTCGCCAGTTCCACGAAGCAGCCTGCTGGGCCCATCTTCGCCGTGACTTCCACGACGTCTGGACGGGCACAAAGTCGCAAATCGCCCGCGAGGCGCTCGACCGGATTGGCGCGCTCTATGATATTGAGCGTGAGATTGCCGGCCGCAGTCCTGAGGAGCGGCGCGCTATCCGTCAGGCCAAGAGCAAAGCCAAAGTCGATGCCTTCCGCCGCTGGGCCGAACAGCAGCTCAAGCACATTCCAGGTAAGAGCGACCTGGCCAAAGCCTTTCGCTATGGCTTGAGCCGATGGGACGCATTCTGCCTTTTCTTGGAAGATGGGCGCGTAGCGATCGATAACAATGCAGCTGAACGCGCCATGAGACCAATCGGTGTTGGTCGGCGCAACTGGCTGTTCGCAGGGGCTGATAGTGGCGGTGAGACCTTGGCGCGGGCCCTAACCCTTGTCGAAACCGCCAAGATGAACGGCCTCGATCCCCAAGCCTGGTTAACTGATGTCTTAGAGCGCATCCACGACCATAAACAGCACCGCCTTGCAGAGCTGTTGCCGTGGAACTGGGGCCCGAATGCAGCGCCCGCCAGTCAAGCCGCCTGATGGCGCGCGATACCCACGTCTATGCGATTGACTATGTGGCAACGATCATCGGCGAAGACGTCGACCTGCTCCTCCACATCACCGCCAATGCCGACAACATTGACTATGGCGAGATGATCGATGTTGCCATCGGACCGGAAGAGCACATCACCGCCTTTACCAGCCGCGGCATCGAAAGCCTCAAAGAGTTTATCGCCGACATTCGAACATGGCCCGGCGGCATCCGGCAATTCCTAACCCAAGCGGGCTGCGATCCAAAAATTATCGAAAAAATCTGCAAACATGAACCGCGGTAGCAATCGGGCGGTTACGGCCAAACCAGGTTTGCGCCTTGGCCGAAAAGCCACCGAATACAAAGGCCAAAGGGAGCGCAGCCCATGATCTCACTGCAAAATGCCTTCGGACGTTATGGCAGTATCGTAATCTCGGTTATGACCGGAACGTTCGGCAAAGACGAGTACGGTGTAGAGCCGCAGCCGACTGTGTAAATGTTTACTTCTTTACCAGATGTTTGCGCTGTCAACAGCGTTGAATACATCATCTCAAAGCGCATATTTGCATTGTCCAATTTGAGAAGCGACGATCGAGCGCAGTTGTCTTGATTTGCCCAATCTTGTCCATCAAAGCGCCTAACAAAGACGCCAGCGTCCCGCAAGGTAATGTTGCCAATAAGGGACGTGCCGGCGGCACTGCCTGCATATACCATTGCCGAGACTAATAAGCTGGCGAGGATAGCTGCCAGGAATGGAAATTTAGAAGACAGGCTTTTCATCGGTCTGTGCACTTTATCGTTTTCATGTTCATAGCCTTTCTCAGCTCCCGATCTGATTTGCGACTTCGCCAGTGATATATGCCAGATACATCCAGCTCTACTATCGCATTGGTTGAAATATTTGATAGCTCTTTAGATAATGCTTCAGTGCCCTAAATACAGTTTGGATAGCTTTTTACGGTTTTCGCATATTCACGTCTCCAGCTATAGATCCAATAGGGCTTGTTTTGACTGCCGGTCAG
>JBCDKX010000164.1:0-7617 GCA_038746055.1 Pseudomonadota bacterium
TGTGCCAAGCGTCGAACTTAATCGGTAAGAGCGAGGCGTTTCCCCGGACCAGCGTTTGAAGGCACGCGTAAAGCCGCTTTGTTCTGCAAAGCCAGTAAGGAAAGCAATCTCGACGAGGGGGTACTGGGTTGTTCGCAGCAAGCGTTCGGATAGCTCCCGCCGGGCATGGTCAACCAGGTCCTGGAACACCGCCCCTTCGTCACTCAACTTGCGCTGGAGCGTACGAGCGCTCATGCCAAGGGAGCTCGAGACATCAGACAGTTTTGGAATGCCGCTGCTCAAGTTCTTCCCGATCGCAGATTTGACCTGCAACGATACAGGAATGCCCGCCTCAGTCTCGGCCAGCATCTCTTCGACCCGCTCGTCAAAGAAGCGAGATATCGCATCGTCGCCTACAGCGTTGGGCAGGGCCAATTCGTCGTTTGAAATGACAACAGCATTACCGCCAGCGCGATCGACGAGCGAGCACCCAAGGAAGTCTTCGAGAAATTCCTTGTCGCCGATGAACTCATGACCGCAAAAAGCCTCGACGGGCTTGAACTGACGGCCAGAAGCCTCACGGCAAATGGCAGTGAAGGATGCGAAGGTCGCCTCATTCGACAGCTTTGCACCCACAGGAGCCTCATCGGTCAGTCGCAGGAATCGTATCTCTGTGGTTTCTTCGCCTTGAGCCATCTCAAGTGCCCTTACGCCGGCGACAACACGAACATAGCGTTGTGCACGATCCCAACCATCCATCAGTGTGGGAGAGCTTTTCCAAGCCAGGCCGACGGCTCCAAGTTCTTCGCAACGCATCGACATACCAAGCCGAATATGGGCCTTTGGCAGTCCATCTTCAGCTTGTGCTATCGTTTCAAGCAGCCTGACATAGTCCTCTTCTGCCACCATGGTCGAAAGGTCGGGAGGAGCGCTGATGTCGAGTTTGCAAATCGCAAAGAGTTCAGCTCGATCCAAATGCTCCGGAGCATGTTCAATCGCTTTGCGCGAATAGATGGAAGAAGATTGAGCCACCCTATGAGTTTAGCTTTATCCCGTCCCAGGTGGAAGAGTGATCGGTAGGTCCGCTCTCACCCCGATAACCCGTCATAAAACATAAAGATCCAAGTGAGCTGCCTGCGGAAATTCGCAAGTATGTAACGCACCGGCTTTCAGGTTCCGCTCATTACGCAGCTTCCGTCATTCGTTGAGAAACGCTCGAAGCATACTGTCCATTGCGTCTTGCTCGGCCTTTGACAGGCCAGAGACCAAATTGTGGAGCGTCGCTACGTGAGCCGTTACCGCACCATCAATTACTGCGAATCCCGTATCGGAAAGCGCAATAAGAAAGCTACGCCGATCAATTTCGCTCTGTTGCCGTTCGACCAGACCGGCCTTTTCGAGCTGGTCAATTCGATTTGTCATGGTGCCAGAGGTCACCATGGTAGAGGTCATGAGATCTCCGGGAGAGAGAGCGTAGGGCGATCCGGACCTTCGCAGAGTGGCCAGCACGTCAAAGCTGGCGGCGTTGAGATCGTGCTCTGCCCAAGTCTTCTCCATCTCTCTCGCAAGTAGGAGATTGAGCCTCTTAACACGTCCGATCAGGCCCATCGGACCAACGTCCAAATCGGGCCGTTCCTTGCGCCACTGCGCCAGAACCTTGTCAACATGATCCATACTCAAGCCCTAGCAGAAACTATCTTGATATCAAGATAGTTTCTGGAGGTTGCGATGTTTCGTCAATCAGATCTGCTTATCACAGCGCTGGCCCCCGGCGGTTTGGGGAAGCAGTTACTATGTGACGACCGAATTTCTGCCGCAGGGTTACCCTTTCACCTTGGCAATGCTGCGCGCCCTACCCGCGGGACTCTTGCTGCTTCTTCTCGTTAAGGTGCTCCCTGGCCGCGATTGGTGGGGAAGAATTCTCTTGCTCGGCGCATTGAATTTTTCGGTCTTCTGGTTCTTCCTTTTTGTCGCTGCCTATCGCCTTCCAGGAGGTGTTGCAGCAACTCTGGGAGCGATTCAGCCGCTCATCGTTCTTGGCCTGGCCGCCGTCTTTCTTCGCACCCAAATCAAGGTTTCGTCTTTGTGTGGTGCGGCGCTTGGCCTAGTTGGAGTGGCAGTCCTAGTGCTGACACCAGAGGCGAACTTTGATCCAATTGGAGTATTAGCTGCAATCGGCGGAGCCTGTTCGATGGCTGCGGGGACCGTGCTGAGCAGAAAGTGGCAGCCACCCGTATCGCTGACCGCCTTCACGGCGTGGCAGCTTGTCGCGGGTGGCGCAATGCTGTTGCCTTTTTCGCTTTGGCTGGAACCGCCCCTACCGCCTTTTACTGGTCCGAACATTCTTGGCCTGATCTATATGGGGCTGATTGGCGCGGCCATAACGTATCTGCTGTGGTTTCGCGGAATTGCGACTCTCGGCCCCACTGCCATCTCAACCTTGGGCTTTCTCAGCCCGATCACCGCTTTGCTGCTTGGCTGGATCGTGCTCGACCAGAGTCTCAGCGCACTCCAGGTTTCCGCAATCGCTGTCGTGATTACTGGAATCGTGATCAGCCAACAAAGCGAGCCCGTTTCACAACCCAAATCGGTCACCGCGTGATCGCCGCAATCAGTTAGGAAAGGTCAAGCAATGGATATCATCGTTTTTGGAGCAAGAGGAGACGTGGGCTCACGCGTTGTTTCGGAGGCTCTGTCTCGCGGGCATAACGTGACCGCCGCCGTCAGGAGCGTTGACCAGCTTGGCTCGATCCCGGATGCAGTATCGACGCTTGTCGCCGATGCCGGCGACCCGTGTCAGATCACTGATGCAATGACGAACAATAATGTTGCGATCAGTGCATTGAGACCTCCTAGTGGGCAAGAGCACGAGCTCGTTGACCTCACAAAATCAGTGCTTCGCGCTGCGCGAAGTGCCTCTGTTCGAACCGTGATTGTTGGGGGGGCAGCCAGCTTGAAAGTGCCCGGCACAAACGGTCACACCGTGCTGTCCGCACCGGGCTTCCTGCCCGATAAGGTCGTGCCAATTGCACGGGCATGTCAGGCACAATATGAGCTGTGCTCGACATTCAAACACGCGCAATGGTCTTATCTGTGTCCCCCAGCCATGCTTCAGCCCGGCGAGCGCACCGGTCACTATCGAGTGGGGACAGACACTCTGATCGTCGATCTTGATGGGAATTCAATGATCTCAATGGAGGACTTTGCGGTTGCGTTGGTTGACGAAACCGAACGAGCTTCGCATTTGATGCGTCGGTTTACTGTTGGTTATTAATCGGGACCAGATGAAGACCATCCGAGCTCGGATGGTCGAGACTGATTGAGATTAAGGTGCCGTGCAACAACTGCCCCCATATTGCCTGCAAGACCATTGCGGGCACAACCGTTCAGCCAATGATCGTTAGGACAGTAGTGCCACCTTTTCTGCCAAACCGGTGCAATGCTTGATTTCAGAGTGAATGATAGGGCTTGGATTGGCCCGCTAAATCTAACTTCCGCTACCACCCCCAAACACAGAAACCAACATAGCCAAGCTCAAAACCACAAGAGCAGTCTTATCTAAGACTCACCACATTATCCGCCTCAGGCCGTGTGCGTGATCCGTCGAACAGGCTCATCATTGGTTCGTCCGCTACCGTCACCACTTCGGCATCACCAAAACCATTAAAGCCAGTCTTCATCGCAGCACCGTATGCTCCAAGCATGCCGATCTCAATGTAATCGCCAGCCTGGATATCGGCAGGCAAAGCAAACGGCCCGGCCATATAATCTGCATCATCGCAGGTCGGGCCATAGAAGGCGAAGCCCTCAAGCGGCTCGATCAGATCGTCCTCAAGCGCCATCACCGGGAAGCGCCAACCAACATGCGCTGCATCATACAACGCGCCATAAGCGCCATCGTTGATGTAAAGCTCATTACCACGTCGCTTGTCGACGCTCACAATCATGCTCGAGTATTCCGCGCAAAGCGCCCTGCCCGGCTCGCACCACAGTTCGGCGTTGTAAGCGATGGGAAGAGCTTCAAAGTGCTTGGCAATCAGCGCGAAGTAATCCTCAAGCGGGGGTGGCTCCATATCGGGGTAAATGCTGGGGAAGCCACCGCCGACGTCGACCATATCAATCACTACGCTGGCCTCGGCAATCGCTGCACGGGTGCGGTCCATCGCCTGCACAAAGGCAAAAGGCGTCATCGCCTGACTGCCAACGTGGAAGCACACTCCCAGCCAATCACAATGCTGGCGCGCTGCTTGAAGAAGTGCGGGTGCTTCGGTGAGATCACAGCCAAACTTTGCCGCCAGGCTTAGCTGCGCATGTTCGCTCGATACGCGCAGGCGTACGCACAGCCGCAGATCTTCGGCTGGCTGACCGGTCGCTGGATCAGCGCAAGCCTCGACGATCTTTTCCAGCTCCTCCATCGTGTCCAAGCTAAACGTGCGCACGCCATGGGTGTGGTAGGCCTCAGCAATTGCCCGGCGGCGTTTGATCGGGTGCATAAAGCACATAACCGCCTCAGGCAGCGTCTCTCGCACCAATCGCACCTCAGCGATTGAGGCCACGTCATAATGGGTTACGCCCGCTTCCCACAGCACCTGAATAAGGTCAGGCGCAGGATTGGCTTTGACAGCATACATTACCTTGCCAGGAAACTTCTCGACAAAGAACCGTGCAGCGCGGCGCGCGGCATGTGGTCGGTTGAGGATGATGGGTTCGTCGGGCGTAAGCGCTCGCGCTACAGCCCTAGCGTCCGGGAAGACTTCATCGGGATAGATGTACAACTCAAGGGACCCCCTTAAAACGGTTCGCGAACCGTAAGCGTTTCAACAGGGCTGCCTTGCGGTTGTGTCCCTTGGGGCAGCGGAAGCGCGGATTAGAATTATCCCCGCGCCTGCGCAACAAAAATCTTAGGGTCTGGGAAAGTTCCAGACCCCGCTAGTTTTCTTAAAATGCGATGCTGGGGACCTGATCAACAGTGCCACGCTCTGAAGCATCGAGAGTGTTGAAGTCGGCCTCCTTAAAGCCAAGCATGCTTGCAAACAGGACCGCGGGGAACGCTTCGCGCGCGCTGTTGAATTGCGCTGCTGCTGCGTTGAGTGCGCGGCGAGCCGCTGCCAGCTTGTCTTCGATATCGGAGAGCTCGCTTTGCAGTTCCTGGAAGTTTTCAGAAGCCCTTAGGTCGGGATATTCCTCACCAAGTGCCAACAGATTGTCGAGCGCGACACGCAGACCTTGCTCACTGCCACTGTCGGGTGACCCTTTGGCCGCAACATTGCGTGCTTTGATCACATTCTCGAGGGTTGAACTTTCATGACCGGCATAGCCCTTCACAGCCTCTACAAGGTTGGGAATAAGGTCATGGCGCTGGCGCAGTTGTGCATCGATATCAGCACGTCCCTGACGCACATTCTGACGCAGACGCACCAGTGTGTTGTAAATGCCTACCACCAGACCCGCGGCCAAGACCGCAAGGCCAATAACGATCCAACTGATCATGCCCATGTGAACTCCTCCTTTACCGGATGGGGTTATGAATAGCAGGCAATAGTTAAGAGATTAGGGACATTTAGGGCGATGCAGGCGGATATTCAGGGATTAATGCAAGGGGAGCTGGGCAACTGGCTGTCCGAGCAGGCCCAGATGCGCGAAAAGGCCAATAAACGGGCGTTTGACCGCTGGTTTATTGGCGGAATCGGTCTTCTGCCGGTTTTGACCTTTCTTTGGTTTGCGCCGATTGGCTCGATCAAACTGTTCATTGCAGGCCTCGCCATTACAGCAGTCGGTATCTGGGGTTATCAGCCAATCCAGAAGGCCAAGAAGGCGATCAAGATCGGCATCAACACCGCCATCGCGCGCGATTTGGGCATTCACTACGACCATGACGTGGAGCCGGGGGAAGAGTTTGGTAAGGCGCTCACCTACGGTCTTGTCCCTGGCCATGATCGGGAGAGCTTTGAAGACCGTTGGTATGGTGAGCTTGGCGGCAATCCCTTCAGTCTCTACGAAGCGCATCTTGAAGAGCGCCGCGGCTCCGGTAAGAATCGCCGCTGGGTCACGGTTTTCCGGGGTGCGATCATCACCATGCCATTTGGCCGCGAATTTCGCTCAACCACATTGCTGCAACGCAAAGGCAAGCACGATAAGTGGTTCGGTCTTGGCTCACGCAAGGATGTGATCGAGCTGGACGGACATCGCCTGTCTTATGTCGATCAAGTTCACCCGGAATTTGAAGATGTGTTCGAAGTGTGGAGCGATGATCAGGTCGAAGCGCGGGTGGTCATCCATCCCAGCTATGTAGAACATCTCATCACCCTTGAACGCGCGTTCCACGGCAAGGCGATCCGCGCGCTCTTTATCGAAGGGGCGCTGGTGATTGCGGTTGAGGGCGACAATATGTTCGAAAGCGGCTCGATGAAGGCAGAGGAAGACAACGCCCGCGCATATGAAACCGCAGAGCAATTCTCGGCCCTGGCCCAGCTGATGCTGGCAATCAATCAGAGCGAGCGCGGGAAGATGGGGGAACTTGAGACCCAGCCACAACAGCCAGCTGTAGATCCGGGTGATGCGGGGTACACACGCGAGGCCGCGTCACGCCGCGCTGGTGGCTTCGGGCGTAAGGGGCTCTAACCCGTGTCAGCTCAATCGATCCCGGAAATCCCCATACTCGAAGCGCTTGACGCATTCGAGCGTGTCGGTCTCGGAGTCCCACAGGTAGATGCTCGGGAGCTGCACACCGTTGAAAGTGTTGGTCTTGACCATCGAATAATGCGCCTGATCGAGAAAAGCGAAGCGTGCGCCGGGTTCTGCGGGAACTGGCAGTCGGTAGTCACCGATCACATCACCTGCGAGGCATGATGGGCCGCCGAGGCGGATGGGGATACTGTCGTCTTCGAGTTCGCCGAGCATAGCCGGGCGATAAGGCGCTTCGAGGACGTCAGGCATATGGCAAGTGGCGGAGATATCAGCGATGCCGATGGGTACTTCGTTGAAGCCGGTATCGAGGAGTGTGCCCACGAGGATGCCCGCATCCAATGCGACCGCTTCGCCTGGTTCGAGAATGATTTCAGCGCCGGTGTCGTCGGCCGCGTCTTTGAGAAACTCGATCAGCTCCTCACGCTCATAGTCCGCGCGGGTGATGTGGTGCCCGCCGCCCATATTGATCCATTTGAGCTGCCCGAACCACGGCTCAATCGCGTCAAATACCCGGTCCCAAGTCTGGCGCAGCGGCTCGAAGGTTTGCTCGCACAGATTGTGGAAGTGGATGCCTTCGACGCCTTCCATATGCTCTTCTTCGAGCTGATCGATGGGAAAGCCAAGGCGTGAGCCCGGAGCGCTGGGGTCATATTTGGGCACTTCACCGGTTGCGACCATGGGGTTGAGCCTGAGGCCCACCGAGATATCGCCGCCTGTCACCGAGGCTTGATCAAGGATCAAAGCAGCGCGTTTCATTTGCGCTGGCGAATTAAAGATCACATGGTCGGAGAGACGGCAAATCTCGTCCAATTCCTCGGGCTTAAAGGCAGCAGAGTAAGTCGCGATCTCACCGTCATAGAATTCGCTCGCCAACCGCGCTTCCCAAAGACCGCTGGTGGAGACCCCGTCGAGATACTCGCCCATGATATGCGCGACCGAGTGCATGGAGAA
>JBCDKX010000165.1:0-7605 GCA_038746055.1 Pseudomonadota bacterium
GAATTGGTCAAAGGAGAAGTGACCATGCCTTCTGCGCCACTGGCCAATCTGATCAATGCCTGCCTGCTCATCGCAATGTCAGGCTGGGGCTTTCTCGCTGCGGATAAAGTCTCTTACACCGCGCTTATTCCTGCAGCTTTCGGCGTGGCACTTTTGCTGTGTCAACCGGGCGTGAAGTCGGAAAACAAGGTGATCGCGCATATTGCAGTGCTGCTTACTCTGATTGTGTTCATTGCGCTGTTTATGCCGCTGAATGGAGCGCTGTCCGACGGCAGAACACTGGGGGCTATCCGCGTCGGTTTAATGATGCTGACGAGCTTAATCGCGATGATCGCCTTCATTGGCAGTTTTCGGGCTGCAAGAAAAGCGCGAGAGGCGGCTGAAGGCTGAAGACCAGCGCCCGCATCTGTCATCGCAAAAAGCGGTTTGCTACGCGTGATGCGGCCGAGGCAGTCGCCGCGCGCGCTCCGTTTAAATTGCGCGCCTATAGATGTGAGCTATGCCGCCAATATCACCTCACCAGCCGGACCAAGGGTATGAGGACCCCGGCCCATGAGCTGGCGAAGTTGGAACATTAGGCGGTCTTTATTTGGACTTCCGGCGTGCCCGCTTGGTGGTGGGAGAGCCACCGCGCAGCGCTTCGAGTTCTTTCTCGATCAGGTCATTGCGGCGCAGTTCCTCAATATCACGCCCTGCCGCTGCTTCTGCGACGCCGGGAGAGATATCATCAGTAGTAAATTCGGTGCGCTTTTGCAGTTTGGTGAACTTCTCTAAGTCGAGGTGATATCGATTACGCGTGCGTCTCTTCGACACCGAATATACGCCGTGGCCAACTTACATCGGCATGAAAGAGGGAATAGACCGGCTCATCCCGGCCACATCACTCAAGTGAAGGAGCCAGCAGAAGCCTAACGGTCGCAAGCGCTTGCAGCTTGAGATCTGAGGCGGGTTGCGTGCTTGATGGTCCTCACACGCGCAAGCTGCGAACCGCATTTCTTGAGCTGAAACCGCACCTTGCGCTCTGCGAAATCGAGTGACACACGCCTGAATGTCTCCATCAGATCGGTCCCAAGCAGCAAGGAAGGTTTGTCATTGATCCCGAACACTTCAAATGGTGGCACATCAGCGAAAGCAATTGGCACATTGCTAAAGGTGATAGGCCCCATTTGCAGTCGGCGGACGATCGCAAATTCGATCTCGGCACTGGCACCGGTTACGCCGAAGATTTCAAAGGTCTGATTTCCTCGCTTGCTGCGGCGGATCAATTCTTCTTTCAGCGCAAGATTACCGATTGTCACTTCGGTCCCCGTATCAATGATCGCATCGACCTCGTGTCCTTGCGCCGTCACTTCGGTCAGGATCAGCTGCCCGCGCTGTAGTCTCCCGGTCACAATGATCTCATTGCGCCCAAAACTGACCGGCTCTTCATAGCGGTCCTCAACCGTGATCACCCGCTTGTCGAAATCGAGCATCAGCCGCTGCTCAACCAGCGCATCCAGCCCGATCATACCATCACCGCCGATAAAAGCTTCTTTGAGCACAGGGAGCTCAAGATCGGTGATGGTCGATGGCCCCAGCTTGAGCGTCTCGACCTGGGCTCGGTCGACCATGGTGCTTTCGGTCATTGAGTGGAGCAGAACCGGTCCCGCTTCGGGCAAATCGAGCTTGGCTGCCAGTTTCTGGCCGATAACAGATGTGTCTGCGCCGCTATCGACCACAAATCGGTGTGGCCCGGTGCCATTTATGTCCACTTGGACGGTCATACGACTGCGCAATTGACTGGCCTCAATCTCATCGCCGCCGATGGAGAGTGTTTCGTCGAATTCGGCCGGTGGTAGATCGGGGAGGCGGTTGGCTTGCCCGTCGCTCAAGGGTTGCGGATCGGGGCTCTGAGCATGCGCTGGCAAGGTGGTGGTCAACGCCGCAGATAATGCCACCATGCAAATTGCAAGGGCAAATGTGAATTTGCTTTCAAACCGCTTCATGACCGCCTCTTTAGCACATTTGAGGTGCGGTTGCGCGCAGAGCTTTTGTAGGGCCTTTGCGATGGCGTTCCATATCCTTTCCTACACGTGTCCCTGTCCGTTAAGGCGCCTCCGATGAGCGTCCTGCAAGCCCCTCTGCCCGCGTCTTTTTGCAGCCGCACAAGTGCGCTTAATGTCGCGCTTTCGCGTGAGAAGGTTTTTAACTCCTGAACAGTGTGTCAAGTGTGTCAAATTGCTGGAGGCGCATGCCGCTTTTTTCCTTGCGAATGGGGCGTAAATCGCTATTTGAGCGCGCTCGCGTTTTGCGCGCGAGCCCCATGCGGGAGGCTGATCGATGTGTTGGCCGTTTGACCGCTTAACATGATCCGCTTGCCATGAGACTGTCTTACGGCGGCGGAAACAGTGCGAAAGGAGGCCAACAAGTGGCCAAGAAAATCGAAGGCTATATCAAGCTGCAAGTGCCAGCTGGTACCGCTAACCCCAGCCCGCCCATCGGCCCGGCTCTGGGTCAGCGCGGCGTCAACATCATGGAATTCTGTAAGGCGTTTAACGCGGCCACGCAGGACCTTGAGAAGAACGCGCCGATCCCCACCACGATCACGGTTTACGCCGATCGCTCGTTCACCTTCACCACCAAAAGCCCCCCTGCGTCTTACCTTCTCAAGAAGGCTGCGAAGATCAAATCGGGTTCGGGTGAGCCGAACAAGAATAAGGTCGGCAAAATCTCCAAATCACAGCTCGCTGAAATCGCGGAAGTCAAAATGAAAGACCTCAATGCGAACGACATCGATGCTGCAGTGAAAATCATCGAAGGCTCCGCACGCGCGATGGGCCTCGAGGTGGAGGGCTAAGATCATGGCGAAACTTACGAAAAAGCAAAAAGCCGTTGCTGAGCTCGACGCTGAAAAGCTCTACACTGTCGACGAAGCCATCGCGACCTTGCGCACTCACAAAGCCAAGTTTGACGAAACCGTTGAGCTTGCGATGAACCTGGGCGTTGACCCACGCCACGCTGATCAGATGGTGCGCGGCATGGTTTCGCTGCCATCGGGCACCGGTAAGGACGTGAAAGTCGCAGTGTTTGCGCGCGGTGATAATGCTGACAAGGCAAGCGCTGCTGGCGCTGACAAAGTTGGCGCAGAAGACCTGATGGAAGACATGCAGGCCGGCAATCTCGACTATGACCGTGTGATCGCAACCCCTGATATGATGGGTGTTGTGGGCCGTTTAGGTAAACTGCTTGGCCCCAAGGGCCTGATGCCAAACCCGAAGCTTGGCACGGTCACTCCCAATGTTGAGCAAGCCGTCAAGGACGCCAAGGGCGGTCAGGTTGAGTTCCGCGTTGAGAAGATGGGCATCATCCACACCGGTATCGGCAAGCTTTCGTTTGACGATGCAGCGCTGAAGGCAAACTTCGAAGCGCTCACCCAAGCGGTGGTGAAAGCCAAGCCATCGGGCGCCAAGGGCAAATATGTCAAGAAGGTCTCGCTGACCTCGACCATGGGTCCAGGTCTCAAGGTTGACCTTGGCGAGGTTGAAGGCGCGTAACGCGCTCAAATAGCGAAGCGGTAGCGCACCGAAGGCGTACCTTTCCTACATCGCTAGAGATATGAGATAAGGGCTGGGAGAGCGATCTCCCGGCCCTTTCTCATTGTTGCGCCCGTGGGTACGTAGTCCGTCGTATGCAGCACCCCTCAAATTCCGCCAGGCGTAAAATCGAGCCCATGGGTCGCCAGCCCGTCGGCGAGCGTATCAACCGCACTCTTGACCGTTTCTGCATCGGTCGAGCGGACGACAAAATTCGCGCCCACTTTGCCTTCACGGAAGAACGGATAGGAACCGATCTGACAGTTCTCATGCGCCTCCTCGACTTCGCGAAGAAGCCCGGCGATTTCGCTTTCAGCGGTCCAGCAGCCGATGGTTTCGGATAGCAAAGGCGCGCCGCCCTCAAGCTTGCCGGTAAGCGCGTCAAGCATGCCAGCGGCGATATGGGGAACGCCGGCCATTACGAAGATGTTACCGTGGCGAATGCCCGGCGCACCGGACTTCTTATTGTAGATCAAATCTGCCCCGTCTGGCACGCGGGCCATGCGCATGCGGCCTTCATTGAGACCGCCGCGGCCCTGATAATAGCCCTCCAGTAGAGAGCGTGCTTCAGGGTGAATTACGACCTCCACACCCAAGGCTTTGGCGACGGCATCTACCGTAATATCATCATGTGTCGGCCCGATCCCGCCAGTGGTGAAGAGGTAATCATTCTCGGCCCTTAGAGCGTTTACCGCTGCAACGATCTTATCCTCATCGTCGGCCACCACGCGGACCTCGGCCAAGCGAATGCCCTGCACTTGAAGCCAGCTGGCGATTTGTCCAATGTTTTTGTCATGAGTGCGGCCTGATAGAATTTCGTCACCGATAATGACGAGGCCTGCGGTCCAAATTTTATCAGAGGAATTCATAAGGCACCGCTTAAGCGAAGTGCCTTGTCAATGCCAAGCATTATGACGGGTATTATTACTCCGCGGCCTCAAGCTGTTCCTCGGCAGAGTGCGCGTTTGCACCAGGATTGCTGAAGATCAGAATACCGTCATCGACCGGATCGTCAGCCATCTGCTTCCTGTCGACGAGATATTCCTGATTGAGACGCCATGGGTAAGCGGTGGCATTCTTCGGATTGATGTCCTTGGCGCGCTCCAGATAGCCGCTGGAAAAATCGCCGAAGATATCTTCTTCCTCGATATTGGCTTCCATTGCAGGCGTCATCACCGGGCTGACGATATCTTTTCCTTTAGCGCGCATTTCGCGCAAAACTCGGCAAACGAAATCCGAGTTGATATCGGCACGCAGCGTCCAGCTGGCATTGATGTAGCCAAACACCACCGCCAGATTTGGGAGGTTCGAATACATGCAGCCTTTGTAGTAAAAACGCTGCGAGAAATCGACCGGCTCGCGGTTGACACTAACACTGATTTTACCAGCGATTGCGAGCTTTAGACCAGTCGCAGTGATTATGATGTCCGCTTCGAGGAGCTTGCCGGACTTGAGCCGGATGCCGTCCTTCTCAAATCCAGCGATATGACCGGTGACAACCTCGGCCTTTCCGCCTTTCATGGCCTCGAACAGATCATCGTCGGGTATCAGGCAAAGGCGCTGTTCCCATGGATTGTAAGGGGGCGTGAAGGTTGGCTTATCAAAATCGGCCCCAAGTGCTTTTTCGATGCCTTTGTGTAGCGCCTTCTTGACCTTCTCTGGCTGATTGCGGGCGCGTTTGAAGGCGATATCCTGGAACTTGATATTCTTAAAGCGCGTGATGGAATATGCGAAGCTATCGGGAAATATCTTGCGAAGGAAATTGGCAAACCGGTCTTTGGCTGGGCGGGCCCACATCCATGTTGGCGTGCGCTGGAGCATGGTGACTTTCTCGGCCGTGTCGGCCATCGACGGCACAATCGTGACCGCAGTCGCACCAGAACCAATCACCACAACCTTCTTGCCGCTGTAATCCAGGTCTTCCGGCCAGAATTGCGGATGGATTACCTGGCCTTCAAATTCCCCGAGCTCAAAGCCTGGATCATGCGGCTCGTCGTAATCGTAATAGCCTGAGCCGAGATAGAGGAAGTTCGCAGTCAGATGCGTGCGTGAGCCGTCGGCAAGCTCCATTTCCACATGCCAACGTGCTTCGTCTTCGCGGAAATCGGCGCTGATAACCTTGTGGCCGAAGCGAATCCGCTCACGTATCTTACGGTCATCAACAATCTTATTAAGATATTCGAGAATGGCCGGCGCATCGGCAATGCTCTTTTCATGCCGCCATGGCTCAAAATCGAAGCCGAGGGTGTGCATATCGCTATCCGAGCGGATGCCAGGATAACGGAACAAATCCCATGTACCACCCAGATTTTCGCGCCGTTCGACAATCGCAAAGGTATGGTCTGGCGCCTTCATTTGCATGTGGGCCGCCATGCCAATGCCGGAAATACCTGCGCCGACAATCAGAACGTCAAAGTCCGGGGGTGTCGCTAGCATCTTTGTTCTCTCCTCAGATCGACAAAATAAGCATAGGGCACGATTAAAAGCGAGTCATGATTGCAAATAGCAACTGACTTTGGGTTATGTTGCGGCTAGGCGATGCACCCATGAAGACCCGATATCGGCTGACAGCCTCCTCCATTCTAGCATTTTGTGTTCCTTATTCTGCGATTGCGCAGGACGAAGCAGGCGATCCTGAGATCGTAGTAACGGGTGAGGGTTTGGAGCCTGTGCTTTCGAATAGCATCTATTCAACGGTCGAGGTGGATCGCGAAGCAATCGTGTCGACGGGTTCAGGACGGCTCGAAGACGTGCTGTCTAATGTGGCGGGCTTCCAGCAGTTCCGCCGATCGGATAGTCGCTCCTCGAACCCGACTGCCCAAGGGGTCACTCTGCGAGCGCTGGGAGGCAATGCGACAAGTCGCGCATTGGTGTTGCTTGACGGAGTACCGATTGCTGATCCGTTCTTTGGCTATATTCCGTTCTCCGCGATTGCTCCCGAGACTCTGTCGAACATCAGAGTAACGCGCGGAGGCGGATCGGGTCCGTTTGGGTCTGGTGCGCTTGCTGGCACGATTGAGCTCGAAAGCGCGGGTCCGGCAGCGCTGTCACCGGTGACCGCCAGCCTCCTCATTAATGACCGTGAGGAAACCGAGGCAAATGGGATTGTCGCGCAAAAATTGGGTCGCGGCTTTGCGGTTGTTAGCGGCAGATGGGACCGTGGGCAGGGCTTCTTTACGACCCCAGAGGACCAGCGTGTCCCAGCAAGCGCGCGAGCAGCCTTTGACAGCTGGCAGGTGGGGGTGAGGGCGGTCGCCCCACTTTCCACCAACGTTGAGCTTCAGGCACGAGTGAGCGCATTCGATGACGGTCGCACTTTGCGCTTTGAGGGCGCGGATTCGAACCATCGCGGGCAGGATGCGAGCTTGCGCTTCGTCGGCCGTGGCAATTGGCAGTTCGATGCGCTGGCCTACGTCCAGGCGCGCAATTTCAATAACGTCATCATCAGCTCCACCCGCTTTACCCGTGTGCTCGATCAGCGAAACACTCCATCAACTGGATTGGGCGGCAAGATCGAACTGCGTCCTCCAGTAGCTGAAGGACACGATCTCCGGGTCGGTGCCGATTACCGCCGCGCTGATGGTGAGTTGCAAGAAGATGCTTTTAGCGCTTTCACAGGGGCTCTTCGGGAAACTCGCCGCGCTGGCGGGATAAACAGCAATTTGGGCTTTTTCCTTGAGGATGACTGGTCGATTGGTCCAATCGTTCTCACGGGGGGACTGCGCGCTGACTACACCCGCATTGAAGATGGCTTCTTCCGGGCATTGGACGCCAATGGCAATCTGGTGAGTGAAACAGTCGCGCCTGACCGCTCAGATTGGGCGGTCAGCTGGCGTGCAGGCGGAACGGTCAATGCGGCGCGGGGGCTTAGCGTTCGTGCGGCGGCTTATACGGGACTGCGCTTGCCAACACTCAATGAGCTTTACCGACCTTTTGTTGTTTTCCCTGTTGTCACACAAGCCAACGCTGCGCTTGAAAATGAGCGGCTCGAGGGTTTCGAGCTTGGCTTCGATTGGCAACCCTCGCGTAATGC
>JBCDKX010000166.1:0-7597 GCA_038746055.1 Pseudomonadota bacterium
TATTCAAAACTACCCGCCTGATGGCGATGAAGGTCATCAATGCCAATTACGTAATCGGTGCAGCCGGTTTCCCCAATCGCCCCTACAAGCGGGGCAAGGAGCTTCTCGTTTGATACGAAGACGGCGCGCGCTCCTGAGTTATCCAGGATATGCGCATGATCGCGCTGTGTGTTGGTGATGTAGGTCGGGACCGAAATGCATCCAGCGGCCATGATCGCAAGGTCAGCAATGCACCACTCGGGCCGGTTTTCCGAGACCAGTGCTACCCGATCACCCGCTTTGAGACCAATGCGGCGCAGGCTTTCTGCAAGAAGACAGACAATCCCTGAAACCTCGCGCCAGCTTTGTGTTTTCCATTCGCCATCTGTCTTGCGTCCCAAGAAAGGCGCATCGGTCTTTTCGTCAGCGCGCTTCAGAAAAAGCTCGACCAAATTGTTAGCACGATCGACATCCTGAAGGATGGGATCGTCGTTTGAATCGACAATCGGCGGTGGATAGGGGGCATTCACGAGTGTAGGCTCCTCTTCCCGCTCGCTAGGGCGCTTCGGCCTGACCCTTGCGAACGCTAAAAAATGATCTCTGTGATTGTGAGTTAAGCGATCATCAGCGAGGCGACAAGGGATTGCCCTTATCCTTACGGAGCATTGGCGGCGCCTTTCTGATCGAGCATTGGCGCTGGTTCATAGGACAGCAGCGGTGCAATTCGTGGGTCTCCCGCCACTTCCCAACCGCCGCGAATGCGACGCAAAGCGTTGGTTTTGCCGCGCGGGGAGATTACCCGAATTTGTTCGTGGCCCAATGCCTTTAGCTCGTCGACCATATCAGCAACGACGCTTCCTTCCTCGGTTATCGCGACTGGTCCGAAGGCCATGAGGAGTGGCAAGCTTAAAGCTTCCTCGGCGCTCATCCCGAAATCGAGCACACCTATGATGGAGCGCGCAACTTGTACGGGGATAGTGGGGCCTCCTGCTGCACCAATAACCAGAATGATTTCACCCTGATCATCAAAGACGATAGTCGGCGCCATGGATGACCGTGGTCGTTTGCCGCCTTCCACTCGATTCGCAACTGGCTTGCCGTCGACCTCCGGAGAGAGGCTGAAATCAGTGAGCTCATTGTTGAGGTAAAATCCGCCCCAATGCAGGCCTGATCCCCATGCTCCTTCGATGGTGGAGGTGTAGCTGACCGCATTGCCGTTGCTGTCAACGACCGAAAAATGGGTGGTCCCATGCTCCATAGGTTCATTGCCATCCGCGCGGGCGAGCGGTGCACCGGGGGGTATGCCGGGTTCGACCTTTTCCAGTGCCATAGCGGGGTTAATCAAAGCGCCTCGGCTAGCTATATAGCCCGGATCTATCAATCCTGCGACGGGGACTGCCACAAAGTCCTCGTCGCCAATGTAGAGTTCGCGGTCCGCGTAGGCCAAACGCTGTGATTCCAAGAATATGTGCCAGAATTCAGGGCTCTCCGCCCCCAGTGATGCCACATCGAACCGCTCAATCTGCGCCAGCATCTGACCTACCGCGACCCCGCCTGATGACGGGGGACCCATCCCACAAATCCTGTAGGCGCGATAGCGAACGCACACTGGATTACGCTCTTTTGCTTCATAGTTCGACACATCGGTTGATGTGAGGACACCATCTCGCGGAGTTTCCCCGGCGACATAGCTGGCAAAATCTGCTGCGCTATCTTTGTAGAATGCGGAGATCCCTTCGGCTGCGAGCCGCTCAAAAGTGTCGGCCAATTCAGGAACCTTGATAGTGGCCCCAACCGGAAGGGCCTTGCCGTCGGCGCCATAAAATACAGCGCGCGCAGCCGCAGTTTTGCCTGCGCGATTTTCGCGACCGTTAAGTGATGCGTTAAGGCGGCGGTTCACGACAAAGCCATCTCGCGCCAGATTGATGGCGGGCGCAAAAAGATCAGCCCAAGGCAGTTTACCATATTGCGCATGCGCTTTGGCCGCGAGCGCAAGATTCCCCGGAACCCCTACACTTAGGCCTGAGACTACACGTGTTTCGAAGGGTAGTCGCCCACCGTCTGCATCAAGAAACCGAGCGGGAGTTGCGGCCTGAGGAGCGGTCTCGCGCCCATCGAGTGTCACGAGGCCCTCCTTACCTGCGCGAACCATAAATCCGCCGCCGCCAATCCCCGAACTTTGCGGTTCGACCACCGTTAGTGCGAGCATGACTGCAATAGCAGCGTCCGTTGCCGAGCCGCCTTGGGCCAGGATCGCCTCTCCCGCAGCGGTCGCGCGAGGGTCCGCGCTGCTGACCGCACCGGCATTTTTGAAGTCATTGTTCTCGACCTCATTGATAGGGAAGGAGGCAGGTTCGCTGGCCGTTGCCATGCATCCAGTTAAGATGAGTGCGATCGGCGAGATTGAAGCAAGCTGTTTGAACATGGACCAGTAGCTATTCGCTTCCCACGGCCTCCGCAATGCTGGATACGCCTTCGCGTTCCATAATCTGCTCTAGACCTTTTACAATTTGGGAGCCCAGTGTTGGCCCGTGAAAAACCATCGCAGAGTAAAGCTGGACGAGGCTTGCTCCTGCACGGATGCGCTCCCACGCATGATCTGCTGTAGCGATACCTCCAACCCCAATGAGAGGTAGCTGACCACCGGTTGCTTTGCGAAAGTCGCGTAGCCGCTCAAGTGCAAGCGATCGTAAGGGCTCGCCCGAGAGACCCCCGATTTCGTCTGCATGACGCGATGTGAGACCTTCACGCGAAATGGTGGTGTTCGAGACGATAAGTGCGCCCAGTTTTTTATCGAGCGCAATTCGGGAAATTGCGTCAATATCTTTGGGTTCAAGATCGGGTGCGACTTTTAGGAAAATGGGGGGCAGATTTGCGCCCCCAGTTTCGGCACGTGCTGCGATAACTCGATCGATTAGTGCCGCAAGTGCGGCCTCATCTTGTAGCGCACGCAGGCCTGGAGTGTTGGGGCTGGAGACATTGACTGCAAGGTAGCCAGCATATGGCGTCATGACCCGCGCCATCTCGGCATAATCAGCAATTCTGTCATTAGAGTCCTTATTGGCTCCAATATTGACCCCGACGAGGCCACCCCGTGCTTTTCGAGCCTCAAGTCGCTCTAACACAGCGCCGGCTCCAGCATTATTAAAGCCCATGCGGTTGATAACGCCCTGGTCTTCAATGAGACGAAAAAGGCGAGGCTTGGGATTGCCAGCTTGCGGGCGCGGGGTAATCGATCCAACCTCGGTGAAACCAAATCCAAGCGAAAGGAGGGCATCAGGCACTTCAGCGTCTTTATCGAAACCAGCAGCCACTCCGACGGGATTTGGAAAATCCAGTCCTGCTATATGCATAGTGAGACCGGGGGAGCTCCGGCACGCTGACGGTCGGCGGCTGGACGGAACCATTTTGAGCGCATTGATCGCCAACCGGTGACCTGTTTCCGAATCGAGCGCAAAGATAGCGGGACGGGCAAAATTGAACAGTTTGAAGGGGCTAAACATTACTTTGCGCTAAGCCTCAAAATCGAACTTATGTCGAGCATAAACCACGATCTTCAAAAGCCGATCCTCCGCAAGTACCAGAAAACATGACAAGAATATCGAGGCGTAAAGCTTGTCGCTTCAATACAATTAATCTGCCCGCAGTCCGGTTAGAGGATTAACGCGACCCGAAGGGCTCAGAGCAGCGATGCAAAGAGTTCCTCAACTCACATGGGCGGCCTCCGAAAGTGACGGCCGCCCTTTTTTTGTTCACTTGTCTTAATCCGCCATTCGTACCACTTTGTGATGTCGCTGAAATACAATGGTCAAGCTATCGATGTCGTTCAAATACAAGCCAACGTGACCAAATACGCATATTCAAACGATAACGAGCTAGTGGCAAACGGCTTGTCAGAGCCTCGCGAAGAGGTGCTGGGGACGGTTCAGCCCGCGGGTCGCACCAGTCGCACTGAGCCGTCCCGCATGCTTGGCCATGACGCCAGCACTTCGGCTTTTAAGTTAGCCTACTTTGATCCACCAAAGGCCCTAGAACGCTATATTCTTACGCTTTTCTATTGTGAATGGGGCGAGGGAATAGTCGAGGATCGGCACCCAGGTCCAATGGGACATCTTTATTTGACTATAAAAGGAAACGGCACGGTCAATTTTGACGGCCATATCGATGAAATTGCACCGGGGCCGGCCATGTTCAATGCATTTGATGTTGCGGCACCGTTTCGATTGAATGGTCCATATCGATGTCTCGGCGCCTCGCTCTCGCCATTTGGTTGGGCTGCTTTGACTGGAGTACCGGTTGAGGATTGCAAGAACCGCTTCCTTCATGCGCGCGACCTCCTTGGCGATGATATCAGTGTTTTCACCAGTATGATTATCGAGAAGTGTCTGGCAGATGAGATGACTGCTGAGCAGGCCTGTTTTGCGGTCGCAGATTGGATCGGCGCGCGTTTAAAACCAATACCTGCTACGCACGAAGTGTTTATCGAACATGTGCTGGCATGGCTTGGTTCATCGCTGAACCCTCGACTAGAGAATCTGTTCGATGGCCAGCCGTATTCACGGAGACAGATGGAGCGCTTAGTAAGACGCTACTTTGGCTTTGCACCTCGTGGTCTTGCGCGCAAATTTCGTGCTATTCGAGCAGCGCATCTTTTGGCCCAAGATGAGCTTTCTGATGAAGGCGCGGCTGAGATTGCCGAAGCTTTTGTCGATCAGCCGCATATGATTCGCGAGATTCGCCGTTTTTCCGGGAATACACCCACAGGCCTTGGAGGCGGCGAGGACCCTATGTTCATCAAGCTGACCAAGATCAGAAACCTTGAGCGATTGCGTCCTTACCGTGAGATCGGCACTGACCCGTGCAAGTCTTGAAAACCCTGCATTTCCGGCCTATTTGAAATCCGACCGAATCGGTCCGATTTAAGAATAACTCGCAATAGCAGGAGCCGATCAGGGCAATGCGCCTATCCAATCTCACCGATTATGCCATCATTACGATGTGCCAAGCGGCGACCCATTGTGGGGATGGCCGGGTGAGCGCCGCGGAGCTGGCGCAGGAGACCGGGTTGCCGGTGCCGACTGTACAGCGCCTAGTTTCAAAGCTGACGAAGGCCAATCTGCTGCGCTCTGTGCGAGGTGCAAATGGCGGCCTGCAATTGGGCCGTCCGGCTGCGGCAATCACGATTGCAGATATTGTCGAAGCGGTTGAAGGACCGATTGCGCTTGTTTCGTGTGTCGACAACGGCTGCTGCGATTACGAAAGCGGCTGTAATATGAAGCCACATTGGCCAATCATAAACTCCAAGTTACGCGGCGCACTGGCCGAGATCACCCTCCTTGATCTACGCAAAGCGCCTGCTTCAACGCCCCCAATAAGAGAGCATGCGGTATGACCGAAAACGTCAACCTCCCACCTGAAATGCACCCGGTAGATGTAGACGAGCAGGAGCTTGCTCACGCAGAGCTGGCGCATCCTGAGGTAGACGAGCCTGAAATGGATCAGGACGCTAAGGACGCAGCTGCTGCTGCGGCCGAGTATGAGCATGGCTGGTCATCGGATATTGAAACCGAATATGCCGAGAAAGGCCTCAATGAGGACACCGTGCGCTTTATCTCGGCCAAGAAGGGCGAGCCGGAATGGATGCTCAATTGGCGGTTGAAGGCGTTTCGCATTTGGCAAACGCTGGAAGAGCCCAATTGGGCCAAGGTCGGCTATCCGAAAATCGACTACCAAGACGCCTATTATTACGCCGAACCCAAGAAGAAGCCGAGCCTCAAGTCGCTCGATGAGCTCGATCCTGAGATTAAGGCGGTTTACGACAAGCTTGGCATTCCTGTGCAGGAGCAGGAAGTGCTCGCCGGGGTAGAGGGCGCGCGCAAAGTTGCCGTGGACGCGGTGTTCGATTCTGTGTCCGTTGCGACCACTTTCCGCGAGGAATTGTCCAAAGCAGGCGTGATCTTCCTCTCGATCTCAGAGGCAATCAAAGAACATCCTGAGCTCGTCAAAAAGTGGCTTGGCCGCGTCGTGCCCACGCGCGATAACTACTTTGCCTGCCTCAATTCCGCGGTCTTCTCTGATGGCACCTTCGTCTACATCCCGGAAGGCGTGCGCTGCCCGATGGAGCTCTCCACCTATTTCCGCATCAATGCCGAAAACACCGGCCAGTTTGAGCGGACTTTGATCGTGGCCGAAAAAGGCGCTTACGTGTCTTATCTCGAAGGCTGCACTGCCCCGATGCGCGATGAAAATCAGCTCCACGCAGCTGTCGTGGAATTGGTCGCGATGGAAGATGCGGAGATCAAATATTCGACCGTCCAGAACTGGTATCCCGGCGATAGCGAGGGCAAGGGCGGGATCTACAATTTCGTGACCAAGCGCGGGCTTTGCCAAGGCGACCGCTCCAAGATCAGCTGGACGCAGGTTGAAACCGGCTCCGCGGTGACGTGGAAGTACCCGTCATGCGTGCTCAATGGCGAGGACAGCGTGGGCGAGTTCTACTCGGTCGCGGTCACCAACAATTACCAGCAGGCCGACACTGGCACCAAGATGATCCACAATGGCAAGGGCTCGCGCTCGACCATTATCTCCAAAGGGATCAGCGCTGGCTTTTCGGACAACACCTATCGCGGCCTTGTGCGCGTGGGGCCAAGGGCCGAAGGCGCGCGCAATTTCACCCAGTGTGACAGTCTCTTGCTCGGCGACACCTGCGGCGCGCACACCGTGCCTTATATCGAGGTGAAGAACCCGGGCGCGCAGATCGAGCATGAAGCGACAACTAGCAAAATCTCCGATGAGCAAATGTTCTACGCCATGCAGCGCGGCCTCGACGAAGAGGAAGCGGTGGCGCTGATCGTCAACGGCTTTGCCAAGGATGTGCTCAAAGAGCTGCCGATGGAGTTTGCCGTCGAAGCGCAGAAGCTTCTGGCGATCTCGCTTGAGGGGAGCGTGGGGTGATGTTTGGCAAAAAGAGCCTAGCAGACTTTAGCGAGGACGAACTTGAATTTCTGGCTTTAGGGTACCTGACAGCCACGGACGAGATCGCCGGATTGGTCACTTGTATTCGAGACGAACGCCAACCCTCTGCGCGTGGGCAAGAACTAGCTGATCTTCTAGCGATGGACGAGCTTTTGGTGAGCCACCACAACAAGTTGATAACATTCGGGAAATCTCTCCCCCCGCCCTCAAGCGACCTACAACGGCTCATCCGCGAGGCCGAGGCAATAGAGAAAGATGTCTCGAGAATTTCTGAGGCACTTTATGGCTTCGATGAAGCGCGAGTGTCTGGCTGCATAATGGTCATCGGCTCACTTGAAGCGAAGACCGGAAACGTTCGGTCATGACCAATCGCAAAACCCTAGGCCTGCGCGAGCCCTCTGACGAAGCACCCGCCCTCAACAAAAAGGGCCGCGGGTGGAAGATTTCGGAGAAGCGCCTCGACGAGCTTCACGATCGTGCGCGCGAGATGCGGCGCTTTGCCTCGCCTGCGAACAAGGCGCTTGCCAAGAGATTCGCTGAGGCCGATCTTGGCCGATACACCTTCAAGCGATTTGCCGTGGTCGGCTCAGCAATTGTCGACTTCAACTGCCACAACCTCGGCATGGCGATCATGATCGATGAA
>JBCDKX010000167.1:0-7595 GCA_038746055.1 Pseudomonadota bacterium
ATGACCGCGCCATTCTCCGGCTTGCTTTTCTCGCGCCCGATATTCAGCGCGCGATCCTTGATGGACGCCTGCCGCATCATCTCAACCTTCAAGCGCTGCGCAAAATGGACATCCCGCTTAGCTGGTCCGCGCAGCGAAAAGCGCTGGGATTTGTAAGTCCGAAAACAGGGGTTTCAGGGGAGAAAACAAGCGATTTGGGCGATTAAGACCCCCTGTTCAGGCATTAAACGCCCTGTTCTGGCGAATAACAGGAAAACCTCTCTTTTCGCGATCAACTCTCTGTAATTACGCATGATTTCCGGTGCCAGCGCGCAAAACCGGCCGCAAGAGCCCTGTTTTGGGGCGGAATCGCATCATTTTTCCCTGTTATCGCTCAAAACCCGCAAACCGAACCGATCTGCATACTCCAAGAGACCGGGCGCGAAATTGGCGCCAGAAAGCGATGAAGAGACAAGCCAAACGATGCGCCTGTTACGGCTTCAGCCGCGCAAAGCCGCCTGTTCCGTGGGCCTCAGCAGCGTGCCTGAAATGAGAGACCGATTCGTCGGGTGGGTGGCGGAGAGACAGGGATTCGAACCCTGGGTACTCGTGAGAGCACAACGGTTTTCGAGACCGCCCCGTTCGACCACTCCGGCATCTCTCCGCAAACCTTGCTGGCACAATATCTAGCCGTCGACAGCTCGATAAAACTGCGTTGGGGCGAGTGGTCTCGCCCTCGACAAGAGGCAGGCCCGTTACCCCACGCTCAATCACTTGCCAAGCCCCTGCCGTCGAGAAACATCTAACAAAATACGGGTATATCTGATGGGACCAGCGCCAAAGTGCTTGTTTTGCGGGTGCGAAGAGCCATATTCCTGAGCTCATGGAACGCGCTCACTTCTTCTCCAGTCAGGCGGGACGCACTATAAATGCGCCCAGACAAACCCGCAGCCGCTTCGGCATTGGTGAAGTAGTTCGCCATCGCCTGTTTGATTTTCGTGGTGTGGTGTTCGATGTTGATCCGGTTTTTGCGAATAGCGAAGAATGGTATGAAGCAATTCCTGAGGACATGCGTCCTCCACGGGATCAGCCATTCTATCACCTGCTCGCAGAGAATGAGGAATCAAGTTACGTTGCTTATGTGAGCCAGGGCAATTTAGTGCATGATAGTCGTGGTGGCCCAGTTGATCACCCTACCGTTCCGCAGTTGTTCGAACAGTTCAAAGATGGCCGGTATCGCATGCGGCGCTCGCTGACGCATTGAGTTAGGTGAGACAAGCACAAAGGCTTGCTAACTCTTGAGCCGCCAGCCTGACCGAAGCACGTAATAAACCACTATCGCAATCACCAGATTCAATATCGCGAGGCTGATCGCGGCTGCGACAATCATGCTTCCCGTGCCAATGTCACTTTCGCCCAAAAAACCATAGCGAAAGCCTGAAATCACATAGAAAAATGGATTTGCCCGGCTCACCGATTGGAAAGCCGGTGCCAGGTTGTCGATCACATAAAAAGTGCCTGAGAGCAGCGACAATGGTGCAATCACAAAATTACCGATCGCGGCAGTGTGATCAAACTTTTCGGCCCAAATCGAGGTCGCCAATCCCAACAGCGCGAGCAAAACCGATCCCATCAAGCCGAACCATATCACCGCCCAAGCGTGCTCTATCGATAAGGATACCCCTGGCCAAAGCGCCATTGCTAAAGCGACAGCACCTCCGACTGCGATCGCGCGGGTGACGGCCGCCGCTACGATGCCAGCCATCAATTCGCCTGGTGACAACGGCGGCATCAACAAATCAATAATGGTCCCCTGGATTTTACCAGAAAGCAGCGAAAAGGCGGAGTTTGCGAAGGCATTCTGCATCATTCCCATCACAATCAGACCCGGTGCGACAAAGCTCGCGAATTCAACACCCAGCACCTCGCGCCCGCCCCTTCCCAAAGCGACGGAGAAAATCACCAGAAACAGTAGGGTTGTTACAGCTGGCGCCCAAATCGTCTGCGTCTGGACCTTGAGAAACCGTCGCACCTCCTTCATATAGAGCGCGAACAGCCCCACGTGATTGATTCCGATAACAATCGGCTGACCGCGCGGGGGGAACCGGGTGCTACCGGTAGCTGCATTCTGTTGGGGAGCCATCACACCGCTTGGTGTGGCTGAAAGGTCTCTTTCCATAACGCAAGCGCCTAAGGCCTCTAGTAGGATGTGACAAGCTGCCTATCTATAGGCTGCAGACAAAGAACGGATGTCATATGAGTTGGACTGACGAGCGAATCGAAACGCTCAAGAAGATGTGGGAAGGCGGATCAACCGCCAGCCAGATAGCGGAAGAATTAGGCGGGGTGAGCCGCAATGCCGTAATCGGCAAGGCGCACCGTTTGGGGCTCAAGTCGCGGCCTTCCCCTGTGAAAGCGGGGGACAAGAAGAAGAAGGCAGCCGCCAAAAAGCCCGCCGTGAAGGCTGCACCTGCCAAACGGCCAGCAGCACCTAAATCTACTGCAAAGGCTACACCCACAACGCCGCCAGCGCCCACGCCACAGGCAAGTAGTCCAATCAACAGTCAGCCTGTTCCTAACCCGACTCCAGATCTTCCCAAGATTGTCTCGGTTGGACCTGGTGGATTCTTGCGACAGGGCCCCGGAGATCAGCAAGCACCGATCCCTCCCGCCCCGCCGCGCCGTCTGGTTCCGGCGAAACCTGATCCTTCGATCGCAGATAAGACCAGCTTGCTCGACCTGTCCGATAAAGTCTGTCGCTGGCCGATGGGTCATCCAGGCGAACCCGACTTTCACTTTTGTGGAGCTCCTGTAAACCCTGGCTTCCCTTATTGCGTGGAGCATTGCGGACGCGCCTATCAAGCACAGCTTCCACGCGGTGCACGACGTCCCCCGCCACCGCTGCCATTTGGCGGGCCGCGAGTGCGCTAATTGGATGCAGCCTAATGCACAGTTTTATAGGGCCCGGCCGCGCATATGCAGCCGGGCCTTTTCTATTACAGGAGATCAATCGTGGCGCTTACCCTTCACGAAGCTTTCGTTCCGGACGCAATTCAGATCCTCGGCGGGATGCGCGGGATTATTGACAAGGCACAAGACCACTGTCGCGAGCATGGCCTTGACGACAGCGAACTGATCGAAGCAAAGCTGGCCGATGACATGTGGCCCCTGCCTTACCATGTGCGGGCGTGCTGGGCGCATTCGGGCTTTGCAATCAACCTCTATAAGCAGGGCTATTTCTCGCCAGACTTCACTGAGCTTCCTGGTGATTGGGATGCAATGCGCGCAATGGTCGATGACGCTGTGGCTCAGCTCGAAGCGGTTACGCCAGAGTTTTTGGAAGATGTATCAGACAAGACAATTGGTTTTGAGCTGGGTGGAAAACGCCTGTTTGAGATGACAGGGCAGAACTTTCTGCTCGGCTTCAATCAGCATCATTTCTTCTTCCACGCGACCACCTTTTATGACATTTTGCGTCACAAAGGCGTACCTCTTGGCAAGCGCGATTTTACCGGCATCCCCCGCGTTATTAGCGCCTAGTCTGAAGCAGATTGGCTCGGGCGGACTACCCTCTCAACACGAAGGCTCGGCGGAACACTTCGGTAACCTCGGCTTTCACTTGTACCAGTTTCTCGGGCAGCGGATCGGACATCCACGCGCGCATGCCGCCTTCGACCATGGCATGTCCCAGAGGCGCCTGGATTGAGGGCGGGATCGCTCTGAGGGCCCCTGCCGTCACGCCGTGCCCGTAGAGTTCGGCGATGCGTTTGATCATCTTCGCGCCGGGCTGATAGTCGGCGGCCCCAATCATGTCTTTCGTCATAGCGTAGAGCGGCATAACGCTCCTAAGCTCAGCCACTTTGTCGAAGATCGATGAGATCATTGGCTCGAAACGATCAGGGTAGCCTTCAACCGAGTTCCAGCCCTCCTCCATCGCCGCGATGAAAGCTTCTTCCATCCGTTCGTGCAGGGCAGCGAGCAGAGCAGGCTTGTCCGGAAAGAGGCGATAGACTGATCCAACTGCGACATCCGCTTCCTTCGCCACGTCCGCAATGGACGTACCAGTGTAGCCGTGCGCAACGAACAGCTTTTCCGCCGCCTCCATAATACTGGAGCGCTTGCCTTCGGGGTTCATCTCTCGCCGTTTAGCCATAGTATGAACTATATTCACTCTTGCATTGATGCGCCAGCTTTATAGAATGAACGAAATTCATTCTGAGTCGCTTGGAGCAAAACATGATTGAGTTCGCCAACCCCGGATGGCTGCGCCCCGCCTTTGCCTTGAATATTCTGATCCTTGTTCCTGTTTGCTATTCAATGTTCCTGGGGAACGGTGTCGCAAGTGTATTCGACGGTCTGGTGGACGAATCCGCGGGTCTCAGGCTCATGACCGGGTCGCTCTGGTTTGCGATTCTCCTCGCCTCGGTCGCAGGTCTCGCCTGGCCTGCCTTCTTTGCCCCGATCATGATGGCGCAAGTTGTATACAAGGCGCTGTGGCTAGCAGTGTTTGTGTTGCCTGCGTTCCAGCACAGCGGCTGGAGCGCTGTTCCGATCGGCATCTCAGCCTGCTTTGCCTTTATCGTAGTGACCTATCCAGTACTGCTGTTCCTCGCCACGCGCAGTTAGTCGCGCTTCCTTCCGAACCAGATCACATGATGGGCGCCCTTGTTGTTGGGGCGTGAGCGCACACCCACTTCCTCGACCTGCAGTCCGGCCTCTTTCATGCGCTTGGTAAAGCCATAGTCGCGCGCCGCTGACCAGACCGAGACGATGCCGCCGGGCACCAGAGCATCGCGCGCTTTGCCAAGGCCGGTGCGCGAATAGATGCGGTTGTTATCGGCCCGCACCATACCATCGGGACCATTGTCGACATCGAGCAAAATCGCATCGAACTTCGCACACGTCCCATCGTTGGCATCGTCAATCAGCGCCGCCACATCACAGATTTTGAGATCGAGGCGCGGGTCTGACAGGCAATCGCCAGTAAGCTCCGCCATCGGACCTTGCGCCCATTCGATGATCTTCTCGCTGATCTCAGCAACCACAACTTCGGCATCCTCTGGCAAACCCGCCAGCGCGGCGCGCAAGGTAAAGCCCATCCCATAACCACCGATCAAGATTCGCGGTTTGGAATTGCGCAATCGATCAAGCGTCATCGCTGCCAGCTGCTCTTCAGAAAAGCGCATACGCGTGCTCATCAGCTCATTGCGACCCAGCACAATCATGAAGTCGCGCCCGTGGGAGTAGAGTTCCAGGAGCTCGCCATCATCGATCTGGGCAGTGTCTATAAGCTCGCGTTTAAGCATGAAATTCCGATCCGCTAGAAGTGGAGCTATCAAGCAATAAATTCAGATGCTTAAGTAATTTTTTGACACACATGACACACTGTTCAAGGCATAAAAACCTGTGGACCCAAAAGAGTCGCTCGGCAAGCCTGAATGGCATGGGTTTGGTCGCGCAACATCTGCGCCGCCATACCTGAACTGAACAGAGTAGGAAAACCCTCTCACACAAAACAAAGCCCCGCCAAGACTTCTCTTGGCGGGGCTTCATGTTTCGCTTTGAAAGACGCTTAGTCCTTCAGGAAGTCAGGCATTGCCGCTGGGCCATCACCGCCCTTGTCGCCACCGCGATCACCACCATCACGGCGACCACCACGGTCTCCGCCACGGCTGCGATTGCCGCGTGGACCGCGACGATCACGTCCACCACCGCCTTCACGCTTTTCACGCGGTGGTCGAGTATCTTCCAGCTCTTCGCCGGTTTCCTGGTCAACCACACGCATCGACAGGCGGACTTTGCCGCGATTGTCGATCTCGAGGACCTTGACCTTTACTTCATCGCCTTCGCTGACCACGTCAGTCACTTTCTCGACGCGCTCGTTCTTCATTTCGGAGACGTGGACGAGGCCGTCCTTGCCGCCCATGAAGTTCACGAATGCGCCAAAGTCGACGATGTTGACCACTTTGCCTGTGTAGATTTTGCCGACTTCGGCTTCTTCCACGATGCCTTCGATCCACTTCTTCGCGGCCTCGATTTCCTCAAGGTTGGAAGATGAGATCTTGATCGTGCCTTCATCGTCGATATCGACCTTCGCGCCGGTTTCAGCGACGATCTCACGGATCACCTTGCCGCCTGTGCCGATGACGTCGCGGATCTTCGATTTGTCGATCTGCATGGTCTCGATACGAGGGGCGTGCTTGCTGACTTCGGTGCGAGCACCGGTAAGCGCTTTCGCCATTTCGCCAAGGATGTGCGCGCGGCCAGCTTTCGCCTGCTCAAGCGCTTTTTCCATGATTTCCTTGGTGATGCCGGCGACTTTGATGTCCATCTGAAGGCTGGTGATGCCTTCTTCAGAACCGGCCACTTTGAAGTCCATGTCACCCAGATGATCTTCGTCACCAAGGATGTCTGAAAGAACTGCAAAGTCTTCGCCTTCAAGGATAAGGCCCATGGCGATGCCCGATACCGGACGTGCCAGTGGAACACCTGCATCCATCATCGACAATGCGCCGCCGCAAACGGTGGCCATCGAAGACGAACCGTTGGACTCGGTGATGTCAGAGAGAACGCGGATGGTGTAAGGGAAGTCCTCAACCGTTGGCAGAACCGGGCGAAGCGCGCGAAAGGCGAGCTTGCCGTGGCCAACTTCGCGGCGACCCGTAAAGCCAAAGCGACCCACTTCGCCGACCGAATAGGGCGGGAAGTTATAGTGCAGCATGAAGTTGCTGTAGCTAAGGCCTTCGAGCCCATCGATCATTTGCTCGGAATCTTTGGTGCCAAGCGTGGTGGTGCAGATCGCCTGCGTTTCACCGCGGGTGAACAGCGCCGAACCGTGGGTCCGTGGAAGGAGGCCAACCATCGCCTCAATCGGGCGAACCTGGTCGAGGCTGCGGCCGTCGATGCGGGTGCCGTCTTTGATGATCGAACCGCGAACGATCTCGCTCTCAAGCTTCTTCACGAGCTTAAGCGTGCCGAGATATTCAGCCGGATCGCTCTCAGCAAGGTCAGCGAAGACTTCGCGCGCTTTTTCGCGCGCTGCGTTCACTGCATCCTGACGCTCAGACTTGTTGGTCAGCTTGTATGCGGCTTCAAGGTCAGCACCGATGGCATCGCGCAGCTTCGCCATTTTCTCGGTTTTGTCTTCGACCGGATCCAGTTCCCAAGGGTCTTTGGCGGCTTGTTCCGCGAGATCAATGATCGCGCCGATAACCTTGCGGCTCTCTTCGTGCGCGAACATCACAGCGCCAAGCATTTGCTCTTCGCTGAGTTCTTTGGCTTCGGATTCCACCATCATTACAGCGTCTTGTGTCGCTGCGACAACGAGGTCGAGACGGCCATCTTCACCCAGAGAATCTTCGACGCGCGGGTTGAGGACATATTCGTTTTCGCTGTTGAAGCCGACGCGCGCTGCACCGATTGGGCCCATAAATGGAACGCCTGAGATGGTGAGCGCGGCAGAAGCTGCGATCATCGCAACGATATCTGGCTCGGTCTCACCGTCATATGACAGGACCTGACAGATCACGTTGATTTCGTTGTAGAACCCTTCTGGGAAGAGCGGGCGCACCGGACGATCGATCAGACGCGACGTGAGCGTCTCTTTGTCGGTTGCG
>JBCDKX010000168.1:0-7388 GCA_038746055.1 Pseudomonadota bacterium
CCGGCGTGAGGCCAAGCGATGCACCTGCGATCATGCAGAAATCAGAGCCGGATGCCGGCCAGCTGGCAATCACTCGCCCGCGTTAAAGCCGATTGGGCAACCGGCGCGCTCCTTCAAAAGGCCATAATCGCGCAGGTTGATCATCAAATGCACATCGCATCGGAAAATCGCGCTCAGAGTCTCAAAATTCGTTGCCTCATTACCGAAAGTGAACGACGCATATTCCTGCCGTAGGTAGCGCCACTTATCAGCATTGCCCTCGTTCTTGGCACGCAGCTCAAGCTGAGGGATGTACTCAGCTCTGCGATCACGGTGTTGAGTGATTACCTGACGGTTGAAGTCTTGCAATTGGTCAAAGCACGCTCCTGCATCGCTCGATGGAACGGCGGGCGCACCCGCGCCGCGCAAGCGCGATGCGCAGGGCGGATAGGTGCTTCCCAAAGGTTGATCGAGAAAGGGCCGTAGCGGCAAAGTCTGCTCAGCCCATTCGCGCACTTCTGCCGAGAATTGCGGTTGTGGTTGCGGGTCCGGATCGCCCTCTGAAGGCGGGTCCAGCGCATTACTGTCCGCAGGATCAGGCAGCTCGGCTGTATCTGTCGGCTCGTCAGTTGGCACGGACAGTGTCTCAGTCTCGTCTCGTCCTGGTAGCGGCGGCTTATCGGCTTGGTTGTTGGGTTTAACGACCAGCGGATCATCCTCGCGATTGTTGCCACCAAACAAATCGCCGACGCCCGGAGTAACCGCTGCAACCGCCGACGCAAGCACACCCATGACCAGAAATTTGGCAGTGTGCGGATTGGTCGGCGTCCAACGTTCAAAAATGATCAGTAACCCACCCACCACGCATAGGGTGAATGCGATCACACAGACAATCAGAACCCAATTTTGCAGGAACGCCAAGTTACCCCCCAGTATTGTCTTAGGGTAGAGAGTATACTTTAGCGCTGGCTTCCTCAACCACTCGGCGATTGTGTGTCATTACTGCCGGCCTCGCGTGCAGCAGTGGCTGCTTCTAATTTCGCCTGGTTATCAAGGATCGACTGCTTCAATTTGAGCATTCCGCCGCGCTGTTTCTGAGCCTGTTCGAGACAGGCCTTATCCTCTTCGAAGCGCTCTTCAGTGGCCAAGTCCCACGCATTGACACGGTTGATAGTTGCAACCCAAGCGTCAATATTGCTCGCTGCCCACTCATTGAACACAGGGCCTAAAGTGGCAAACATGGCACCATATAAAGCGCCTTCACCGCCAGGCTCGAAATCATGGCAAGCCAAGCGAGTGCGCCATCGAAGCTGGCCTGCATAGAACCAGAAAAGCCCCGTTTCAGGTTGATCTGACTCCTCAGCCACGCGCGACGCATAGATCATCATCGCGCTGGGGTGACCGCTCTCCAGTCCTTCTCGCAGTTGCTCGAGTGGGACTGTATCAGGGTTAAACGGGGCTGTGGATGCTTCCGATTCTTGAGACGCTTGCACAAGCCCCACCGGTGTCATGCCTTGCGCGATTGGCGACACAACACCCATAAGTGACGCGAGCAACATTGCTGGCTAAGCGCTGGCTTCTTCAACCACTGCTGAATTGTGTTTAAGGGCCTTTAGTACCGTATCGACGATATGCGGAGCATTAAGACCCGCTTCATCATACTGCTTGTCAGGCGCATCCTGATCCTGGAAGCTGTCCGGCAGACGCATCGTGCGAATCTTGAGGCCATTGTCCAGGAGCCCGGCATCTGACGCATAAGTCAGCACATGCGCTCCGAGACCGCCAATCGCGGCCTCCTCAATTGTCACGACAATCTCATGCTCGCGCATCAGCCGGGCGATAAGGTCTTCATCCAATGGCTTCGCAAAGCGCATATCAGCGACCGTGGTTGAGAGCCCCTTGGCTTCGAGCTGATCAGCCGCCTTCTTCGCTTCTTCAAGCCGCGCACCCAGCGACAGGATCGCGACTTTGGTACCCTCGCGCACCACCCGGCCCTTACCGATCTCAAGTTTCTCGAGCACCTCTGGCATGGGCACGCCAATCCCAGCGCCACGCGGATAACGGAAGGCAATTGGCCCCTCGTCATACTCAACCGCAGTATAGGTCATATGCGCCAACTCAGCCTCATCAGCTGCTGCCATGACCACCATATTGGGAAGCGTTGCAAGGTACGTTATGTCAAATGAGCCCGCATGGGTGCAGCCATCGGCACCAACCAGCCCTGCACGGTCAATCGCAAAGCGCACCGGCAGATTCTGGATCGCAACATCATGGACTACCTGGTCATAGGCACGCTGAAGGAAAGTAGAATAGATCGCCGCGAACGGACGCATGCCTTGAGCGGCTAGACCGGCCGCAAAGGTCACGCCGTGTTGCTCGGCAATGCCAACATCAAAGCTGCGATCAGGGTGCCGCTGAGCAAACCGATCAACCCCTGTTCCCGATGGCATAGCAGCCGTGATCGCGCAGATACGGCCATCCTTATCGGCCAGATCCGCCAGCGTGTCGCCAAAGACGTTCTGATAATTCGGAGGGCCAGCTTTGCCCTTTTGCTTCTCCCCCGTGATCACGTCAAATTTTGGCACGCCGTGATATTTGTCAGCGCTTTCCTCAGCCGGTTTGTAACCCTTGCCTTTTTCAGTCACGACATGGATCAGCACTGGCCCTTCCGAGGTATCGCGCACATTTTCAAGCACCGGAATCAGGTGATCGAGATTGTGACCATCAATCGGGCCGACGTAATAAAAGCCCAGCTCTTCAAACAGAGTCCCGCCAGTAACCATTCCGCGCGAATATTCTTCTGCTTTGCGCAGCCCTTCATGCATCCGGCGACTCATCTTCTTGACCGCGCGCGAAGCAAGGCTGCGCAGACCCAGATACTCGGATGAGGATACCATCCGCGCCAAATATGCTGACAATCCGCCCACCGGCGGCGCAATCGACATATCATTATCGTTGAGGATCACGACCAATCGATTGCCCGCTTGAGCGGCATTATTCATCGCTTCATAGGCCATGCCAGCGCTCATCGCGCCGTCGCCAATTACGGCGATACCACGGCCGGGTTTCTCGTTGAGCTTATTGGCGACCGCAAACCCAAGTGCGGCTGAAATCGAAGTCGAAGAATGCGCCGCACCAAACGGATCATATTCGCTTTCAGCGCGCTTGGTAAAGCCAGACAGCCCCCCGCCTTGACGGATCGTGCGAATCCGATCGCGCCTGCCGGTGATGATTTTATGCGGATAACACTGGTGCCCAACGTCCCAGATGAGCCGATCTTCGGGCGTGTTAAAAACGTAATGGATCGCAACAGTCAGTTCGACGACGCCAAGGCCAGAACCAAGGTGTCCGCCGGAAACGCTGACCGCATCGATCATTTCGGCGCGCAGTTCGTCAGACAATTGCCGCAATTGCTCAGGCTTAAGTTGGCGCAGCTCGTCGGGTGTGGGAACCGTGTCGAGCAGTGGAGTTTGAAGCGTTGGACTCATGGTCCTTAGCCCTACACTTAAAGAAAGCGCGTGTCGATAAACGCTTTATCGCAGCTGATGCACGGTTGAACTATAATGTGTCAATTTTTGAAGAAATTTATTGCGTCAAGCGCAACTGACACCTGAATCTGGCGAGGACTGGTCAGGGACAATCGTTGCAGGTGCCGCGAATCTCCAGCACCGGGCGCTCCGCGCGAAACTTTTGCTGGTCGGCAATAGTGCGCAAATTCTCGCCCACTTCTGCACTGTCGATATGCGATGCGCCGCCGCAGGTATCACACACCAGGAAAACGCAATCGTGCTCTTCCCCCGGATGCTCGTTAGCCACAAAGGCATTTGCGCTCTCAATCTTCACCGCGAGACTTTTCGCCACGAACAGATCAAGAATGCGATAGACACTGTTTGGAGCAACCCGCTTGCCGCGCGCTTGAGAAAGATCATCGGCAATCTGATAGGCGGATGTTGGGCCACTGTGACGCGCAAGTTCAAGAAATATGTCTTCACGCATCTTGGTCCATTGCTCACCGCAAGCGGTCAACGCTTCGCGCGCCTGAGCCTTTAGTGCTTCAACTTTCTCTGGAGAATGATTTTGCTGATCAGCATGCGCCATGGCTAGACATATAGTGCGTCTTTGAGCGCAATACCAGTCGCGTCATTCTACCGGCGAGCGGATGACTTTAACTGTCGCGTAGAAAGCTTCGTTCGAAAGCGCGCGGAGATATAGTTTTGAGCGCAAAAACCTGGGCTTGTCCCAGCGCACAATGCAGCGGTGCCTGGGATTTTCACCATGAAATCATGATGATAGGTTTCCGCACGGTGGGATGTGCATTCACTCTCAACCTTCGTGACGATTGGGCGATTCCAAACCCCAGAGGCAGTCGCCAACAAAGATCGCTGTCTTCAGTCCAGCACTTTCGCGAGCAATTCGCCTTGACGCCGGAACATTGACTGGTTCTTTCAAGTGCGGAGGCCGGGGACGCTAGCAGGCTAAGATAAAACGAGCATGCGGCCGCCGTTAGTACGGCTGCAAAAATTCCAACTCGCCCGACTCGTCACGCTCCAGAGGAACAATAACGAACTCATCGCTGGTTTCCGGCGCTTCGAACGGCTGCGCCGCATTAACCGGCGCATCGAGCGTATTTTCGATAACATCAAAATTGGAAAAGCCAATCAGCACACCGCCAGCAACAAAGCCGAGCGCAAAATTGCGAAACAGGTCAGGGGTAAACAGGTTCATCGTAGTCTCATCGGGGCGGGTGCCTAGGGGATTTCTCCCATAGGAGCTGCCCACTTGCACGCAAATGAACAGGCAGCTCAGGATAAATATACGTAGTGCGTTGGGATTTGGTTACGTCTGTTGTATTCCGAAAGCGCATCTGCGCTCTTGTCCTCGCCGCAATTCCCTCCGCTCCGCCGCGGGGCACATGCACGTGCCCGAACCGGTGTGTGAAAAACCAAACTAATGCTTGAAGTGCCGCATACCGGTGAAGACCATCGCCAGGCCCGCCTCATCCGCAGCGGCAATCACGTCCTCATCACGGATTGAGCCCCCCGGTTGGATCACCGCACTAGCGCCAGCCTCTGCCGCTGAAATCAGCCCATCCGCAAAGGGGAAGAACGCATCGGACGCCACCGCGCTTCCTTTGGTGCGCGGGCTCTCCCATTCGTACTTCTCGGCTGCCTCAGCGGCCTTCATCGCTGCAATTCGTGCCGAATCGCGTCGGTTCATCTGACCAGCGCCAATGCCCGCAGTGATACCATCCCTGGCATAGACAATCGCATTAGACTTTACATGTCGCGCCACGGTCCATGCGAACAGACAATCCTTAAGTTCCTGCTCGGTGGGCTCACGTTTGGTGACGACTTTGAGCTCATCCCGCGACACCGCACCACGATCGCGTGATTGCACCAGAAAACCACCACAGATGGTCTTCATACTAAAGCCGCCCCGCCTTGCGTTGGGAAGTTCGCCGCATTCAAGCAGTCGCAGGTTCTTCTTTTTAGCAAAGACCTCCCGGGCCTCTGCGCTCACCCGGGGCGCGATCACCACTTCAGTGAAGATATTAGCGATCGCTTCAGCCGTCGCGCCATCGAGCTCAGTGTTAACCGCGACAATACCGCCAAAGGCCGAGACACTGTCGCACTCGAGCGCGCCATTCCACGCCTCCAACAGGCTCATCCCTTGCGCCACACCGCACGGGTTGGCGTGTTTGACGATCACCACCGCCGGATCGCCGCCTGCAAACTCGCCGGCAAGCTCCAAGGCGGCATCGGCATCGTTCAGATTATTGTAGCTAAGCGCCTTGCCTTGAAGCTGCTCGGCCTGAGGCACGCCATTCTCGCTGTTCTCCTGCCAGATATAGCTTGCCGCAAGCTGGTGCGGGTTTTCGCCATAGCGCAGCATGTCCTCGCGCTTGAAGGTGAGCGGCATAACCGGTGGGAAAGGCGTGCCCCCCAGCGCAACAGGCCCAAGTGGGTGCGTCATTACATCGTTATGCGCAAACCAATTGGCAATGGCGGAATCGTAAGCGGCGGTGCGGTTAAATGCTTTGTTGGCCATGCGAATGCGGAAGGCTTCCGAAGTCGCGCCGTCATTCGCGTCAAGCTCAGCCAGCAGCTCGGCATAATCGCTCGCGTCTGTCATAATCGTCACGAACGCGTGGTTCTTGGCTGCCGAGCGCACCATGCTGGGCCCGCCAATGTCGATATTTTCGATCACTTCCGCGCGGCTGGCGCCCTTCGCCACGGTCTCCTCAAAAGGGTAGAGATTAACCACCACGAGGTCGATTGCGCCGATTGCGTGCTCCTCCATCGAAGCCACATGGTCGTCATTGTCGCGCAGGGCCAGCAGCCCGCCATGCACTTTGGGGTGAAGGGTTTTTACCCGGCCGTCCATCATCTCGGGAAAGCCGGTAAGGTCCGAGACATCGCGCACTTCAAGCCCCGCCTCGCGCAAGGTCCGCGCCGTGCCGCCTGTGCTGACAAGCTCAACCCCACGTTGCGCTAGCGCCTTGCCCAGCTCCGCCAAGCCGCTCTTGTCGGACACCGACAGAAGCGCCCGCTTGATCTTCATAGATGCCATATTTGGTCTATCCCATTTTCTTAAGGAGCCAGGAGAATTGACCACCGCCCCGCGACGTCAGCCCCTCTATCACCAATTGTTCGGTTGCATGAGGGCGGCCTTCGCCATCCACCCAGATGCTATCATCGCAGGTGAGCTTAATGTATTCACTACCGACACCCTGACTGCGCAGTCGCAGCTGCCACAGCTTGCCGTCAGGCGTCAGAAGGCTAGCGCCCATGCCATCTTCCGAAAGATGGGCCTCGACCCCTTTGCCAAGGTGGAAGCGGATCGCGAAGCCCACTTTGCCCCGCTTACCCTTGCGGGAAGCCGGTACAAGAATGTCCTCACCAGCAATCTCATTGCCATCATTAGAGATCGTAAGAACGCGCTCATGGATCAGGCCAAAACGCGCGACATAACCGTCATGGCTGGCTTCGACACGTGCGCCTTCGCGCCGCTTGGAACCCGAGCCCCGACCCACGATGCGCCGCTCGACCTCGACCGTTTCGGCGCCCCGACCAAGCTTGCCATGAAGCAAAACGGCGGTGGAGTTCGCATCGTCGAGTATAAGGGTAGAATGCGCAGCGGTCGCGCGAAGACCCTTACCGATATGCGCGGGCACCAGCCCTCCTGCGAGCGCTGCACCTCCGCAATTGACGATCACGCGCGAAGTGCCGTCCGACATCTCAAATGCTAGGGTGGAAGCACAACCACAGCGCGTATGCCGCGCCCGCGGCGGCGGCCCAGCATCGAATTGCACTGTGGTTTGCGCAGCTCGGATACGCTGATATCCCCAGTGCTTTGGCTCGTTCAGCGGCCGTGTCCGCACGCCGCTTGCGGCAATAAGGGATGAGACC
>JBCDKX010000169.1:0-7366 GCA_038746055.1 Pseudomonadota bacterium
ACTGGCCTTTCTTGGCGTTGTGACGTCTTGACGGAAAAGTCGGTCAGGAAGCTGGCCAGCGAATGGCAAGATCTGGCGGAAAATGCCGTTGAAAAGAACATTTTTCAGCTTCCGAATTTCATTTTCCATTCGCTCCCGCTTCTCAGCTCACAGGATCCGCATATTGTCACGATCCGACAAGACGGACTGGTTATCGGCCTCGCTATTTTGCGACGCGACTTGGGCTATGCGAAACTGCCAGTGCCATTTTGGAAAAGTGCATCTCACCCTGAGCAATATCTTGGCTCACCGCTGGTGCGTGCAGGCTATGAACAAGAGTTTACCGCAGGTCTTACCGCCTGGTTAGATCGATCGCCTGCACAAATCTGTTTTTTGCAGCTGAATAAGCTTGCAGGCGATGGCGCCGTTGCGAATGCTCTGTTAAATCAATGTCGTAGCGATCACCGCGCCGTCCTTATTGCCGAACGGCATCAGCGGGCCGCCATTCGCCCAAACACCCGAGTTGGATCAGCAGACCACAGCCATCTCAGCGTATCGCGGCGCAAGAGTATTCGGCGGGCCAGAAAACGCCTTGAGGCAATGGGTGAACTTTCGATTGAGCGCTTGAGCGAGGGGGATCAACTGTCCGATTGGACCGATCAATTTCTGGCTATGGAAAATACCGGCTGGAAGAAAGAGGCAAGCTCATCAATCCTGTCTTGTCGCCATGAGACCGCGCTCTACCAAGCGACAATTCCGGAAGCGTTTGAGAGCGGAAATCTAAATCTCACAAGGTTATGCCTTGATGGAAAGCCCATTGCTTTCACGCTCGATATTCTATCATCGTCGATTGGCTACTGCCTTAAATCCGCGATCCATCCGGACTTTCGCAAATTCTCGCCCGGCGTCCTGATGGAGTTTGAAACACTCAAATACTATAGCCAGCGCCCCGACCTACGCCTCATCGATTCCTGCACGCATCCTGATAATGCGATGCTCAATGAACTATGGCCGGATAAGCGAACGACATTAGATTTAGCGATTGGGCGGCGCGGAATTGCCTATGAAGCGGTGTTCAAGGTAATTCAGTCAGCGAAGGTCCTTTTGCGAAGGTTCGCAAATGACTGATATGCCAAGCCCGCAAATGCCTTTGCGACCGATCACGGAAGTGCGCCCACTCGACCGGCAAAGCACGACGCTGATCGCGGCCATGATTGCACTATTTGAGCAAGGTCAGGAAGCGCACCACCTGTCTTTCCCAAAGTATTTCGGGCCGGCTGACAATCGTGCCGAAATCGCTGCTTATGTCCAAGGTTTCTTGAAACCGCGTAACCCATTCCGAACCCGCACTGGTTTCGCAAAAGGGCTGTTCTTGGGGGACAGCTTGGCCGGCTATTTGCTCTATAGGCTCAGGGAAACCAATGATGTTTTCTACGGAAGAGCTCGCTGGAATTGCCATGTTGATGATATTGTCATCGACGAGGATGCGCGTGGTTCAGGAGGAGCATCGGCCCTAATGACTGCTTTGCTGGCCGAGCTACAACCCCTGGGAGAATGCGCAGTTTCGGGCACCATATGGAACGGCAATTCGGCCTCACAGGCGCTCTTCGAAAAGCATGGGTTTCAGTCACTTTCACAGAGTTTTCACAAGGTGATCTCATGAACGCTCGTCGTTTTCTCATTCCAATAGCTTTGCTTGGCGCCGCATCATGTTCGCAGCCCGCACCGCAAAATACGATTGCGCTCACCGGAGCTTCGCCACATCTGCTGTTATTGGTGGGAGATGCTGATGAGCTTGATGAGGACTTTATCACCGTTCTAGATGTTGATCCGCGCTCGGACAGGCGAGGCGAACCTATTGGCTCAACCCCGATAGGGCATAAGGCTTCAATGGTGCATCACATGGAGTACGACGCGCCACCCAAGGGCGAGCCGATCTTTATGAACGCCCACCACCATGAATTGTCCTTGATCGTCGACATCACTGATCCGAACGCGCCCAAGATCACGAAGAGTTTTGGTCCGCCGTCACCATTGCGTTTCCCTCATGATTACGCGCGCACCCCGCAGGGCACGCGGCTGGTTGGCTTCTTGCGCAGTGCTGGCGTGAGCCCAGACCCCGCAGAAACATCATCGCCGAGAGATCATGGCGGCATTGCCGAATATTCGCTGGAAGGTGAACTAATCCGGACTGCTTCTGCTGCGGCGCCCGGATATACAAATGCGGTCCGTCCCTATTCCTTTGCGCAATTGCCGGAGTTGGACCGGTTCACCGTGACCAGCGCCCCAATGATGGAGCAATCCTGGGCTGAGGTCGTGCAGATCTACCGCTATTCTGATTTCAAGCTGCTGCACACGCTCGACTTGCAAGTTGGCGTCAACCACAAGGGCGAACGCGTTGAGGGATTGAACGGCGCCAGTTTCGGACAGCATGTGCTATCTGACGGCACGGTATTTCTGAATTCCTATGGCTGCAATTTCTATCATTTGAGCGGAATTGACGGCGATGCACCGCAGCTTGATCTGGTATATTCAGTCGCGACCGATCCTTCCAAAGACCCCACCCAAATTCGCGGTGCCTGCGGTGTGCCTTTGCTAATCGGCGACTATTGGGTGCAACCGGTTGGCAAAGAGCAACAGGTACTGGTGCTTGATATCTCCGACCCCCAATCGCCCAGGGAGGTGTTCAGGCTGGACACGCCTGATGGCTTCAACCCACATTGGATGGGTAAGGACCCGGCAGGCAATCGTTTGATCTTGGGCGCAGAGCTTGGCGGCGAACAGGGCTTTTACATGCTCCGCTTTGACGAAAGCACCGGAGCGATAGAGTTCGATACCAACTTCGCCGACCATGAGAGCGACAGTATTTTCAACATGTTCCGTTCAAGGAACCCGGGATATATCTCGCTTGATCGTAGCGATTGGCCGCATGGGCCTACAGGTACCGCGTGGGGACATGCTGCGGTTTTCTTTGATGGCAGCTAGTGTGACGCCTGCGCGCTTTTCCTTGAGCAATTGCGATGAGTGACACGCTCTCTTTTGGCGAACGCGTGCGCAAAGCGCTGATTTGGCGATCGGGCACGCAAGTTTTTGCGCAGCTTATCTCCTGGGGCAGTACTTTGGCGGTGATCCGCATACTTGATCCAGCGGATTACGGCCTTTTCGCAATGACTCAGGTGGTGTTGGTCTTTTTGAGCTTTCTCAATGGCTATGGGTTGGCGAGCTCTATAATTCAGACTGAAAAGCTTGATCCGCTGCGCTTGCGGCAAGCCTTCGGAGCTCTACTGGCACTCAACGGGGGACTAGCGGTAATGCAATTCATGCTCGCCCCATGGGTTGCCGAATATTACCGCCAGCCGATCATCGCTGACCTCCTGCAGGTGCAGGCCTTTATCTATCTCGCAACACCATTCATTGTCTTGCCAGAAGCAGTGATGGCGCGCGAGCTGGAGTTCAAGAAGACCGCTCTGGTCAATCTGCTTTCCGCCGCAGTTGGCGCAATCGTGGCGCTATCCTGTGCCCTATCTGGGCTCGGCGTGTGGACGCTGGTTTATGCAGCAATTGCGATCTTTTGGACTCAAGGGATTGGGTTATTCCTCTCGGCAAAAATGTTCATTTGGCCGAGCTTTAATTTTCGCGGGTCCAAAGACATGTTCACATTTGGGGGGACAATTCTTCTGGCCCATGTGATGTGGACGATCCAAAGCCAGTCGGACATTTTTATCGGCAGCCGAGTCTTCACGCCCCACGAGCTTGGCCTTTATGCCGAGGCCTTATTCCTCACGACTATATTTACCGCAAAATTCGTTCCACCACTCAATGAGGTGGCTTTTCCGGCCTATTCGCGCATGCAAAGCGATCCTGAGGGTATACGACTTGCGTTTCTGAAGGCGGTGCGCCTGATAATGATGATCGCCTGCCCGCTCTATTTCGGTATGGCTGTCACCGCGCCAGAATTGGTATCTGTGGTACTAGGCGAGAAGTGGCTTGCCATGGCACCGATCATCGCGGTTTTGGCCATAGTGATGCCGCTGTTGACTTTGCAAATCCTCTTTGCCCCGCTCAACAACGCTATGGGCCATCCCGAAATATCTTTGCGCACGACAATGGTCGGCGCGGTGGTGATGTCACTCGCTTTTCTTATCGGCGTGCAATTCGGCATCATGGGCTTGGCTTACGCATGGCTGGGAGGATTCCCGCTGGTAACAGCGGCGACATATTTGTTATCAAAGCGGCATCTAGACCTTCGGGCAGTGGATCTGGTCCGGGCAATTTGGCCGGGGCTTTGCGCTGCTACTGTAATGGCTGGGGTTACATATCTGGCACGGGCTGCGCTGTGGTCTCTCCCTGAATTAGCGCTGCTAGGCATTTGTATTGCATCGGGGATCCTAGTCTATGGATCGACTTTGTACTTGATGGCTAAGCCAGCGCTGCTTGAGCTAATCCAGCTAGTGTTCCGCCGCGCGACGGCCCAATCCCCTGAAGATAGGATCGATCCTGCGATAGCGAATGTGCATTACAACAAGTAAGCTGAGCTGATATTCGACAATCAGCTTTCAAAGCGGGCTTTTCCAAGTCCAAAACTGAGCCTTGAGCGGAAGGTTAGCTTCCGTGCGTCGATTACCTAGATCCGGACATTCCGTAATCGGCCCAGTTCAAACCCTTGGCCTATGCCGATATTGGAGGATCTGGGAGCGTACGCTTATGATCGCATAGCGCTAAGATCCGAAAATCCCGAAAGCGGATGTTTGCGCACATTCAGTCATGATGTTTGTTCTGGATCCTATGTCAGCCTTTCCAGATGTTTCTTCAGCCGCTGCAGGCCAGTTTTGCTCTGCCGCACCACAGTTCTTTTTACGAAAGCGTTGATCAAAAACCGACCGATTGTCGATTGGCTACGGCTGAAGAACTGCCAATTCACAGTCGTTTCTTGTGCCGATTTTGGGGTTAGTCGCATCTCGGTACGAGGATGAAGAGGTGCAAACCGACCCTCCATGACAAACAGGTGTGGCGGTTCACTTTCGACAACCTCAATAACAATTTGACGATTGCGTCCTGTCGGCAACCGGAGTGTCTCGTTGTAGATCTTGCCAACTGATCCATGCGGCAGATCGTTCGCAGGACTGACTGCCAATACCTCCGGAAACCACAGGCCATAATTCTCATGATTCGAAAGAAACGCAAATACGTCTCCAATCGCGTGCTCAATCGTTAGCGTGTGGTCGACCAGCATCATGTTTGGCTTATGATTCATTGAACATAGTTGACATATAAGATCCAATGTGTAAACCACACTATGTGGCGAGTTCGGAATCTACACATCGCATCTTGCTTGATGGAGCAATGGAGCAGTTTACCCGGCACGGCTTCGCCAAAACCTCCATGTCCGACATTGCAAAGGCTTCGGGTGTATCACGCACGTCCCTGTATAATCATTTCCGGACCAAGGAAGATGTCTTCAGAGCCCTGAGCAGTCGAATAAATGACCGCGTCTATGGCGAAGTTGTTGCTGCAATAAGAAGCGATGGTGCATGGGATGAGCGATTGCTTTCAATCATCAATGCGCGCGTAAGCTGGGTTTACGAACTGCTGCATGCGTCTGAATTTGGCCGCGAGTTGGTTGACGAGAAAAATAGAATATGTGGTGGTAATGTCCTGGCTGCAAATGACCAGTTTGCAATTCTCATCGAAGATTTGCTCAATAAGAAGCTCGGTAAGCAAGCTGACAATGCGACAATTGCAAGCGTTCTTATCCAATCGGTGAACGGTGTTCTAGAGAAGGCCGAAACAAAGAAAGATGCGCAAGAGCGCGTGTCAATGTTGGTTGGTTTGTTTTGCAAAGGATTGATCAATGTCTAATCGGACTGTGGCCAGGTGATCCGCTTCGGCGAACATCTCCGGGATTAACTCTAATGTCTGCTTTTGCGCCTACTTTCGGCCATGGCACTAAGACTTATGCTGGTAGGTAAAAGCGGACATACACGTTACTTTGGGAAGAGCTTCCAAACGATCAAAGCGGCGATAACCTGCTCAATCCAAGCAAGTGGTAGCGCGACCCAAATAAAATGCGCAGGGGCCAGTCCCATGTTGAAGATGCCGATCCAGATCAGACCGAACAGCGTAATTGTGAAGTAGCTGGCGGCCACAACTGACTGACGTATGCTTGGCCCAGCGAATGCAAGATATATCCAATAAAACCCAGTTGCTGCAAAGACCAAAATCAGGTCCCATACTGACCAGATTGCGAAAGTAGCCAGATCAAATGGTGCTATGGTTGCATCATCCGGGAATGTCTTAAGCAACAGGGGCTTTATAACGTAGAGATAGCGCCAAATCTCCGAGGCATTGATCCACAAAAAGTTGAGTCCAAGAGCCACGAAAAAGGCTTTCGGAAACCGCTGAGCAAACAGGAATTGCGCCTCGTTTGTTGCATCGGCGTTCATGGAGATATCCTTTCCTTAAGCAGAGAAATCATGGTCGCTGCCTGGCGTCTTAAAATCGACGCATTTGAAACGGTCCGCGATATTGACCAAAGGCCTTGCGCAAACGAGGCTAACATCTCAGCAAGCGCTTCACGGTCCTCAAACTGCAGGTTTGGGGCGCCGTTGCCCAAGGCGTTCGAGAAGCCTGCGGTCAGCCGCTCCATATGCAGTCTGACTTCCTCAGCTGCCTTATCATCATGTGGAGCGGTCTCCGTCGCGGCATTGGCAACAAAGCAACCAGATCCTGCCAACCCGCCGCGCTCAGCCAGAGCAATCTGAGTTTCAAAGTACTGCTCAATCTGTTCTAAGCTCGCAGCGCTCGAAAATAGGTCAGCTAAGGCGGGCTCCACTACGGTCTCATAGTAAGTTGCAAAGCAGCGAAGATACAGCGCTTGCTTGCCACCAAAGGCTGCATAGATTGCCTGTCTGTTGGCCCCAGTCGAGGCGACGAGCTTTTCTATTGATGTGGCATGATACCCATCACGCCAAAATTGCTGCAGCGAGGCGGCAACGATCTCATCCTCAGTCATGTTGGACTTTGATGGCATGCCCATATGATACAGAACGATCGTTCTGTAAGCAAGTCTAGAAATGCGTAGAACGCTCACCTTTCTATAAGTACCTGATAAACCTGCGTGGCAGATTTGTGTCGGTGAACCGTCAGTCCGGTTTTAGAAATTTGGATAAATAAGCGACCAGTCCGCTCTTAGCTGCCCACATCGAGATCGAATGCCTCAGCATCTGAGGACGTGAGCGAAAGGTCCGCTTCTCAAAGTAGATGGGCTAAGAGCCGACGGTTCGCTATGGGCCCAAACGTCGACCTTGAGACCGAGAATCCGGCCCTTAGAAGCAGCTTGAAAGACGATCTAACTAGCTACCAGGAGCGGAAGCAGAACAATCCAAGC
>JBCDKX010000170.1:0-7304 GCA_038746055.1 Pseudomonadota bacterium
CGGCCCAACGCGCGGAGTCGAGCACGCGCCGGATGGTCTCGAGCTCTACGGGTTGATCGGTAAACATCCGCACAGAGCGGCGGCTGGTGACGGCTTCGGTTACGTTCATTAGGCAAAGTCCTTCGATTTCTCAGTCGAAGTTCTTACGCCACGCTTCAATCAATTTGGCAAGCTGAGCCGATAGATACCCTAGAGAAAGCAGAATCGCAGAAACCGCAACAGGCCAAGGCCAGTCTGTCTTTTCAAAAATAGTTTTGATGATTTCCATTGCCGTAATCCAGAAATTGCTAAGGACCGTGGCAAATCTGACGAAGGACCAACCACGAATTCGTGAGACAGAGGCAGCGCTAACGCGCTGCTTGCTCGATGCCGATGCATCTATTCGAAATCGCGGCTCCATGCGCATGCATGGTGGGCCGTTTTCATTTGAATTCTTTAAGCGAATTCTTGGCAAATTGCAAACATTAAAGACTAGCGCCGCCGTCCGCCCTTCTCATCCTCGAAGAGCTCCGCAAGCTGCTCCATGATCGTGCCGCCGAGTTGCTCGACGTCCATGATCGTCACGGCCCTTCGATAGTAACGGGTTACGTCGTGACCGATGCCAATGGCGACCAATTGCACTGGCGAGACGTTTTCGATCCAGTCGATCACGCCGCGAAGGTGCGCTTCGAGGTAACCGGCTGAGTTTACGCTGAGCGTTGAGTCATCCACCGGCGCACCGTCGGAGATCACCATTAGAATACGTCGTTCCTCGGGGCGGAACACCAGCCGCGAGTGTGCCCACAACAGCGCCTCTCCGTCGATATTCTCTTTCAGCAGGCCCTCGCGCATCATCAGGCCCAAATTGCGGCGCGCGCGGCGCCATGGCTCGTCGGCCTGTTTGTAAATGATGTGGCGCAGATCATTGAGGCGGCCGGGCATTTGCGGCTTGCCATCGGCGAGCCACGCCTCACGGCTCTGCCCGCCTTTCCACGCCTTGGTGGTAAAGCCCAAAATCTCGGTCTTGACCCCGCAGCGTTCCAGCGTGCGCGCAAGGATATCGGCGCTGATCGCAGCGATGCTGATCGGCCGCCCGCGCATCGAGCCAGAGTTATCGATCAGCAAGGTCACAATCGTGTCCTTGAACTCAATATCGCGTTCGACCTTGTAGGAGAGCGCCGTACCGGGTGAGACGATCACGCGGGAAAGGCGGGCTGCGTCCAGAACGCCCTCTTCCTGATCGAAGTCCCAGCTGCGGTTTTGCTGCGCCATCAGACGGCGTTGCAGGCGGTTGGCAAGCCGGGTCACAACGCCTTGCAGCCCCGTCAGCTGGCTATCGAGATAAGCGCGCAGGCGGTCCAACTCCTCCGCATCGCACAGCTCGGGCGCTTCGATTTCCTCGTCGAACCGCTCGGTGAAGCTCTTATAGTCGAGGCCTTCGGGAATATCGGCTTGCGGGCGATTGGGGCGGGTTGGCGCGTTGGAAGCATCGCCGTCTTCGCCCGGCTCGCCTTCGTCGAAATCCTCATCGCCCTGCATTTCGGCTTCGGTTTCGCCATCAGCATCACCATCCGCCATTTCACCAGCGACTTCAGCGGCTTGCGGGTCAGCATCGCCCTCTTGCTGCTCGTCGCCTTCGTCTTCCTCTTCCTCGAAGTTATCATCTTCGTCGGCATCATCGTCGTCTGTTTGTTCAGGGTCGTCAGTCGGCCGAGTCAGATCAAGATCGCGCAGCATATCGAGCGCGAGCTTTTGGAAAACCTCTTGGTCACCAAGATTGTCGGCGAGTGCAGAAAAATCACTCCCGACCGCCTTCTCGATTGCTTCACGCACGAGGCTCAGCCCGACTTGCGCTCGCGGCGGGATGGGTTCGCCAGTCAGCTCTTGGCGCACCATCAGCGCCAGTGCGGTTTGCAGGGGCACTTCGGAGGAGTTCTGGGCGCGGGTAATGCCATCAGAGTTAAGGCGCATCTCGGTCGCATCGTCGAGGTTCGACTTGATGCCATCGAAGCGATTTGCGCCGAGCGCCTCATAACGCACCTGCTCAATAGCGTCATAGCAGGCACGCGCAACGGGCTCAGGTGGTGCTGAGCCTGCATGCAACCCGGCGTCATGGTGCCGCAACTTAAGTGCAAAACTATCCGCAAAACCCCGCGCTTCGCTCACCTGCTCAGGCGGCAGATCGCGGCCCGGAAGCGGCACGCGGAAGCGATTCCCCGAGGCACCGGGCACATCAGCGCTCCAAGCGACTTCAACCTCTGCGTCGCAGGCAATTGCGCGGGCCGCGCCGGTGAGGGCCTGTTTGAATTGATCAAGGGGAGTTTCTTCAGCCATTACCGGTTGCCGTTAGCAACGCATCCGCCGTGGCGGCAAGGCGTATCTGATTAGATGATTGATTGCCCGGTCGCTTCCCAGTCCTTGAGGAAGCCCTCAATGCCCTTGTCAGTCAGCACGTGATTGAAGAGCGCATGGATCACCTTGGGCGGTGCAGTCATCACATCGGCCCCAATCTTGGCGCTTTCGAGGACATGGGTGACATGGCGCACCGATGCCACGAGGATCTCGGTTTCGAAGCCATAATTGTCGTAAATCAGGCGAATATCTTCGATCAAATCCATCCCATCAAAGCCATTATCATCATGGCGACCGACGAAGGGAGAGATGAAGGTGGCGCCAGCCTTAGCCGCCAGGAGCGCCTGATTGGCTGAGAAGCATAGGGTTACATTGACCATTGTGCCGTCGCCAGTCAGCGACTTGCAGGTCTTTAGACCATCAACCGTAAGCGGCACCTTGATGCAAACATTGTCCGCGATTTTGCGCAGGACTTCCGCCTCTTTCATCATCGTTTCGTGGTCAAGTGCGACCACCTCGGCGCTGACCGGCCCATCGACAATCCCACAAATCTCTTTGGTAACCTCCATAAAGTCACGGCCCGATTTATGGATCAGTGACGGGTTGGTGGTGACCCCGTCCAATAGGCCGGTGGCCGCCAAATCCTTGATCGCATCGATCTCAGCGGTATCAGCGAAGAATTTCATGGGTGTTGAGCCTTTCGATAAGTCCTTCGTTAATGTGAGTGCCGATGCGCGCGCAGATTCGCAACCAATGGACCAAAGTGGTCGGTGACAAACGGTGGAATTCTTGGATCAGAACGCAGCGCCAAGGCCAAAGACACCGATCAGCAGTGGGTCGTTTGTGGCTCTCGGGTTCGACCGGATCAGCGCTTCCTCATTGCCGATCTCATTCCAGATCGCATCGTCAACATTGCCGACAAACCCTTGCGCTAGGGCGCTAACATCTCGGCCGCTCACGCTTCGGAGCAATTCAGCTACAGCAGGGTTCGAGGCAATGCGAATGGCATCACCCACTTCCGGCACAAGTTGATCGATCAGTCGTCCGCCAAGCTCTCCGCGCAGTGCAGCTGTAGCAGCTTTCGGACCTCCGCGTACCAATTCAGCAGCATTGGCGAGCCCAATGGTGCGTACCGCGTCCGTAACGATGGGAGCTGCTTTGAACGAAGCATCGACAGCAAAGTCTGCAAAGGCGTCTTCCAATTGATCCTTCACCAAGGTGGATGTCAGCAGCCGCGTCAGAACATTCCCGCGCGAGCCGAGCATGTCGCCAAGACCAAGCTTTGCCACCTCCTGATCCCAAAACCCGTCAGGCGCGGTCAGTCTGGCAAAGGCATTTTCGCTCGATAACAGAAGCAGGCGGCGCACCGCCTCAGTCAGGCTAAAGCCAGGAACGCTAGCGCAAGCAGGCAATGCAAGCGTAGCGCAAAGCGCCAGTCCTCCACCAAGAAACTGACGGCGCGCGTTCGGGGCCTGAAGGTCCTTATGTATGTCTTTGTGCATATCTGCCTCTCCACTGACTGGCATAACGGCTTCTCGCGACATAGTTATCTGATGTGATGAACCGCGTTCGCCTTCTTGTCCTTAATGCAGCACTGGGGCCGCTGGATTACAAGCTGGCTGAAGGAATGGCTGTGGAAGCGGGCAGCGTGGTGGTTGCCCCTTTAGGCCCGCGAACGGTTACCGGAATTGTCTGGGATGAGGGTCGATTACCGGGTACAGAGGTCGACGCGAGTAAATTGCGCGCTCTGCGCGAGCTCTTGCCTGTACCGCCCATTTCCGAACAACTGCGCCGCCTGATCGAGTGGACCGCCGACTATTATTGCGCTCCCTTGGCCAGTGTTGCACGCATGGTCCTATCCAGCGGCGGGGCGCTGGGCGGGCCGACTACGACAACCGAATATCGACTGGTGGAAGGCGCAGTACCTGAACGTATGACCCCGCAGCGCGAGACGGCGATTGATCTGCTGCACGGCGCACAAGGCATATTGCGCGAACTTGCTGAGACTTCAGGGGTTTCGACCGGGGTGCTGCGCGGACTTGTAAATCAAGGCGTGATCGAGCCAGTGACAGTCGCGATTGACCGGCCCTATCCAGTGGGTGATCCCGATTTTCATCAGCCTGCGCTTTCGCCCGATCAAATGCACGTCGCAAAAACACTGGTGAAGGCGGTTGAGGCGCAGAAGTTCGAGCCTTTCCTGCTCGATGGTGTCACCGGATCGGGGAAGACAGAGACCTATTTCGAGCCTGTCGCAGAGGCACTGCGGATGGAACAGCAAGTGCTTGTTCTGCTTCCGGAAATTGCGCTTACCGAGAATTTCTTATCGCGATTTGAACAGCGGTTTGGAGCGGCACCGGTGCAATGGCACTCATCTCTCAAATCAACCGAGCGCCGCCGCGCCTGGCGCGCAATCAGCGAAGGCTCAGCTCAGGTCATCGTCGGAGCGCGGTCCGCCCTGTTTCTGCCATATGCTGACCTTGGCTTAATCGTGGTCGATGAAGCCCATGAAATCAGTTTCAAACAGGACGATGGGGTACGGTATAACGCCCGCGATGTGTCAGTTATGCGCGCGCGGTTCGAGCGCATTCCGGTGGTGTTGGCGAGCGCTACGCCGGCACTCGAAAGCCTGCACATGGCAAACTCGGGCACCTACACGAAGTTGGAACTTCCCAGCCGGTTTGGTGGAGCACAACTCCCGGAAATCAAGCTAATAGACTTGACGCTGCACAAACCCGGCGCAGGGCGCTGGCTGGCACAACCTGTGGTCGAAGCGTTAGAGATACGGCTTGAGGCAGGGGAGCAATCACTGCTGTTCCTCAATCGCCGTGGCTACGCTCCGCTGACGCTGTGCCGCAATTGCGGTCACCGGTTTCAATGCCCCAATTGCAGCGCATGGCTGGTCGAGCACCGATTGTCACACCGCCTGTCGTGCCATCATTGCGGGCTAGAAGGACCAGTGCCGGATAGCTGCCCGGAATGCGGTGAGGCTGACTGTCTGGTCGCTTGCGGACCCGGCGTTGAGCGTATCGCGGATGAGGTGGCCGAGATTTTCCCTGATGCGCGGGTGGCGGTCGCAACCTCGGACACGCTTGGATCGCCTGAACGCGCCGCCGAGTTCATCGCCAAGGCCGAAGCCAAAGCGATTGACGTGATCGTGGGCACGCAACTCGTTACCAAGGGCTTCCACTTTCCTGAACTCACTCTCGTGGGCGTGGTTGATGCTGACCTTGGGTTAGAAGGCGGAGATCTGAGGGCCGCTGAGCGCACCTATCAGCAAGTCGCCCAGGTGGCAGGACGCGCCGGGCGCGGTGCTAAGCCGGGCGAAGTCCTGATCCAAACCCGTCACCCCGAGGCAAGCGTAATCGCTGCGCTCGCCGATAGTGACCGTGATGGATTTTACGAGGCTGAAACCGAGGCCCGCCGCGAGGCAGGAGCCCCGCCCTTTGGCCGCTGGGCGGCAATCATCTTATCAAGCGAGGACGAGCGCGAGGTGCGCGAAGCGGCCACCCGCATGGGCCATGCACGGCCCCATTTGAGCGATGTGATGATCCTCGGCCCCGCTCCGGCGCCGATGGCGCTGTTAAGAAACCGCTACCGTTATCGTTTTCTTATCAACGCGAGGCGCAGCGCAAACCTACAAGGCGCCTTGCGGGACTGGCTCGCGGTGCAGGAGTTTCCTCCCGGAGTTCGCGTTGGAGTAGACATCGACCCTTATAGTTTTGTCTAGCTACCCCGGCCATTGGCTTTGCAACCTTAATCAAATCCTCACTCTCTAATGGCATTCGCTTTAGCGAAATCAGGAAAGATGAGATGATGAAATCAGGATCCTTTGCTGCACCAGCGCTTGTCTTTGCTGCCGCCCTATCCGGCGGAGCGCCCGCTCTCGCGCAGGAATCCTCTGAAGACTCCGCCGCGCAATGGAGCTGGGATCAATCGGACAGCACTGCGCCCAAGACCTGGTACGTAATGATTGCGGTTGAGCAGGCCGTTGGCCCGCGAGGGTGCGACACCTATCGCTATAAAGTCAGCACGATAGAACCCATCACAATCAAAGGTCCACCCGAGATACGTGCCGCTCACGGTGATGAGATTGCCGCTTGGTGGATGATGTTTGTGCGCGAGCGGGCACCCATTGCTTATCGCTGGCTCACCACCTCCGCGGGGCATGATTCACCCCAAGTCTACTTTCGTGAGAATGCAGATGAGGCGATGAAGGCGTTCCGCGCCGATGGTCACCTCAGGCAGAGCCGGAGCTGTTCTGGTTCAAAACTGGTCGGCTTGCGCACATCGCGGTTCCAATTCGTTGCCCCTCCCGGTTTTACCCGCACCGATTTCGGAAATGAACCTGCCCCACAAAACGTCACAGTAGCGCGTGATCTCGCTGCTGCACCGGGCGCGCGTTAAAGAGCAGAACCTTTTCGGATTCCATTCGTATCTAAGGCATGTCTTCATGCCATACGCTTATTCCAATCCTCGGGGACCAACTAAGCCACGGTCTTGCCGCTTTGCGCCATGCGCCCAAAGCAGACAGCGTCGTCCTCATGACGGAGGTCTGGGACGAGGCCACTTATGTGCGTCATCATAAGCAGAAGATTGCACTGATCTTTGCAGCAATGCGCCATTTCGCCGCAGAGCTGTGCGAACAGGGATGGCACGTAGATTACATAGAACTTGATGATCCGGGCAATTCAGACAACTTCACCGGTGAAGTTGCCCGCGCAATCGAACGCCATGATCCGGATGCAATCCGTATCGTCGAGGCGGGCGAATGGCGTGTCCAATCCGCGATTGAGGAATGGCCCGATAAATTTACTTGTGCTGTCGATATTCTGCCCGACGATCGCTTCCTCTGCACGCATCAGGAGTTTCGCGATTGGGCGGATGGACGCAAAGCTCTGACCATGGAGCATTTCTACCGCGAAATGCGCCGCAAGAGCGGTCTGCTGATGGAAGACAATGGCAAGCCGGTCGGA
>JBCDKX010000171.1:0-7188 GCA_038746055.1 Pseudomonadota bacterium
ATGGTTGAAAGTCCGCTGGCGAGATCAATAACGAGACGCCCACCGCTCAGCGTATCGCCCCCACGGCTCAGCGAGACATTACCGGCCATGGTGATAATGCGTCTGTTAAAATCGTAAACTGCAACGTCGCCCGATGCTCGTTCGTCGCCGCGTGTGACCACAACCCCACCATTGGCGGTTATACGCTGCACGTCCAGAGAGCCATCATCGGTGTAATTGGCAAGCATGCGATTGGAGCGCACGCTCAGCCCTGCTTGATTCACCACTACCCCGCCGCTTAGAACCACGCGGTTGGCGCGATCATCAAAATCGATGCTCCCTGCATCGAATGAGACCGGCGCACGGGCGTCGTGGGATGCAAGGCCTTGCGCCTGCAGAGTCATACCGCCAGCCAACACGGTCCCCAGCGCCACGCCGCCAGCTGCCCAGCAGAAAGCGACCTTCCTCAAACTCCGGAATAATCTGCTTTGCATCATGGCACCCTTAACTCCCCAGGCACCATAGTGAGCCTGGCGTTGCCATCAAGCGAGATGGTGCGCGCATCAAGATCGCCACGCATGGAATCGGCCGAAAATTCACCTGCCGGGACAGCCCCTTCGACACCCTTAGAGCCCGTCATTGTGCGGCTTTCAAGATCGAACTTCACGCCACTTGCGCTTATTGCATAGCCATCGGCAGTGCGCACCCGCATGGTACCGAGCACATCGACCACTTCGCTATCAATATCATAGACACCACCATCAGCCGATAGGCGCGCAGGGCCATCCTCAAGCAACAGCTGTGCAAGCAGGTCATCCAGGCGCACTTTGCCTTCTAAACTTGAGCGCTGGACGGCTTCGCCAGCTGTGATTGAAAATGGGCGACCATTGGCGTCGCGTCCGCGATACATGGCGTTGTCTACGCTGAGACGTTCATCAATGATTGAGACCTGACTGCGATCGAGCAGAAAACTGACCTCACCGCGGGGAGACAAGGGCGAGATGATCATCAGCGCTGCGACCACGCCCACACCCATAGGTAAGGCGCGCGCCAAAAAGCCGATAAGCTTGTCGTGACTGCCACCTGGCGCAGCAAAATCCTGTCTTTTGCTGCGCAGCGCCTCGGCACGCTTGGTTTCTATGCGGCGTTTGATCACCATGGTTGAGGCCAGTTTACTTGTAATAACCTTCATTGTGGCTGAATATGTCGCGTGCGTCCCAGCCGGCAATATCAAGCGCGGCGCGCGTTGGGAGGAAGTCGAAACAGGCCTGAGCGATCTCCATCCGCCCTTCGCGCTCCAATCTTACGGCCAATTGGTCGCGTAGGCGATGGAGGAAGCGCACATCCGACGCGGCATAGTCACGCTGGGCCTCGTTTAACTCTGGCCCTCCCCAGTCTGAGGATTGCTGCTGCTTGGAGATGCTTTCACCCAAGAGCTCTTCGGTCAGATTTTTGAGGCCATGGCGGTCAGTGTAAGTGCGAACCAGCTTGCTGGCGATCTTGGTGCAGAAGACTGGGGCAGCCGATACGCCCAAATAGTATTGGATTGCGGCAAGATCGAAACGACCAAAGTGGTAGAGTTTGACTCGGCCGGAGTCTGCCAGAATGCGGGTCAGATTGGGTGCTTCATAATCGCTTCCCGGTGAAAAGCGAACCAGATGCTCTTCCCCCGATCCATCCGATATCTGCACCACACAAAGCCGATCCCGATGGGTGATCAGGCCCATGGTCTCCGTGTCGACTGCCAGATCGCCGGTGCCTTCAAGAACGCCGTCCGGCAGGTCTTCTTCGTGAAAGTGGACTGTCATGCGTGCGCCATTACGCCACATTGAAGGTTAGGGAAAGAGGGGGATAGTGATGTGGCTTGTCTCGCATCACTGTCATACAACTGTGTAGCGTGGTATTATGGCAACCGATCAAATTCCCGAAAGCTGGCGCGCGGCACTTGCGCCAGCGCTCCAAACTCCTCAGGCGCGTAGGTTGGGCGGCTGGCTTGTCGCTGAAGAACAGGCGGGCAAGACGATCTATCCCCCACGTGGCAGCAGGCTTGCCGCCTTAGCGGCGACCGAACTTGAAGAAGTGCGCATAGTGATCCTTGGGCAGGACCCCTATCACGGCCCAGGGCAAGCGCATGGTTTGAGCTTCTCGGTCCAAGACGGCGTCCAGCAACCGCCTTCGCTAGTCAATATCTTCAAGGAGCTGGAGACTGATCTCGGCATTCCTCGTCCGCAGACTGGCAATCTTACCCCATGGGCAAAGCAGGGCGTGCTGCTGCTCAACAACACTTTAACGGTGCAAGCTGGTCAGGCAGGGAGCCATGCAGGGCGCGGCTGGGACGCCATTACCGATGCTTGTGTTGAAGCGGTTGCAGCGAGCGGGCGGGCGACGGTTTTTATCCTTTGGGGGAGTCATGCGGCCAAGAAGGCTGAACGCGTTAAGGGGCTGGGCAGTGCCGGTCACCATTTGATGCTGAAATCACCTCATCCATCACCGCTATCTGCGCACAGAGGCTTTTTTGGTTCCAAGCCCTTTAGTCAGGCCAATGTGTTTCTTGAAGCGCAGGGACGTCGTGCGATAGACTGGTCGCTATGACTGAAGACGAAGCCTACACTGCACTGCTCGGCCGGCAGAACGAGCTGGCAGCAGAAGATGCCGTCAATGCGGATTCCCGTGATACCGTTGAGCTTCAACAAGACAGTGTCGGTCGCCTTAGCCGGATGGATGCGATGCAACGGCAGGCTATGGCGCAAGCCACCGAGCGACGCCGCGCTGCTGAGCGTTTGCGTATAAAGGCTGCGCTTGAGCGGATCGAGGAGGGAGAATGGGGTTACTGCTTGGGTTGCGGCGAGGAAATTGCCGAAGCGCGCCTGAGGCACGATCCCAGCATTCCCACGTGCATACTATGCGCCGCTTAAGCGGGTTTATATCTTCACAAGGTATGGATTGGCGCCTGCTTCGATCCTGAAATCTGGCCAGGTGGCGATAAACTTATCAACCGCCCACCAAATTCACGGAGCCGACTGCACCGCTTCTTTAGGCGAGCTGCTCGGCCGGCGCCTTGAGCTGCAGTAACTTACGCGGATTAAGATAAGTCAAACGCGCGTCGCGCACTTCCTTGCCAAGTGGCGAGAGACGAAAAGCAAAGATCTGGTGGACGATTTTTGCAAGTACTGGGAACCTTTCCATGAGGCTCAAAGCCTAATCACATTGCGCCTAGTGATGCTATAAGTTGACCCCAACCATTCCCGCCATTGATCGGATCAACCTGCTCCTTTAGTCGGCGAATAGATCAAACGGAGCAGCTCGATGTCCGATGAAGTGTTGTATGAGGTAAACAATGGTGTCGCGCTCGTTACGCTGAACCGGCCAGAAGCCATGAATGCGATCAATCGCGCCCTCCGGCGACGCCTATACGAGATCATGCAAAAGGCTGATGCGGACGGTGCGGTCAGTGCGGTAGTCCTGACCGGCGCAGGCACGCGAGCCTTTACTGCGGGGCTGGATCTGAAGGAGCTCGGCAGCGAAGAAGGCGCGTTGGGCGCCGCCAATGACACCGATCCTGCCAACAACCCGGTCAAAGCGATTGAGGTCTGCAGTAAACCCGTGATCGGCGCTATCAATGGCGTTGCGATCACCGGCGGATTTGAAGTGGCGCTCGCCTGTGACTTTCTGATTGCCGCGGCCAACGCGCGTTTTGCGGATACTCATGCGCGGGTGGGTATCGTGCCAGGCTGGGGGCTATCACAAAAGCTCTCTCGGATGATCGGGATTGGCCGGGCTAAGGAGCTCGCCTTCACTGGTAATTTCCTCGACGCTGAAACCGCGCTCAAATGGGGCCTGGTCAACCATGTGGTCGAGCCTGATGATTTACTGCCCCGTGCGATGGAACTGGCCAGCGACGTGGCCACTATCGAAGAAGAATTCTTGCGTAGCTATAAACGCCTGATTGATGATGGCTTTGCTGTAAGTTTTGGCCAAGGGATGGCGATTGAGGCGGAGCGATCTTCTTTAGCAAATGCTGAGGTATCGCCGGATGAGGTTGAAGCGCGTCGCGCCAAAGTTCAGCAACGCGGGCGGGCGCAATAGCTAAGCGACATAACCTCAATAGTCACTCATTCTGCGCCGAAACCTTGCGTAGGGTCATCACCCCCAAATCGCTCTGGATTTGAAGCCTTCCATCTTCAAGCCGCCCGGTCACACCATCAAAATTGGCCACACCCAGATCGTTGGGATGGAACGCAATCCTGATGGTTTGCCCTGGCCGGGTTGTGCGGTTGCCGATCAGTTCGATCGGCTGTGAGAGGAAATCATAGCTCGGTATGTAGAACTGAATGGTCGCCACTCTGTCGCAGCTATCTTTGGGTGACCAGCCATCTGCCATTACGGGTCCATGCAGTAGCTCTCCATTGGTGCACAACCCGCGCACATGGGCATAAGAGAATGGTTTTGCGGTGCTTTGCCAGATGATGCGTAGGAATGGGCCACCGTCTTCTTGCTCTATACCTGACCAGAAGAATTCTGGTGGGACAGGTTTGGGATCACTGGCGAAGATAATTTTGTCGTAACTTTCGAACCACGTTCCTTGCGCGCGCAGATCGAGCGCGCCCACGGACAGCCCCCACTCGAAAGTTCCGTCGGCGCGAACAACCATGCCCATAGCGGTTTCAAAGCTGTTGCCGTCATATCGACCCACGAATTGTGACTCGGCTTGAACGGCACTGCTATCTTCCGCTGGTTCTTGCGACATGGCTGCCGCAGGCAGAAGTGTGGCCATCGCGAAGACGAGAGATTTCCAGCTCATGTCTCAGCAATAGCAGGCTGGGCTGAGAAATACGAAATCCCGTGTCAGAATTGGGTGGTCAATCGTAAGCCTGCAGTGACGCCCGTACTCCGCGTTGCGATTGCACTATCGACCACTTGAAGGTTGGCACTGAGGCCGAAGTTGCCGTCGAACTGATAGGTGTAGAACGCCTCCACACCTTGTTCGTCTTCTATCTCAAGACGGAAGGCGATGTCGTCGACCAGTTCATCGGTGAGCGAATAGTGAAAATAGGCCAGCCCAAACCGGTCTTGGGGACGAAATCGCGGGTTTCCTGAGACACCAAAATAGCCCGAGTAATCGAGAAAGGTGGGATCGCCCATGGATGCCTGAAAGCGGGCAATAATTCCCCAGCCTTTGCCTTTCGCTTCCGGATAGCGCTCGATGAGTTGATAGCCAGAGAGCTGTATCGCCAATTCTCCGCTTTCATCGCCAAATGTTGCGGCTGGTTGCGGTGGTGGAGTTAGCGCCGCCGGCAGAATGTCGCGCGCAAAATCATCACGGGTCGAACCCACTAGGGCAAAAGTATAATAGCCGGGCTGGCCACCAAGGTTGGCAACTCGCGTTGCTGAAGCCAGAAAAGCAATCCCGTTTTCGAAGGGGTCTTCAAATCCACTGCGCTGAAATTGCGAGTCCACATCGAATGCCCATAAGCGATAGATCATCTTTCCTTTGGGAATGAGGAGCGTCGCGCCTGTGATGGTGTTGGGTGCAACCCCAGAAGGTGGGAGCGAGATGCCGAGATTCTGAAACCCCATATGACCATTGCTTTCGATTAGTGGTACTGTAGCAGACACATCGAGCAAGTTGATCTTCCCGAATTCAACCGTTGTGCCGCCTGCCCATTTGTATTCAAGGCTTGCTGAAAGGTCGAAGTCGCCCCTATCGCCTGAACGGAAGAGCGCGGTGTTGCTGGGGATCAGACCCACCTCGCCAATTGAATCTTCGCCCCAGGTGTATTCGGGGCGCAGCTTGAGAGTGAGATTGGATGGCCCGCTGATCGCACGCGCATTGGCTCTCAGATAACCGTCCAGTCGCCCTCCATATCGGACCACGCTTCTGGCATCGCCCGATACCGGTGTGTCGAGGAATTGAGATATTGCGAAATTTGCCTCGAACGGCTCGGGGGTGCTGTCAGCGTCAGCGGCGCGGGTATCTTCTTCTTCAATCGCTGGTTCGGAATTTTGTGCGGCGTTGTTCATGAGGGTCACGGTGCTGGCTTGCGCCCATACCGGCGCTGGGAACGCGCAAACCATCAATGCAGAGACCGCGCTACGAAAAAGGGCGCAGCGCTTGTCTATTTTCATCGCCTTGGGGTCCTCTCCTCGAGGCGCCCTGCACTGCGCCGTTTGCGGTTTGTGTAGTTAAAGTCGCGCTTATGTAAACACCCAGCGGCTGCAGAAGATACGCCAACGCAATCGGATATTCACTCATACGCGGCCATGACTATATGCGGTTCAATTCAAGGTGCTGTTGTTTTGCTGGACCTCACGATGATCGGTTCTTGCTCCAACCAGTGACAGGATCGGATTGATTTTCCACCGTGAAGCTTGGCGAAACGGGCAAGCTGGGGGTCACAATTACCACAGCTGAAATTTGCACATTACGCCAAAAGTCCCTAAGTGAACGACGAAATGCGAGATTCGTCACCCCAAAAATTGACGAATGATTGCTCCGAAACTGTTGTTCACGTAATTTCCTGACTCGAGCCAGTCAGTGGGAAACACTAAAGATCGCCGTGCTAAAATGACTGACTTGTATGACATCACTGAAGATCGCAGTTCGTGCGGAGTGGGTTTCATCACCCGCAAAGACGGCGTGCAATCTCATGATGTCCTTAGCATGGGTCATGAAGCACTCTGCCGCGTGCCTCACCGGGGTGGAATGTCATCAACTGGTGTGGGTGATGGGGCGGGTATCTCGGTCGATTTATCGCTCGGTTTTTTCTCGAAGCTTTTGGGCCGCACGCTGGCTCAAGATGAATTTGGCGTCGGTAATTTCTTCCTTCCTACTGCCGATCAGCCGCGTCAGCATGCTAAGTCGCTGATTGAGGAAAAGCTTGCGGAATTTGGCTTTGAAGTGTTGCTGCGCCGCAAGGTTCCAGTGAACAATGACGCGATTGAACCACGCGGGATCAAGCTGCAATTGCCAATCCGCCAATGGGTGTTTGCCGCGCCTGAGGGGCTCGATGGGGCAGAGCTGGATCAGCGTTTGCACGACTGTCTGCTTGCAATGGAAGCTGCGGCTTACACGGATGAGACGCTAGATGGTTTCTATCCGCTGTCACTTTCGACCCGCATGCAAGTGCTTAAAGGTCGGCTCTCTTCGTGGGAGATCATTCCCTATTACAGTGACCTCAGTGATTCGGACCAAGCCGTTCACACGATGTA
>JBCDKX010000172.1:0-7163 GCA_038746055.1 Pseudomonadota bacterium
GCCCCTCATCGAACGAAGGAAAATACAAATGCGTCACGGAATTTCACAGCGTAAGCTTTCGCGCAAATCGGGCCACCGTAAGGCTCTCTTCCGCAATATGTCGGCCAACCTCATCAAGCATGAGCAGATCATCACGACCCGTGCGAAGGCGAAAGAACTGCGCCCCTATATCGAGAAGCTGATTACTCTTGCTAAGCGTGGCGGTCTTTCCAACCGTCGCCTCGCGATGAGCCGCCTGCAGGATGAAACACAGCTGAAGAAGCTGTTCGACGTGCTCGCTGAGCGCTACAAAGACCGCGATGGCGGCTACACCCGCGTGATCAAAGCTGGCCCGCGCGCGAGCGATGCGGCTGAAATGGCAATCATCGAATTTGTTGACCGCGACGAAGATGCCCGCGGCCTAGACTCCGGTCCGGATATGAGCGAGGTTGACGAATACGCTGAAGCCGAGGCTACCGCTTAAGCGTTTTGTAAATGAGATCAGAAAGGGCCGGTGGAGCGATCCACCGGCCCTTTTCTTTTGTCGCGGTAAGACTAGGGTCCACTCCCATGAAAAAACTGATCCCTGTTGCAACAGTCTGTTTTGTCGCCATGGCGGTGGCGATCTTTGCCTTTCTTGCCATGAGCACAACGGCAACCGCACAAAGTGCCCAAGAACGCCTCGATGATCGTTATAACCGTGCGCTTGCCGCGGGGTATAAAGCGCTGTTCCTCTGCGGTGCCATCTCAAACGCTGAGCGCAATGGTGTGACACGTACAGCTGAGAGCGTGCACGAATGGGAGCTCACCGGAGTCTACAGCGCCATCGATGGGATTGTGCGCGACCTCGACTATCGGATTGTTCGCGACACCAAGGGCGGTGTGGCTCAGGTCGAAGTCGATTGGACTGATGACATGCCTGCTCGCTTTGCCACTGCGACATGGGCCGAGGGCTGCCGCCTTGCACCGATTGGTGAGGTGCCAAATGTCATTGACTCAGACATGCCGGGAGTTCGTCCAAAAAGCCCGACAATCCGTTCTTTTCGGGAGTCATCGCGTCCAATTCCGGCCCTTGCAGAGCGTTTGTCAGCCGCATTCGCAGATCACTATGGCGAAGGAGCTCGCACCACCGCTGTTATCGTTCGCCAGGGTGACAGTGACTTCAGTGCCTATGCTGAGGGCTTTGACGAGCTAACTCCCCAGCGTACCTGGTCGGTTGCTAAGAGTATCGCGGCAACTCTGGTCGGGGCTGCGGTCAATCAAGGGCAGGTCGCGGTCGATGATCGCCCGGTGCGCGATGAATGGCGTGATGATGCACGGCGGCATATCAGTATCGATCATCTGCTGCGCATGGCCTCAGGTCGCTATTCCGATACTCCGGGCAATCGCACCGATCCGCTCTATGCAGGCGGTTCTACGGTTGAGGAAGTGGCGACCGATTGGCCATTAATCTATAAGCCCGGCAGCACGTACCGCTATGCCAACAATGATACGCTGATGGCGGTTAAGGCCGTGTCAGATCGGGCAGAGTTTTTTTCTCCATCAGACTTCTTCGCAGGCGCCGGGATGGAGCACACTGTCGCTGAGACTGACTGGGCGGGGGATTACATTTTATCGAGCCAAGTCTGGGCGACAGCGCCAGATCTCGCAGATTTGGGCGAGCTTCATCTCAACGATGGCGTGCTTCCCAACGGCTTAAGGCTCCTGCCTGAGGGCTGGGTTGATTATATTGCCGATCCCAGCGGACCACAGCCAGAGGGAACTGACTGGGGCTATGGCGCAGGCTGGTGGACCTTCCGGCGGCCGGAAGGAAATGCATTTGCGGGTATTCCTGACGATGCCTTTGCAGCGCGCGGCAATCGCGGGCAATATGTGGTGGTGGTTCCCTCACGCGATGTCGTGATTGTACGCCGAGGTGAAGATCCTGCTGGCAAAAGGTTCGACATTGCAGCTTTTACCCGTGATGTGTTGGCTACGCTTGAGAAGTAGATCTGTACGTTCATATAAATCGCTGTTTATCTGAACATACACTGCAAGGCTCGCTCAGAATCACCTCAGATTTGTTCATCTAAAAGGTCTTCACAGTGAACGGGAATGGTCCCAACCACTGAAAACCCGAGGATGAACCCAATGACTGACCTTAAGAAGACTCTCACCAAGGGCGCGCTCGGGACTGTCGCGGCTGGCGCGATGGCCCTGGCGTCCGCAACTCCAGCTGTGGCAAATGACGGCTACCACCGTGATCGCGGGATTGACGCCGGAGATGTTATTGCCGGGGCAGTAATTATCGGCGGGATCGCCGCATTGGCCGGTGCCTTCGATGGCAAGAAGGACCGCTATCGCGACCGGCGCTATCATGGCACAAATTACAACCACAATCGTCACTACAATAATGGATATGCGTACAACCGAGGGGGTGGCCAACGAGCTGTTGAGCGCTGCATTCGCGTCGCCGAACGGCAAGCGCGCCGGTTTGGGGGCTATCGCTTTGCCGACGTGACTCAGATCCGCGACATTGACCGCACTCGTTATGGCTTCCGGGTTAAGGGTCGCATTCAGGTCGAAGGTGCACGCGGTTATCGGGGCAGGGACTTCGATCGCGGTCGCTTCACCTGCTACTTTGAGCGAGGCAACCGACCACAGATCGACTTCCGCGGTATTCGCGGGCTTTGATCCCCACCAGTAAACACCTCTAGCGTGTCACCACCAGGCGGTTCAGGCTTGCGTAAGCCTGGACCGCCTACCTATATTGGCCAACAGGGGCGTTTGGTGGGTGCCCTTCCGCATAAGAAGAACAGGAGGGAGCATTATGGCTCACCAAACCCGAACCACCGGACTAGCAGGGCTTATCGCTGCGGTGTCAATGGCATTTACACCCGCGCAGGCTCAGGCTGCAGAAATCGCGCCTCAAGGCACTGCCGGCTATGCGACCGGATTTCTTTCTCAAGTTACCAGTTTGAATACGCCGGGCAGTCCGCTCGCACCGCTTGCCACACCCGGTTCTGACAGTGTGCAGGAATATCGTCGTTGGCGTCGCGGGTGGCGACGCGGTTATCGTCGGCGCGGCATTCGCGGGCGCGATATCTTTGCAGGGGCTCTGGTCATCGGCGGGATTGCGGCAATCGCCAGCGCAGCAAGCAATAACCGTCGCCGTGACCGCGAGGTTGTCGTTGTCGAGCGCACTCGCGACCGTGACTACAATTACCGCCCTGAAAATCGCCGGAGCACCATCCGCTCGACCAGCGGAGGTTCGGGCATTGATAATGCGGTTTCCATGTGCCTCAATCAGATCGAGCAGGATATTCGTGTTGATAGCGTCGATGGTGCAAGCCGGGTTGGCAGTGGTTGGATCGTTACTGGATCGCTGTTCGATGGCTCCGGTTTCTCATGCCAGATCGACAATTCGGGCCGAATCTCTGACATTGATTATGGTCGCGGGTTTGGTGCTTCATCATTCAGCAGCACTCAAAGCTTTGCGCGCGCAGAAGGTCAATTGACCGATGATCGCTATGCCAGCGCCCGCGCCGATGTCGGCGGTACCGCTCGGCCAGATCTAGCCATTGATCCTGCGGATGAGCGACTGCCGACCTATCCCGGTGGCCCGCTGCCGGGCGAAGAATTATCCGAGTGACCATCGGCGTGATTATCTGCTAAAGCTTCGGAGGAGGGCTCACGCTCTCCTCCTTTCGTTTTGCCCTTATAGCTTGGCAATCCCCATTCAAACCGAATGGCAGCAGCGCGTAGGGTAAAACCGGCAAAGAATGCTGCAATCCAGATCGCCCAATTGCTGATAGGCAAGGCTTCTACAAACTGCATCGCGACGACCGTGATCGCGGCGCTCAAGGCAGCTGCGGTCACATAGAGCTCTGGTCGGATGATGATTGAGGGCCTGTTAGCAACAACATCGCGAATGACCCCACCAACGCAGCCGGTAATGACCCCCATAAGCGCTGCTGGCAGCGGGGGTATACCATAAGCGAGCGCTTTGGCGCTTCCGAGGACGGCGTAGGCGGCAAGGCCAAGCGCATCGGCATAATCCAGCAACTTGCCATCCCACCAGCGAACTGGAGTAAACCATACGATCAGCGCGGTCAGAAGACACACAGTAGCGGCCCATGGGTCTTGCATCCAGAAGACAGGCGCATCGATCAAAAGGTCGCGCACGGTGCCCCCACCGACCCCGGTGACCAGCGCAAAAAAGCCCATAGTCACGAATGTCTGTCGTTCGCGCGCCGCGACCAGCGCACCGGAAAGCGCAAAGACCGCAATGCCGGCAATATCGAGCCAGTCGAGAATGGGGGTAAGGACCGCTTCGTTCAAAGCGCCTGCCCTGGGTTGACAGATTTCGCGCAGATCATGCGCAAGTGCATATCTGTGAATCTGGTCATAGTACGCGCCAATGGCGAAAGCGCTTCAGCGGTGCAAGATATTCCCGATTTCGCCCGCCGCCGCAATGCAATCGAGATCTGACATAAGCGGGCCCATAACCTGCATCCCGCACGGTAATTTGGCCCCCTCATAAACACCAGATCCAATTGGCAGAACGGTTGCAGGCAAGCACGGGAACGTCGCAATCCCGGACCAGGCGAGTCCTGCGGAGCCATTCACATCCTCGCCATTGATCCGGGTCGGTTGGTCAAACACCCGGGCATCGCTATGCGGCACAGCCAGGACTGGGGCGGGAGGTGCAAGGACAAAGTCATAGGTCTCAAACACAGCTGCCCACTGCGCCTGGTTCGCAGCTTGCGCATCAAGCAAGTCAAACCAGTCGGTCGCATTGAGCCGTTTGCCGCTGGGCGATGGGGCGCCGCGCGCCATGGCGACATTGAGCATGAGCATGTAATCGCGCTGCTGCTGTTCAAGGTCGGGGAGAAGGTCAGTGGTTCGATCGACTTTGATCCCTGCGGCGATGAGTGTCTCAACCGTCGCTTCGGTGGGTTCAGTGACAGAGGCGTCTACCGGCGCGCCAGGATATTCGGTGATTGCGAGAATGCGGCAATTCTTCAGTGGTTTAGAACGGTGCGGCGGAATGTATTGCCCGGCGATTTGCATCATGACCATCAGGTCCTCGGCATTTCTGGCAAAGGGTCCAGCAACCGATAGCGCGCCATCATGGGCCGCGACAAAACCATCGCGCCGCGCCATTTGCGGGTGATCATGTCCACGTTTGGAGACGAGCCCCCAGGTTGGCTTATGCGCCCAGACGCCGCAAAAATGTGCCGGAACCCGCACTGAGCCGCCAATGTCGGTTCCAAACTCACTTGGGACCATGCCAGAGGCCACCGCCGCCGCGCTTCCCCCGGATGAGCCACCTGGCGAGCGAGTTGTATCATGCGGGTTGTTGGTGCGACCGTAGACGGGATTAAAGCTCTGCCAGTCAGTCAGGTCCACCGGCACATTGGTTTTGCCCAATATGACCGCCCCGGCAGCCTTTAAACATCGCACCAGCTCGCTATCGCGCCGGGCAATATAATCGGTTAAACGCTGGTGGCCCCAGCAACTTTGCAGACCCGCTATATCGAAGCTCTCTTTGACCGTCATCGGGACGCCGAACAGGGGCTGTTCACCACTTGGACCGTTTTCGTCCATAGCCTTCGCCTGATCTGCGGCACGTTCAAAGTCGGGCACAGCAAGCGCGTTGATACCCGAATCCAAATGCTCAATTCGGGTGATCGCCGCATCGACGGCTTCGGCGACGGAGATTTGACCGGCACGGACTGCCGCCGCTGTCTCAAGCGCGCCGGGTTTATTGGTCAGCTGCGGATAGGCCATTGATCACTCCCCCTGTGTCTCAAGGGTTAGCATGGCGGCGGCGTATCGCAATCGGTAAGTCTCTGGCTGTGCGACGGTTTCGGGGCTCTTGCGGTTACTCTTTCGCGCCCGAAATTTCACGGCCACCCTGAAACAGTGTCAGTGCATTCACACTGCCGTCATCACTGCGATCAAATCGGATTTGCGCATCGACCACTTTCAAAAAGAACTTGTCTTCGCTTTCAGGGAAAAGCTGGTTGGCTCCTTGTCCGGTGGCCTGTCCCATCAACTTGTCATCTTCGGCGAAGATCGTGATCTTAAAGGTCGGCGCCAGGGCATAGACGCCTTCATATTGGGAGAGGTCCGCGGGCGTTTCTGCCACTTGGCGCTCGTTAGGCAGAGTGACCTCTCCGCCTCGGACCAGCGTCATCATGTCATTGCCGAGCTTGGCTGCTGAACCACCGTTGAGATTGGCAAGCACCGCCACGGTGGTGTTGCTTGCTGGATGGTACCCCAACCAGGAGTTAAAACCTTCAATCCCGCCGCCGTGATAAAAGTAAACGTCGTTACCCTTGGTGTTGGCGATAAAGCCGTGAGCGTATTTATTGTCTGCAAAGGCGTCCAATGTGTCCGGAGCTAGAAACTCCGCGAGACTTTCCTGTGAGAGGATTTTTCCGCCAAACAGGCCCGTGATCCACTTCTTGAGGTCACCGGTTGTTGAGTACAATGCCCCGGCACCCGTCGGAATGCCCATGTAAACATAGTCTGCATTGACGCGGCCATCGCCTGAAGGTGAATAGCCATCGGCCCGGCGTTCGAGGATTTTTGAAGAGCTATCAAGGCCGGTCGCGTTCATTCCCAGCGGATCGAATATATTCGCCTGATAATACTCCCCTAAGCTTTGCTCGCTCACATTTTCGACAATTCGCGAAAGCAGGACATAGCCTGAATTCGAATATTCGAACTTGCTTCCAGGCTCGAACTCGAGTGGCAGGTCGCGGAATGTGGCGATCAGTTCATCCTGTGTTGTCGGAAGATACTTCAGGCGCCCAAATCCATCGAGCGAGGTCACATTGGGCAAGCCGGCGCTGTGCCGCATAAGTTGCCGGACGGTAATCGCCTCCCAAGCCTCAGGCGTGTCTTTAAGATAGGTCGCGATAGGCGCATCGATATCGAGCTTGCCTTGCTCAGCGAGCAGAAAGATCGCGACACTGGTAAATTGCTTGGTGACTGATCCAATGCGGAATTTGGTGTCCGTCGTGTTTGCGATGTCCCACTCAAGATCGGCGGAGCCCCAAGCGCGGCTAAGAAGCTCATTATCGCCTCGCGCGACCAGCACCGTACCCATAAATGCGCCGCTATCCGCTTCGGCAGAGACGACTTCGGCCATGCGATCTGAATTGAGTGGGGCGGATTCTTGCGCTGAAACAGGA
>JBCDKX010000173.1:0-7095 GCA_038746055.1 Pseudomonadota bacterium
CTCCAGCATCGGTTGGTCGAAGCCTATGCGCGGCTCGAGCAGTCGCGTTCAATGCTCTATCGCGCCGCATTGAGCGACCCATCCTCACCAGCGGAAGCGGCCCGAGTCATTGCTGGAGCGAAAGCCTTCATCGCTGAGAATGTCGACGCCATCGGCCGCGAAGCGGTCCAGATGCATGGCGGTATGGGAATTACTGACGAACTGGCAATTGGCCATGCGATGAAGCGGGCCATGGTGCTTGGTCGACTGTTCGGAGATACGGACAGCGCGCTTGCTGAATATGCGCAAGCGGCTTGAGGAAAGTGCAGCGCATGGCTGAGAAGATTGACCCCGACCTTTGGAGCGATGATCCCAAGCCTCATCTGATGGGCGGACGCCTGCCATCTGGCGAAGTTATTTTTCCTATGCCTAAAGGCGATGCCGCGAGCGATGTGGAGCCTTACAAACTGTCGCGCACCGGCACACTCTGGTCTTGGACCACGCAGGGCTTCTTGCCCAAGGAACCATATGCCGGCCCTGGATCAAACGAAGGCCCTGATGGCGCGCCTTCGCCGCCGGATTTCCAACCATTCTTGATTGGCTATGTCGAACTTCCCGGTGAAGTTATTGTCGAAAGCCGGATCGTTGATGCAGCGCTCGAAGATCTAGCGCTGAATATGCCGCTCGAATTCTGCATTGTGCCATTCAATCAAGAGTATGACACCTTTGCGTTTCGACCGATTGCCGCTGCAAAAGAGGAAGTCGCATGAGCGAGAATGTCTATATCATCGGCGCAGGTATCCATCCTTTTGGTCGCACACAAGAACGCTCAGGCCGGGAGCAAGGTGTCTACGCCGTGCGTCAGGCCTTGGCCGATGCCGGTTTGGAATGGGCTGATATTGAGTGCGCCTATGGCGGCTCTGCAGCAGCCGGGAGTGCTGACATAATGGTCAACGAACTTGGCCTTACATCACTCCCCTTTATCAACGTCGCCAACGGTTGCGCGACCGGTGGCAGTGCAGTTGCTTCGGCGCAGCAAGCCATCTCCAGTGGTATGTATGACCTTGCCCTAGCGGTCGGCTTTGACAAACATCCGCGGGGCGCTTTCAATGCAAAGCCAGCCGACTACGGCCTGCCTGAATGGTACGGCGAAACCGGCATGATGCTGACAACGCAGTTCTTCGCTCTCAAAATACAGCGCTATATGCAATTGCACGGGATCAGTCGCACAACCCTTGGCCGGGTGGCAGAAAAAGCCTTTCGCAACGGTGCCAAGGCGCCGCATGCATGGCGTCGCTCACCGATTGATCTGGAAACGATCATGAACGCCCCGATGATCAATGATCCGCTCACAAAATTCATGTTCTGCTCACCTGCCGAAGGTGGCGTTGCCCTAATCCTGGCAAGCGAGAAGAAAGCGCGCGAATTGGGCGTCTTAGGCAATGGCAAATCCGTGAAGATTGCAAATGTTGCCTTCAAAACTCGCCCGCCCGACAGTTTCGAAGTGTTTCAGGCCGGGATCAGCGTCAAGGAAGGCGGTAAGCCTACCGTGCTCGCATCACTAGCCGCGTTTGAAGGTGCTGGAATAGGCCCTCAAGATATCGATGTCGCGCAGCTGCAAGACACTGAAAGTGGGGCAGAGATTATGCACATGGCCGAAAATGGTTTTTGTCAGGATGGTGAGCAGGAAGAATGGCTCGCCAATGGTTGGTCGGAAGTTGACGGCAAGATGCCAATCAACACTGATGGTGGCTGCCTTGCGTGTGGAGAGCCTATTGGCGCCTCCGGCTTGAGACAAGTGTATGAAAATGTCGAGCAATTGCGCGGGCGCGCCGGTGAACGTCAAGTGCCAGGCCGAGATGGAGATGGGCCCAAAACGGCTTACAGCCATGTCTATGGGGCACCTGGCATTTCAGCAGTTGCGATTATGGAGCGTTAAGAATGGGCAAAATGACCAATAAGGTCGCGCTTGTTACTGGCGGCGCTGAAGGCATTGGCGCAACCATCGGGCAGATGATTGTCGATGAAGGCGGCCAGGTTCTGCTTTGCGATATCCAGATCGACAAGGCTCGCGAACTGGCCGAAGAATTGGGCGACAACGCGGAAGCCTTTGAGCTCGATGTGCGCAATCTCGATGGATGGCATGACGCTGTCAAAGCAGCGCAGGAGCGGTTTGGTAAGCTCAATGTCCTTTGCAACGTTGCCGGGATTTCCGAACCCGGAATCGTTACCGATGTTGAGCTCGACAGCTGGACACGCACGATTGATATTAATCTGAACGGTCCCTTTTACGGGTGCCGTGCAGCGATCCCGGCAATTGAGGCCTCAGGCGAACCCGGTGCGATCGTTAACATTGGTTCCATGATTGCGATGCGCGCAGCGGCATTCGTGGCTGCCTATTCGGCTTCGAAAGCAGGTTTGCTAGGGCTTACACGCTCAATGGCGCTGGATTTGGCTGATCGCGGGCTCCCGATCCGGGTGAACATGGTGCATCCAGGTGCGATCCGGACGCCAATGTATGAACGCTATAAGCACTCGGGTATCGACACTCCCGAGAATATCGAAACCAACTTCGCGGCGACACACCCGATGAACCGGATCGGCGAACCCGAAGAGGTCGCAAAAGCGGTGGTATTTCTTGCGAGCGATGAAGCCAGCTTCACCACTGGCTGTGACTTCACGGTCGATGGCGGTGGATCGATTAGGAGCTGACATGGGAACACAGCCAAACACCAGGATCGATGCGCATTTTGTGGCGGCGGGCAAGTATCATGACATTGACTACGCCCGGCTTGAATTGCTCAAGCTGCTTATGGAGCACCCGCATATTCGTACAACAGTTGCGTGCGATTATTCCGGACTTGAACGGCTTGACGCGTGTCGTTTCTTGATCACCTACACCTGCGATCTAATGCCGACCGCAGAACAAGCCCAGCAGATCCGAACATGGCTCGAAGCTGGCGGGAAATGGTTGGCACTGCACGGGACCAACTCAATCCTTGAATTCACCGACGAGGGCTTGGTCGACGCACCCGAAACCAGACCGGACGTGATGGACATGCTTGGCACGCAATTCAAGGCACACCCGCCGATTGGTTCATTCGTGGCAGAAGTGGTCAATTCGGATCACGAATTCACTCGGGGGATTGAGAGTTTCGAGATCGTCGATGAACTCTACCTTTCCACGACCACCGGGGATATTGATATCCTGATTCAAACTACATTTGAAGGCGAAGCCACTGGTTTTGTCGATGCGGATTGGAAGAAGACAACGGTTCCGATGGTCTACACTCGCAAGCTCGGCAAAGGCATGGTTGCTTATAATGCACTCGGCCATGCGCGCGGACATTATGACCTGCCGGGAATGCAGGATTTTTACCCGCACAAAGAGATGTGTGCGTGGAGTTATGACGTTTATTATGACTTGCTGCGACGTGGGATCGCCTGGGCCATGAGAGACGAGTGAGCTAGGGACGCCAGAAAAAATGAACATGGATTTCTCACCCGAAGACCTTGCCTTCCGAGATGAGGTACGAGACTTTTTAGCGGAGAAGCTGCCACAACGTTTGCGTGATGGCGCACGACGCTCTCCGGGGGTTTTTGTTGAGCCCGACATCGGTCTGGAATGGCACCGAATCCTCTATGAGAAGGGTTGGGTTGCGCCAAACTGGCCAAAGGAAGACGGCGGAACCGGGTGGACGCCGACGCAAAAATTCTTGTTTGAGAAGGAATCAGCCCTGGCAGGCGCGCCGGCGCTCGCGATCTTGGGCTTAAAGCTGGTTGGTCCGGTTATCTGCGCCTTTGGAACTCCGGAACAAAAGGCTCGCTTTCTGCCGCGTATCCTGTCTGGCGAAGACTACTGGTGTCAGGGATATTCCGAGCCTGGCAGTGGTTCAGATCTGGCCAGCCTTAAAACGACCGCGAGGCTGGAAGGCGATCACTATGTCGTCAATGGCTCGAAGATCTGGACCACTCACGCCCATCACGCAAATTGGATTTTCGCCCTCGTGCGCACCAATTCAGAGGTCCGGCCGCAGGCTGGAATCACCTTCCTGCTGATGCCGATGGATCAGGACGGCGTCGAAGTCACCCCAATCCATTCCATGTCTGGCGACCATGAGGTCAACGCAGTATTTTTCAGCGATGCCAAGAGCGATGCCGATAATCGCATAGGCGAAGAAGGACAGGGCTGGAGCATTGCGAAGTTCCTGCTTGAAAATGAGCGCGGTGGATCGTGTTTCGCACCGCGGTTGTTAAAATCAATCGATACGCTCGCTGAGCTTGCGCAGACACAGCCTTCAGGTGTGAACGGCGCGATCGCTCATGATGCGCGTTTCCGTGATAGGCTGGCGCGCGCCAGGCTGGATGCGGAAGCTCTTGAGTTCACCGAGCTGCGCATCCTGGCGGAACTGGCCAAGGGTCGGCCGCCGGGCCCGCAAACCTCGCTGGTTAAGTTACTCGCTTCGAACATCGGTCAGGAAGTCGACACTTTACGCGTCGATCTGCTTGGTACTGACGCGCTTCAGCTTCCGCTTGAAAGACCCCTCTACGGCAATGAAAGCCCTGAGCCGGTCGGCAGCGAGATGGCGCAAACCGCAATGGGACGCTATCTCAACAACCGCGCGGCGACCATTTTTGGCGGCTCCGACGAAGTTCAGAAAAACATTATCGCAAAGACCGTGCTCGGTCTCTGACAGTCATGCGCATTTGCGTGCTCAGTTCACCGGTTTCCGGAAACGGTTGTCGCGCTTGCGCGTTGATCCCGTGAGGCGGCGCGTGAGCGTAACTTGCGCAAATTCGCCCAAGACAAACAACTGAGGAAGTACTGCTGATGGATGTGTCCAAACTGATGTTTCGCGAAGGTCTAATGAACGGTGATCGGATCCTTGTGACGGGCGGTGGCACAGGTCTTGGCAAAGAAATGTCAGAGGCGTTTCTCAAACTCGGCGCGACGGTTTACATTTGTGGGCGACGCCAGAACAAATTGGACGAATGCGCTGCTGAGTTGATGGAGAAGCACGGTGGCAAGGTCGTTGCCCATGCTTGCGATATTCGCGATCCTGACGCCATTCACACAATGGTTGATGCGATCTGGGCGGATGGCGGCGCGCTCACAGGCGTGGTCAATAATGCAGCCGGTAACTTCATCAGCCGTACCGAGGACCTGTCCGTCAATGGCTTTAACGCCATTGCAGATATTGTGATGCGTGGAACATTCTATGTCACTCTAGACATCGGTAAGCGACTGATCGCCGAAGGCAAAAAAGCAAGTTTTATCTCGATCCTAACCACATGGGTGTGGTCAGGCAGCGCGTTTGTGGTGCCCAGCGCTATGTCGAAAACTGCAATCAACGCGATGACGCAGAGCCTTGCAACAGAATGGGGTCGCTATGGCCTGCGCTTTAATGCGATCAATCCAGGCCTCTTCCCAACCAAAGGTATGAGCGCGCGGCTCCACCCGGGTGGAAGCGGAGGAAACTCCGGCAATTCGATGAACCCTATGGGACGCGCAGGTGAAATGCATGAACTTGGCAATCTTGCTGTATTCCTGATGGGATCCGGCGCTGAGTATGTGAATGGTCAGACTATCGCGATTGATGGCGCTGGATATCAGGCCAATGGCGGCACATTCTATTCCATGCTCCAAGGACTGGGCGATGCAGAATGGGAGCAAATGCGCGCGATGATCAAAGGCACGAATGCCAAGGACAAAGCTGATCGCGCAACTGGGTAAACAAGCAACGGCACCAATTCCCTAGACGATCGCTTCATCCGCCAACCGCTGAGCGGTCTTATAGTCCGGCTTTCCGTTGTTGAGCCGCAATGAGTCCTCAGTCAGCACATAAAGGCGCGGAATCTTATAGCCTGCAAGGCTTGCCCGAGCATGTGTATCGAGAGTGTCTTTGAGATCATCTGAGCTGCCAGCTTTGGGCTCTACTACTGCGACCACCTTTTGACCAAAGCGCGGATCGGGCAGGCTCACTACACGCGCGTCATGCACTGCTGTGTGATCCATCAACACTTTCTCTACCTCTTCGGGGAAGACCTTTTCACCGCCCGTGTTGATGCACAAATTGTCTCGCCCGATGAATTCCAATGACCCGTCAGCTCCCCAACGCGCACGATCGCCAGTCATGAGCCAGCGCTTGCCGTCTATTACAGGGAATGTCTCAGCATTCTTCTTATCCTCGCCCAGATAGCCAAGCGGCAACGGTCCTGTTCGAGCGACAATTCCAACCCCATCGTCACCAGGTTCAATCGTGTTCAAATTCTCGTCGAAGAGCCTGGTTTCACGTCCCGGTAAAGCTGAAAACTTGCCACCACCCGTTGATCCAGCAGCCGTCGTGATCACCACCGCTGTGCCCGAGCTTTCACTCGATCCGAGCGCATCCACGATCATCAAATGCGGAGCATGGGCGAGCAGTCGCTCTTTGAGTGCATCGGAAAAAACCGCGCCAGAGCTGGTGATGTTGCGCAAGCTCGTCAGCGACTCAGCACCATCGGAGCGCGCATCCAATCGGTCGGCCAGTGGCAAGGCAAATGCATCACCCACCATAAACAGGCCGCGTGCACTAATGCGAGCAACTTCATCAAGCGCCAGATCTGCGTCAAACTTGTCGGACGGCAATAGCGCTAGTGTGCCACCCTTCAACAGGTGAATCACTCCGGTGAATTGACCAGCGCCATGCATCAGCGGGCTAAGCAATAAGAGCGGCGAGGAACTTTCCGCATGATCAGGCCCAATCCTTGCAGCTTCTGAGACTTGTTCCTCGAGCGAGGTGGCTACGAAAGGTGGAGCGAGCCCCTTTTGCCAAACCGAGATACTAAAAGCCTGCCACGCCTCGACCATCGGCCACATCACTGCTTTGGGCATTCCAGTGGTTCCGCCCGTCGCTGTCAGGAACAGCGCATGCGGGTCCTGGTGGATCGCAAAACCATCGGGCAATGCCTGGTTCTGCATACTTTCCCATTCAGCACACCCGACATCGATCGTTAGGGTTCCAGACGGCATGGCTGCCATACCCGCTTGCGCAAAGTCACTTTCGGCAAATAGGGCCTTCAGATCAAATCGCGCGAAGATGTCTTCCAGTTCACGTGTTTTATAGTGATAGTTGA
>JBCDKX010000174.1:0-7087 GCA_038746055.1 Pseudomonadota bacterium
CATCCAATTCCGATTAAGTGTGGTGACTGGTAAGCATAAAGTGAAGTCTTGCCCATCCCGCATATCTATGCATGAATAGACAATGCTAGGGGCATTAGAGACCAGAATAACCCGCGGAGTTGCACCCTTCTCATGACATTCGATCTCAGCGTATCCGGGCGCGCAGCCCTTTCTGCAACCTTGGCGGTAGCGCTTACGGCTTGTGGCGGGGGAGGAGGAGGAGGCGCACCGGTCGCCGGGCCTGCGCCCACCCCGACACCGACACAGACTCCGGTTGCCGATGCCTGCTCGGTTGGCAATCAGATTGCCTTCGCGGATGAAGTGCTGGTCGATTGGTATCTGTTCCCTGATCTGTTGGACAACACGGTAAGCGCTGCAAACTTCAACACAGTCCAAGCCTTCCTTGATGCGCGTGTTGCCCCTGCTCGTGCACAATTGCGGGACGTCGGCTTCACCTTTGCGACATCGATTGCCGAGGAAAACGCATTGATCAATTCCGGATCGAGCGCCGGGTTTGGGATACGTCTCAGCTTTGATCAGGATAACAATCGCCTGTTTATTCTTGAGGCCTTTGAAAATGCACCCGGCTTTCAAGCTGGAATCGATCGCGGAACCGAAATCCTTGCGATCGGGACGACTGCGTCGGATCTTGAAAACGTCGCGGATCTGCTGGCAACCGGCGGGCCGCAGGCAGTGGTCGATGCGCTTGGTCCCTCCGACGCGGGGGTCACGCGAGTCATCCGTTTCGCGCAAGCCGATGGTACCGTCATTGAGGCGAGCATCGCCAAGACGGACTTCTCGCTTGACCCGGTCTCGGATCGCTATGGCGCAGTGATTATCAATGATGGTGGTCGTAATATCGGCTATCTCAATCTGCGCACATTCATTGTCAGTGATGCGGACGAAGAACTGCGTCAGGCATTCCAACTGTTTTCCTCCAATAATGTCGAAGAGCTGATCCTCGATTTCCGCTATAATGGTGGCGGTCTTGTCAGAGTGGCGGAAACGCTGGGAGATCTGATGGGCGAGAATAATGTCGGCAATCTCTTCAGTGAAACCGTTGTTCGCCCTGAACGGGTGGCTGAATTGGAACAGGACGGTTTCCAATTCTTGCGCAACTTCCAAACCGAAGTGAACGCCCTTCAACCTCAGGCCCTCGTCCTTATCGGCACCAGCAGCACGGCCTCGGCAAGTGAACTTGTCACCAATGCCATGCTGCCTTTTGTGCCGCCGAGCCGCACAGCGCTCGTGGGCAGCAACACCTCAGGCAAGCCGGTGGGTCAATTTGCCTTCGACCTCGATGAATGCGACCTGCGGGTGCGAGCCGTCACCTTCCAGACGGTCAATGCCGATGGCAATGGTGACTATTTCACCGGCCTTGCGAGCGTCATGCCAAACACCTGCGTAGCTGAAGACGACTTTAGAACCCCGCTGGGCGATCCGAGCGAGGCGTCGATTGCAACCGCGCTCGATTTCCTTGCCGGGCGCAGCTGCACAGCGATCAGCGGCGGAACTGGCCAAAGCGTGCAAAGCGTGAACCGCAGACAAATGTTGACGCCGACCCAGCCCACGGCGGCACAATATCAGATCCCAGGCCTATTTTAGAAATCAGCGCTCAACCTTCATTCTTGCCCCGCAGTGACTTGTAACAAAGCCGCTGCAGTATTCGGTCATTGGGTATTGCCCGGGGTAAGCGGTTTATCGCTGGTATCCGCGCAGCCATATAGCGTGACCTGATCAAGCAGTAGTGTGGCGGTGTAAGGATAGATCGCCTCGCTCATTCCATCGCTGCAATCGCCGGGGGTAAGCGTGAGATTGACCGGCGCGCCGCCCCATCGGCCGGAGAAGCCAAGGCCATTGTTTCCTGCAAAGCGGTTTACCAAAAACGTCTCACCCTCGGGCAGTTCAGGCGCCGAATAATGCGCCGCATAACCCTGTGCGACAGGCGCGACACGCAGATTCCAGAAGGGCTCCGTACCAGACGCCGTAATTGTTGCCGTTTCATCTATGCCATCAAAAGGGCTGGCATCGCGGCTGATCTCACCGGGACCGTCGTCGCAAGCCGCCAAAGGAACCAACGCAAGACCAATCAGGCAGCACGACATAAAGCGCAAGTATACTGTCATCGGCTTCATGTATCATTGTCTGCGGGCAGTAGGAAACCACCCGCAGACATGATCAATCATTAAGCTTGCGGATCAACCGGGCATCAACACCGTGTCGATTACATGAATAAGGCCGTTGGACGCCTCGACATCGGTTGCCGTTACCGTTGCGGTTGCGCCCGTTGCGTCGGTCAGCACGACCGCACCATCAACTACGCTCGCGCTAAAGGTGCCACCGCCGACCGTAGTGACTGTGTAGCCTCCTTCGCCGGCTTCTTCGATTGCAGCGGTAAGTGTTGCCGCATTAACCGCACCTTCGACGACATGGTAAGTAAGGATACTGGTTAGGGTTTCTGTATCCTCGGTTGTGAGGGTCTCAACCGTACCTTCAGGCAGCTTGCCAAAAGCATCATTGGTGGGTGCAAAGACCGTGAACGGGCCTTCACCGGATAGAGTTTCGCCAAGCTCAGCGGCAGTTACAGCAGCCACGAGGGTGGAGAACGTCTCATCACCAGCAGCCACTTCGGGAATAGTGCCGGCAGCGGCGGCTTCCTCAGTCACCAAGCTGTCGTCGGCCGCAGCGTCTTCACCACTAACCTCGCTTCCGCATGCAGCAAGAGCGAGCGCGCTGGCGGTGACGAAAGTGGTGGTCGTGATATTCTTCAGCGTAATCATTTTAGGGGAAGTCCTTTGTTTGGCAGCCGGGAGCAGACTGCGTTCGTACCTGACAGGCGTTCGGAATATGCCGGGCGCCCGCGTGGGAACTTCGCCGAGCCAGAAAGGTTCTGAGAAGTTCATTCACAAATACGCAAATCCAGCCAGTTTGGATTTATTCCCCTCACGGATTATCTCGTATGACATTCATTCCAACCCGTGACGCTGGCATGGAACGGCTGCAGCACTTTGCGCCGGACGCGGGCCCCACCTACACCCGGCACCGCAATTTTGACGACGGCACTCCAGCCGAGGGCATGCGCCGCAATGTCTCGCAGTTGTCGCCCTGGCTCCACGCTGGCTTGCTCAGCGAGGCCGAGGTGATCCAGGCGGTGCTGTCCCAGCATAGTCCGAGTGATGCTGAAAGTTTCATCTCCGAAGTGTTCTGGCGGGTCTACTTCAAAGGCTATCTCGAACAGCGACCGAGCATCTGGGCTAGCTACCTCCAAGGGCGCGACGCTGCACTGGCGACAGTCCAAAGCAACACCGGGATCGCCACGGCCTACTCGCAAGCGACCAAAGGCCACACCGGAATTGTTGCGTTCGATCATTGGGCACGCGAACTGGTTCAAACCGGCTATCTCCACAATCACGCTCGCATGTGGTTTGCGAGCATCTGGATCTTCACACTCAAACTCGACTGGCAGCTTGGCGCTGACTTTTTTCTACGCCACCTGGTCGATGGCGATGCGGCCTCCAACACATTCTCCTGGCGCTGGGTGGCCGGCCTGCACACCAAGGGTAAGACCTATCTTGCCCAGGCTGACAACATCGCCCGCTACACCGAGCGGCATCCCGATGGCCCGCTGGCGGCAGAGGGTCTAGCAGGCGAAGCCACACCGCTGGAAGAACCGATCGAACACCCGCGCGCCATGCCCGAGATGCCCATGGCGAGCCTCCCTGATAAACCCTTCGCCCTGCTCCTCCATGACGAGGCCGCTAGCCATATCGCCTTAAATCTGGAGAGCCCTCCGGCTCTGATCATTGACGCCGCCCGGCCCCAGGCGCGCTCGCCCCAGGAGACTGGCGAGCGCGCCATCACTTTTGCCACTCAGGCGGTTACCAAAGGCGCCCAAGAAGCCGCACGGGAATTTGGCTGCTCAGCGCTCCCATGGAACCCGGAAGACAGCCTCGCCACCATCCTCGCCGAAGCGGGGATCGAGGCGGTCGTAACACCCTATCTCCCGATCGGCTGGACCCGCGATGCTCTGTGGCAAGAGCTCGCGATATTACAGCACCATGGCGAACTCACACAGCTGGTTAGTGATCTCAACCGCGTGACCTGGCCACACGCCAAAGCCGGGTTTTTCCGCTTTAAGAAAGCCATTCCCAGCATTCTCGCAGAACTTGGCATCACCGGCGGATAGCACCGCGGTGAAACCTACTTATATCGCTTTATCGGGCCGTGCATCGTGTTTGTGCCGCGCTTCCTTGCCAAACAGCCGCTCAAGCCGCTGCGCCAGAGTGTTGGCCGCTCGCCGGGCTGCTGCATCGACCTGATCCGCCCGACCGGTAACGCCAATCGGGCGACCGCCACGGGGCCGCGCTTCGATCATGCAGTGTTTGTCATCCGCACCATGCTTGGAACCGTTGACATCAGAGACATGCACCTCAATCCGGGTGAGCCGTTCGCCGAAGCGCGAAAGCTTCATCCGCACCATCTCCTCAATCCGCTGTGCCACATTGTCTGTGCCCATTACCGAACTGTCGGAATTGAATTGAAACTGCATGTGCGCTTCTCCTTTGCTAGGCATTTGATGCAATAAGAATGTGGCGATTGATGGGCGAAAATTACAGTCTTGTATCCTCCCGATTGATCCTTAGGTCGGATGGTGTGCACTTAAGAAAATCGCTGCGCAACCGACCCTGAATTCGCGCAATTCGGCACGTTATAAGGGTAAATGTCATAAGCCTCTAAATTTGTCTGAGGAGACACCGGTGTCTCCTCAAATCCAACATTTGTTGGAGATTAACCCCGGAATCCTGCCATTTCTACGATTCGGCGAGGAGACACTTTTGCAGCGAGAGTTCAATTTGTGCCTCCAGCGGCAACCTCATGGCCATTCATCATCCCAGCGCTCCAAGCCGTGTTCAATCCGTCTCAGCAGGCTCCCCAATTCGCTGCCTAAGCCATCTGGCGTATAGGCCGAAGCGGGATGTGTTTGCGGTAGATAGGTCGGACGCCGTCTTTCCCGCATTCTGAGCAATTCGATAGTCAGCTTTTCGTCGAATTTGCGCGAAATGTGGATGAGTTCACCCTTGTAGAAATGCGGAACTTCCACACCATTGAATGCGCGCTCAATTGCCACGTCTGCCAACGTATCCAAGCGGCAGGTTAGCGCTGCCTCCCACGCGAGATCGAACGCTTCCCCTTTGAGTCTTGCGCGCAGTTTATAGGCCGAAGACCGACTCATTCCTGCGGCGCGAGCAGCTTTAGCAACGCAATGCGTACTTGCGAGCGCACGCAGAAACGCTGCCTGGCGCTGTGATGTCCATTTTGCGCGCTCTGACTCAATGATCTCTTGCACTGGCGTCAGCGCGGCTTCGGCGGGCAGTTTAGATGTCTGGTTCATCTGCAAGCTTAGGGCAGATTTTGACCGAGTAGGAAAGTTTGGGCCGCTATCGCTTGCCCTACGTTCCCCGCATTACGCTAGTAACGGTGCCTTGTTTACACCTTCAGCCCCAAACGCCTCGTGATCAATCATATCCAGCCGCTCAAGCTGATCTGCTGCAATACTGACCATTTCCGACGGCTGTCCACCGGCCTGCTCCGCGAACTTGCGGACCGAGGCATCGATCGCCTCAGACATTGGCGATGGCACACGCACGGTCGCCAGAATGCCGTTGATCTCAGCACTGCTGATGCTCGCCACCTCACCCAAAGTGGCGCGCATCTCGATCAACGGATTGATCAGATCGCGGGTCGGTTCGGCCGGATCAATGCGGTGCTGGTCAAAATCCTTACCGAAGGCCGCGTTGATTTCGCGCAGGGCGCTGCCAAGCTGCCCGACAAAGTGCTGTTTGCCGTTTTGCACATGATACAGGTCGCGCAAATGCAACTCGGCCCAGCTCTTGTCGCCCGCCTTGGCCGCCGCCCGTGCATGGTCGATAATGTCGGTCTCTGCGGTTGAAAGCCGTTCAATCTCAGTCACCGATTGCATAAAGTTGGTGACCGCCGGGGGCAGGTCAGCTGGCAGAGCGAGCTTACGCATCGGAACGGCTGGTACGTGCTTTTTATAGTCGCTGATGGCAGGGTCGATCGCGCCGATGACGGTTGCACCCCCGGCTCCGATCAGAATTGCGCCACCCGCGGCAAGCGTACTCGCCACGCTCGAAGTCATCACCCCGGCTGACACACCTACGCCGGTCGCCGGCAAAGTCGCTGCCATGGCCACACCGCCGATGATCGCTGACACAATGGTCAGTACCCCAGCATTTATCATCGTGAAGCCCACGCCAATCTTGGTCCAATCAATGGCGATCACACCGTTTTCAGAAATCGCGAAGTCGGGCAGTTGTAGGATATTTGCACCATCGTCAGAAGCGGGCAAAGCGCGGCGCGTATCGCTGCCAGCGCAGGCAAGCCAGGGATTGTCCGGCCCAGGCAGCGTCTCCAGGGGGTGTCCGCCAAGCGGTCCTCTCCAAGGCATGTTTACTCCTTAAACCCAAGCGCGGCTTACGGATCAATGGGGGGACAGCGCGCGTATTTATTATCATCCGGGATCGGTGCTGCGGTAAGCCTATGGCGACCTCACCGTCCGCTGACTGTATCCACCCAGCCAACTATTCATCCCGTCTTTACACCAGTTTTATTTTGCACCTGCGAAGTTAACTGTGCAGTTAGTCACACAATTTGTAAAACGGTGTGACGCAGCCCGCAGACAAAGAGTTTGACTGGCTCGATCTGCTGAATTCGCTGGGTGCATTTGCGTGCGTTTGGACTGACCGAACAACGGTGGACCGGGTGCACAAGGAAGTGCGGCGCGGAGGTTCCAAGCGAGACTAGGATGAAAGCAGCGCCCAGATGCAGGTGCCGCCGAGCGCGATCAAAACCACCCCAGCCAATGCCCATTTTGCATCACTAGTCCCTTCCGCCATACCCAGCGATCTCAGACCCAACTTAGGAGCAAGCAGCGAGAGCGTGACCTTGGTCAAAAGCAGCCAGCCATAGATGGTGAGGACAACTCCCGGTCCCTCCCACACCTGATGGAAGACCACGATCAGCAGCGCGGGCCAGAGTTCCAGCGCGAAAGTACGGAAGACTACTC
>JBCDKX010000175.1:0-7073 GCA_038746055.1 Pseudomonadota bacterium
GAACTTGCTGCACGCGTGATGCAGCCATTTGTTGCGGGCTCGCTCACCGAGGATGAGCTGGGGGCCTTATGCGAACAGGTCTACGGCGACTTTGGCCATGCTGCGGTGACCCCGCTGGTGCAATTGAATGAGCAACATTGGCTGCTTGAGCTGTTCCATGGCCCAACGCTGGCGTTTAAAGATGTCGCGCTACAGATGCTCGGGCGTTTGTTTGAGACCTTCCTTGAGCGCCGGGGCGAGCACCTCACTATTGTAGGTGCAACCAGTGGCGATACCGGCTCGGCAGCTATTCGCGCCGTGGCGGGGCTTGAGCGGGTCGAGATTTTCATGCTCCACCCATCGGGCAAAGTCTCTGACGTACAGCGCCGGCAGATGACCACCGTGCGTGCGCCCAATGTCTACAATCTTGCGATTACGGGCAGTTTTGATGATGCCCAGGCGCATGTGAAGGCGATGTTTGCCGATGAGCGCGTCACGAACACGCTTAACTTGGGGGCGGTGAATTCAATCAACTGGGCGCGTTTGATGGCGCAGGTGGTCTATTATTTCTATGCTGGTCTCCAGCTGGGTGCGCCTGATCGGGCCGCAGCTTACAGCGTGCCGACCGGCAACTTCGGTGACATCTTTGCAGGCTATGTCGCCGCCCAAATGGGGCTACCGATTGAGCAGCTGATTGTTGCTACCAATGTGAACGATATCCTTCATCGTGCGCTCAGAGATGGCGACTACTCGGCAGGCACAACCGTGCCCACCATCACGCCATCGATGGATATTCAGGTGAGCTCCAATTTCGAGCGCCTGTTGTTCGATGTAGGCGGACGCGATGGCTCGGCTATGGCTGAGCAAATGCGCGGCTTTGAGGCTTCGAAAGCGATGCAACTTACCAATAGCCAGCGCGAAAGGGCCGCAAGTCTATTCATCAGTGGCCGCGCAGACCAGCAAGAGACCACTCGCGCGCTGCAATGGGCCTATCGCAATACGGCGCAAGTGATTGATCCGCATACCGGGGTTGGCCTGCATGCAGCGCAGAGTGCTGAGCTCGATAGCGCTGTCCCGATTGTTACGCTTGCCACCGCGCATCCGGCTAAGTTCCCGGACGCAGTCGAGCGCGCCACTGGTGTTCGCCCAGCGCTTCCCGCGCGTGTTGGCGATCTCTTCGGCCGCGAAGAGGCAATGGTTGAGATTCCCGGAGACTACGAAGCAGCGCGCGACTTCGTGCTCGCCAATGCCAGCGCGTCTGTCCAGTAATGGCCGTGTCCAATGGCTAAGCTGATCCAGCAACCGCTGGTGATGGAATGTACCGGATGGGACGCCTATCGGCTTCTCGACAGTGGGGGAGGGCGCAAATTAGAGGCGTTTGGACCGCACGCCTTTATCCGCCCCGAGCCGCAAGCCATGTGGCAGCCGCGCTTATCCCAATGGGATGCTGTCGGAGAGTTTGTACCAGGCTCGGACGAGGATGGCGGAGGTCGCTGGAATCTTTCGCCCGAGGTTCCAGACAGCTGGGAGCTTGCATGGAACGAAGTGCGATTCACCGGGCAACCCACACCATTCCGGCATCTCCAGTTCTTCCCTGATATGGCCCCGGTGTGGGATTGGATGCGCGAACAACTGGGCAAACGTGATGACGCCGAGATGCTGAATATGTTTGGCTATACGGGCTTGGGCACGCTGGCGCTCTCCGATAATGGCCGAGTGACCCATGTCGACGCGTCCAAGAAATCAGTCGCTCAGGCCCGTGAGAACGCTGCGCTTTCGGGAATGGAAGGCCGCCCAATTCGCTGGTTGGTCGATGATGCAGCAAAGTTTGCCGCCCGCGAAGTCCGCCGTGAGAGGCGCTACGATGGCATCATTCTCGATCCGCCCAAATTTGGGCGTGGACCCAAGAATGAGACTTGGCGTTTGGAGGAAGGGCTCCCTAGTCTCATTGGCGATTGCGCTAAGCTGCTTGATGATAAGAGTGCCTTCCTTTTCCTTACTGTTTACGCCGTCCGCATGAGCAGCCTCGCTATTGCAGGACTAATTGCAGAAGCGCTTGCGGATCTGCCCGGCCAGATTGAGCATGGAGATCTGGCTGTTCGCGAAGAGGGGGCAGACGGTCGTCTCCTACCAACCGCAATCTTCGCACGCTGGAGCAATCCCCGCTAAGGGCGAGAAATAATGACACAAAGTGATTCGCTTATTCTGGAAGTTGCTGATCTCGAAGTGGATGTTCTGACCGGCATCTACTCCGAAGAAACTGGCAAGCCCCAGCCGCTGCGCATTACCGTGCAGGCGCGCTATGAGGTGCAGGATCGCTATGATCCTGACACGCCTTTGGACGCGAGCAAAAACTATATGGATCTCAAGTTTGCCGCTTCAGAGGGGCTTCCCGAGGGGGTTCATTTCAAGCTGATTGAGGCGGTGGGCGATCACATTTGTGAGACGCTTTTTGTGCAGGACGTGCGCGTTCAGGCGGTGACAGTGAAGATCGTGAAGCTTGCGATTGCGGAAGCGAATGAAAAGATCGGTATCACCCTCCACCGCGAGCGGCCCGCGCATTGATCAATGGCACAGGCTGAGTATCTGGTCACAGACCTTCCTGATGGGGCGCTTGAAGCAAGCGCTGCCTTCTATGACCAGCATCTTCAAGCGGTGCGCACGGCAGCCGCGGGCGGCGACTTGGTGATCGTTCTTCCCCCGGCTGACTACGACCATACCGATTGGCGTCGGGCGCTTGCTCGGGATTTGGCGCGCGCCTGTGCTCCTGGACGCGTGAATGTGATCGCAGCAGGCGATACGGACCAAAAAGCGGCACTGCTGCAATATTTGGCAGGTGCAAAAGGGGTAACAGGGCATTACTGTCAGACGCATGAGTGAGACGCCCACCCGCACACGCGATGTCCTTGAGCTAGTTAAGCCACCTGCGTCGCAGGGTCCTTTGATCGACACTTTTGGCCGCGCAATCTCCTACTTGCGACTTTCCGTCACCGACCGTTGTGACCTTCGTTGCACTTATTGCATGCCTGAGCGCATGACGTTTCTGCCAAAGCGTGAGGTCTTATCGCTTGAAGAACTCCATGATTTGGCCACGGGTTTTATCGCGCGCGGCGTTACCAAGATCAGGATAACCGGCGGTGAGCCCCTGGTGCGCAAGGATATTGTTGGCTTGTTTCATGCGCTGGGTCAGAGGCTTGGCAATGGGCTTGAAGAGCTAACCCTCACGACCAATGCAACCCAGCTTGCCCGCCACGCAGAGGACCTTGCGAAAGCCGGTGTCGCCCGCGTCAATATCTCGCTCGATACGCTAGACCGGGCGCGATTTGCGGAGCTTTCCCGGCGCGATGCACTGCCGCAGGTGCTGGATGGGATCTCTGCTGCGCAAGAGGCGGGGTTGAAAGTCAAACTCAACGCGGTGGCGCTAAAGGGTGTTAATGAGGACGAACTGCCAGACCTGATCGGTTGGGCTCATGGTCTTGGCGCTGACATAACACTGATCGAAGTTATGCCGCTGGGTGATGTCGAGGAGGAACGGCTGGACCAATTTCTCCCGCTCAGCGATGTACGCGCCCGGCTGGAGCAGCGTTGGACGCTGACCGACAATGCCCATAAGACCGGGGGGCCTGCACATTATGTCGATGTGGCCGAGACCGGTGGCCGGTTAGGATTTATCACCCCGCATACCAACAATTTCTGTGATGGCTGTAATCGGTTGCGAGTGACGGCTACCGGGCAACTCTACCCCTGTCTCGGCGGAGGCGAGCGAGTGGATTTACGCGCTGCCCTGCGATCTGATGATCCGCAAAGACAGCTTGCGGCAGCGCTTGATAAAACCATGCTGATCAAGCCTGAGCGTCATCACTTCCGCATGGATCAGCGAGGGGCACAGCCGCATCTCGCACGCCATATGTCTATGACCGGAGGGTAAGTTAGGTGGCCGCGACGATCGTGTTCCTAGGTCCATTGCGCGATATGGCGGGCCAAGAGAGCTTGGAGGTTGACACCCCACTTGATTGGGCGGGGCTGCTTGAGGTTGTTGGCGAAGAAATCGCGAGCCAGCTTCAGGAAGAGCGCGTCAACATCGCTTGCAGTGGCCGCGTCCTTGCGGACAAGACTGCTCTTCAGGCCGAGGATGGGGATGAAGTGGCATTGTTGCCCCCTGTCAGCGGAGGCTAAATCCAGGTGAAAGACGTCCGCTTGCTAAAGGAGATGTTTGTTCCTGGCTCGCTCGTTGGGCCGTTTACGCAGGCCCATCCGGGCTTTGGCGGTGTGTGCACCTTCGTTGGCGAGGTGAGGGGCGGTGCCGGGCAGGATGCAGGTGTCGAGGCCTTGGAGCTCTCCCACTATGAGCCCCTCACACTGCCGACTATGGAAGAGCTTGCAGACCGGGCGCTCACGCGATTCGACCTTATGGGCCTCCTGATGGCGCACCGGGTTGGCAAAATGCGCGTTGGTGAGCCGATCGTCCTGGTGTCGGCCGTTGCTCGTCACCGACGCGGGGTCATCGATGCGGTCGACTTTTGCATGGATCACCTGAAAGCTGCTGCATGGTTCTGGAAACGCGAGAAACGTGAAGACGGCTGGCACTGGGTCGAACCGCGTGCCGACGATTACGCCGATCTTGCCCGCTGGGACTGAGATAATTTTCCCAGTTTGATCTGGATCAAGGTAGGCTTTCGCCTGGATGGATAACTCTCCTTGCAACAAAGGAGTGAATCCATGGCTGAGCAACTGCAAAATCAACTGGCTAAGGGCAAAGCGCGCATTGTGGAGGCGCCGGTTGCCAAACCTGTCCATCAAGTTGAAGTTGACCGAAACTTCGAATTGCCGACCGGGTTTTATGCCGCGACTGTTGGGCTCTACTTCGCCTTTCTGGCCGTCATGTTCGCCGGCTTTGGCAATCCAGGTCTTATTATTCCAATGGCAATCTTCGGAGTGTTCATCGTCGGGATGTTCGGAGTGCCAGCCCTGTGGACTCGCCTCAAAGACAATAACACCTCGCCGCTCAGTATGGATCAGTTTCAACAGCAGGGGATCATGACCCAGACAGGTCGGCTGGCCTCGCAGGATGCCGCTATCCAGATGCTGATCTTGCCAGTGCTAATCGTTCTGTGGGGGATTTCGGTTGTCACGATCGCAGCAGTGATTCTCTAAATCGACGGAAGTGATAGGCGCTTAGTCAAGGGATCCTAACGCCCAGACACGTCCCTCAAAAGCGCGGGGTCGGCAATGTCGATCCCGCGCTTTCCTCTGCGCGCAATTGCTCCCATTTCTTCAAGCTCTTTCAGCTTGCGGCTTACCGTTTCGATCGTCAGGCCCAGCATATTGGCGATTTCACCCCTTGTGAGGGGAAGCTCGAAGTGGTTTGCAATATGGCAGGACGCATCGCTCGCTGCTGCTGCAAAATCGTGGAGCAATGCCGCAAGCCGTGTTTCGGCCGTCGCATGAGCGGTTAACTCCAATAAGCTGCGAGTGGCGAGTAAGTCATCCTGGCTGCGCCGCAGGAGCGCGCGGGCCAAAGCCGGATATTCGTCGATCGCGCGCTCGATGTCCCTTCTCGCAAATGTGCACAACTTGCTGTCGGTCAGTGCTACCACATCGTGATGGGCAAAGGGGCTGAACAATTCGCCGATAAAGCCGGATGGGTGGACTAACGAGAGGATTTGTTCGTTCCCCTCGCCATCATAGGCGGTAACTTTTAGCGCGCCGCTAACCAATGTGGCGCAGGCAGCTTCGTCATCGCCAGCTGCAAAGAGCATTTCTCCGCGCTTTAGAGTGCGTGTGCTGCCAGCGGTTGCAAGGGCGTCGCGTTCTTCTTCGGTTAGCACCGAACAAGCAGCGCTGTCTTTCACCGGGCAAGAAGCGCAGTTTTGGTTCATTGGGCGAGCATCTCTGAAAGCGAATCGAGAGTCTCGTCCTGTTGACGAAGCAAGTTGGCGATATGGGCCTGACCGCTTGCTATCGCTTCTGAGGGAGCGAAGGTGGTCAGTGCTTCTGCCTCGAGAACGTCAAGCCGTGAAAGCACGAGCGCCGTCTCTCCGCGTAAAGATGTAAGCTCAGCCACTGCGATCAGCGCGCGAGAGCGCCTGTCGCTTTCCGCTCCCATTCCTTGCGCTGAACGTACAATACGCTCAGCTTCTGGACGTGCCTCTTCAAACTTTCGCTGCGCGTCATAGGCAGCCGACAAGAGGTCAGCGACGCGCTGAGGCGAAACCACTCCCGGTATGGCCGACGGTGTGGGCGAGGCTGGCATGAATTCTCCCGTCGTCCGCTCCGCATCGCGTACAGCAAGGGAGGGATAACGCCCATCAGCAGATGCACATCCGCCGAGGCCCATTCCGAGAAAAGCGATAGCAGCAGTCTGAAAAAATTGCCTAGTCATGATCCCGGTTTTCCCTATCACGAGCTAGGATAAGAGCAAATACGCCGCTTCGCCCTATTTTGTGGCGACTTGCCTGAAAAGTAGCGTTGACTTAAATGCCCCTTTCCCTTACCGGCACCCATCCTTCAAGCGCAACATTTTGTAGCGCCGCCCAGACCTTTGTGTTTGGACAGCTTGGTGGACGTAATCGAATTGCGTCATACCCGGCAGTTAAGAGAAACGAGAGTATATAAGCCATGTTCGCGATAGTGCGCACTGGCGGCAAGCAATATCGGGTTGCCGCTGGAGACAAAATTGCCGTTGAAAAGCTCGCCGGGGAGGCTGGCGACACGATCACTTTGGGCGACGTTCTGCTCGCCGGCGAAGGCGACACTGTCGCTGACGCAAGCAAGGTCACCGTTTCTGCTGAGATCATCGCTCAAGCCAAGAGCGAGAAGGTCGTCGTTTTCAAAAAGCGTCGCCGTCACAACTACCGCCGCAAGGCTGGCCACCGTCAGCAAATGACGCTTCTGCGTATCACCGATGTAGGCGCAGGCAAGAAGGCTCCTGCGAAGAAAGCGGCTGCTCCTAAGAAAGAAGCCGCGCCTAAGGCAGAAACGGAAACTAAAGCAGCGCCTGCTAAGAAGGCACCTGCGAAGAAAGCTCCGGCTAAGAAAGCAGCTCCAAAGGCAGCCGCTGAGAAAAAGCCAGCAGCGAAAAAAGCTCCCGCCAA
>JBCDKX010000176.1:0-7008 GCA_038746055.1 Pseudomonadota bacterium
AGGATGGCTTGATAAGTTCTGCTAGAGCAAATCGACTCACTCCCAGCTCCCACCAAGGGCAAGATTGAGGGCGATCCACTGTTCAACCCGTGCACGACGGATGGCAACGAGGTTGCGCTCAGCGGCAAACAAGCGTTGTTGAATGTTGAGCACGTCGATCAATGCGATTTCGCCTTCACCATATTGCAGTTGTGAGAGAATATAGGCCGTGCTTGACTCCTCAGCGGCTCGTTCAAGGATCAGTTCACGTTCGGCCAACACCTGCACCTGATCGAGATTGTCTTCAACGTCGCGCAATGCGGCGAGGGCAGTGCTGGCATATGAAGCAACGGCAGCACGCCTTTCAGCATCCGCCTGCTCCTCCACTGCGTCGCGTAGCCCAGCATCAAAGATCGGTTGCAGCACGCTGCCGATGACAGACCAAATGATATTGCCATCATTAAGGATATTGCCGAGCTCGGTCGATGAACCACCAAGATTGCCGGTAAGCGAGACCAAAGGTAGCTTCGCGGCTTTGGCCTGATCCAGGCTGGCAAAGGCTGCGGCCACGCGCCGTTCTGCCGCGACCACATCGGGTCGGCGTTCGAGCAGTTGTGAGGGTAGGCCTGCCGGCGGGGCTTCCGGTGTCTCAGGCAGTTCCGCGCGCAAAGCAATCTTCTCAGCTGGATAGCGCCCGAGCAGCACTTCGAGAGCTCGCCGTGCGGCACGCCGCGAGACTTGAGCGGTCGCAAGGCTGTCGCGGGCAGATTCCAGATCGGAGGCGGCGATTGCGGTATCCTGGCGTGAGGCAAACCCCTCACGATATCGCACCCGGACAATGCGATCGATTTCGGCCAGTGCATCAACGGTGCGTTGCGCAACCCCGACCTGTTCAGATGCTTCGATGCTGGTGAAGTAAGCCGCCGCAACGCCGCTAGCGAGCGCGTATTGCGCAAACTTTAGGTCGGCTTCAACCGCTTGTGCGCTGGCGTAGGCGGCGTTGCGCCCAGCTCGCACGCGTCCCCATAGATCGACCTCCCACTGCGCCTGCGCATTGACCGTGTAGAGCACATCATTGACCGCAAAAGGCTGCGGCGACTCTGAACGATCGACCTGGAAAGAGGCGTTGATTTGTGGGAACAAAGCCGAACGCGCCTGTTTGACCAAGGCACGGGCTGCATCGAGACTGGCTGCGGCGGAGCGAATATCGGGATTGTTGGCTTGCGCTTCTAATACCAGTTCATTCAACACTGGATCACCAATCTCAGCGATCCAGCCGACTTGCACTTCACCGGGCGGCGCACCCGCCACGTTCCAGGTCGAGGGCAATTCGGGCAGGCTGGCGGTGGTTGCTTCAGCGATATCGACATCGGTGCTTAATGTGCCGCATGCAGTCAGGGGCCCGCCCAGAAGTAGTGGTAAGATGAGTGCGCGAAGCTTCATATGGCTGCCTTCATCCCTTGCTCACCCTGCGCGGTTTCGTCCGCAGTAATCCTGAATACCGCTGCGTAGACAACGGGTACCACCACTAGGGTAAGGGCGGTTGCGAAGCTCAGACCAAACACGAGCACCACAGCCATCGACTGGAAGAACGCATCGAAGAAAAGTGGGATCACGCCAAGCACGGTTGTTCCGGAACCGAGCAACACGGGCCGCACCCTGCTTGCAGCGCTGTCCACCAGGGCATCAAAGCGTGGCTTTCCTTCGCGGATTTCGAGATCGATCTGGTCAACCAACACGATGGCATTCTTGATCAGCAAGCCAGCCAAAGAAAGAACACCCAGGATCGCCATGAACTCGAACGGCACTCCCATAATCACCAACCCGAACACAACCCCGACCAGTGAGAGTGGCACGACCGACCAAATCACCAAGGGTTGTCGCAACGAGTTAAAGAGAAAGATCACCACCAGGATCATCGCTCCAAAGCCAAAAGGAATAGCACTCGCCAATTGCCCATTCGCTTCAGAAGAATTGCCAGATTCGCCGTCCCACTTGAGATTGTATCCCGGCGGACGTGGAATCGCTTCGACCAGCGGTTCGACCCGTAGCTGCAAGTCCCCTGCGACCACTCCGGGGGCGGGATCAGCCTGTGCCTTAATTGACCAGACATTGTCGGTGCGACGCAGCCTGCTGTCACGCCAAACGGTTTTGATACCATCGGTGACCTGATCGACCGGAACCGCCGCTCCGGTTGGCCCGATGATCTGGATTGAACCCATGTCAGAGACATTCAGGCGTTCGGCCTCTGGCGCGCGAGACATAATCGGTATCAAATCATCATTCTCACGATAGACTCCAACCTGCTGTCCGGAGTAATTTCGGGCCAAAGCTGCGCCTACATCAGAGCGGCTGACCCCAGCTCGGCGACCTTTGACTTCAGAGTAGATTGGTTCGATTGACGGTACAGGTTGGCGCCAATTGTCCTTTACTGCGATTGCTCCGCCATCAGCGCGGTAGATCGCCTGCGCTTCGGCGGCGAGCTCGCGCAACACCGCCGGGTCTGGGCCTGTGAAAGTTGCTTCGATCTTTGAGCCTCCGCCCGGTCCCAGGATAAAGCGCCAGACCTTTCCCTGCGCCTGAGTGAAATTCTCGTCGATATATTGCTGGACTTGCGGAATCAGCGCATCGAGCCGGTCATAGTCATCCAGCTTGACCAACAGTTGGCCATAGGCGCTATTCGCGCTCTCGAACTCATATACCAGCATGTAGCGCAGGGTGCCGCGCCCAACGAGCGTGTGGACGTGCTCGACGCCTTCAAGCTCGGCTACATACTGTTCCAGCTTACGCATTTCCTCATCGGTGACTGAGATATCGGTGCCTTCTGGCATCCAATAGTCGACCACCAATTGCGGAGTTGTAGAGGCCGGGAAGAAGCCGGGAGTAACGAGGGTGAAACCGCCCACCGACAGCACAAATAATCCTGCCGCAGCGCCGATTGTAAGCCACCGGCGCTCGATCAGATCAGCCACCACACTCTTGAAGCGCTCCATCAGGCCGCCGGTATCTTTCTCTTCCATCGGCGTGCCGCCAGCCCCTTCGAAGCACTGATCTTCGACTTTCTTGAACAGCATGCTGCACAGGAATGGGGTCAGAGTGATCGCGAATACCCAACTGTAGAGCAGCGATATCAGGATCACCCAGAAAAGGTCACCAGTGAATTCTGCTGTGTCGCCTGGTGCAAGGCCGATTGGTGCGAAGGCAAGAATACCGACTACTGTGCCGCCCAATAGCGGCCAAATTGAGCGTTTGACCACTTCGCTGGCAATATCGATTATTTTGCGACCACGTTGGCAACCAGTTAGGATTCCGTCGGTCACTACAATTGCGTTATCGACCAGCATGCCTAGCGCAATAATCAACGCACCTAGCGATATGCGATGCATCGGGATATTCATGATGTACATGGTGCCGAGCGTCGCGGCGATCGTTAGCAGCAATCCGATCCCAATCACCAGGCCCGATTTGAGGCCCATAAACACAACCAATGTACCGATCACAATGACCAGCGCGATCACAACGTTGACGATGAAATCTGAGACCGACTTATCGACAACTTTGCCCTGGTGATAGAATTCGTGAAGTTCCATTCCGACCGGACGTTGCGGATCAATTTCGTCCAACTTGGTTGAGATGTCCTCACCAACCGCCACCACATTCGAACCTGATACCGCCGCGACGCCCAGTACCAATGCGGGCTTACCATCATAATAAGCGAGGAACTCAGGCGGGTCTCGATAGCCGCGCGAAACGCTGGCAATATCGCTTAGCTGGACCACCCGGCCATCAGCCGATGACACCAAGAGATTGTTGATTGCCGCAACTGAGTCGATATCCCCGGTGGGTAAGATAATCAGGCGCTGCCCGTCGATATCGACTGTGCCGCCGGATACAACCGTGTTCTGGGTGGAAAGCTGCTGGAATATTGCATTGACCGTAGTTCCCAGCGCTGCCGCATTCTGCCGCGAAATCTCGACGTAAATAACTTCGTCCTGCTCGCCAGCGATATTTACCTTGCCAACCCCGGATACCGAAAGGAGATCCTGGCGTAAGCTCTTAGCGTAGCGGCGCAGTTCGGACATCGAATAACCCTCGCCGGTCAGCACATAATAGATGCCGAACACATCGCCGAACTCATCAAACACCTGCGACGGTCCAGCACCGGGTGGCAAATCGCCAGCCGCATCGGCAACCTTATTCCGTAGTTTTGTCCAAATGATCTGCAACTCGTCCTTGCTGGGCGAAGCTGCAAACTTGATCTCGACCGAAATCTCGGAAAAGCCCGCCGAAGAGACGGATCGGATCTCCTTAACCTCGGCCATATCCTGCAGGGCTTCTTCGAGCGGGGCGGAAACCTCGCGTGCTACCTCCTCCGGACTTCCGCCGGGATAGGCAGTGAAGATCTGCGCTTGTCTGATCGTGAATTCCGGATCTTCGAAGCGCGGCATATTGGCATATGCATACCAGCCAGCGAACAATGATAGGCCCACGATAAGCCACATGATTAGGCGATTACGAATGCTGTACGCGGCGATGTCCATTGGAGTGCAGACCCTATTCTTGCCAAGCACGCACAGTGTCGCCGGCCTGCAAATAGGCTCCACCGGCTGCAACAATCGTGTCCCCGGCTTTGATGCCCTCGGTGACAATCATCGTTTCGCCAACGCTGTCTCCAACCTTTACATTACGGCGCTCCAAGACCCTTTCACGGCCCGTGACCGCCCACACATATCTGCTGTCACCATCGGCCATAATTGCAGTCAATGGCACAGCAACCCCGCGCTCTTCCTCCTCTGTTTCGAGCTCTTCCGTTTCAAAGAACAATGTGGCGGTCATACCAGTCAAAACCACCAGATCGGCGGGAGGGGTAAAGGAGAAGTGCCCTTCAAAAGTCTGAGTAGAAGCGTCGGCTTGTCCGGTGGCCTCGCGAAAGACTGCCGCGAACCGTCGGCCTGGCGCAGCATCCAGCTCAACAAAAGTGTTGAAATAGCGGATACGGTTTGAATTCAGCACGAAACTGCCGGGAACGTTCACAATCGCCTCAACCGCCTGACTTTGTAGAACCAACACTGGCTGCTGAGGAGCAACATTCTGAAACTGCTCGACATTGGTACGTCCAACAAACCCACTGAATGGCGCGGTCAGGACCGTGTCGGAAAGATTTTTCTTGGCGGTATCGAGTGAGGCCTTGGCGATCTGGCGCTGGGCATCGCGACTTTCGACGACGCTGCGCGAGATTGCGTCTTCCTCGATCAATCGAAGCGCGCGTTGATACTCGCTATCAGCATTTTGATATTGCGCTTCCGCTTGAGCCACTGCTGCCTGGAAGGTGCGCGCGTCAAGTCGGGCAATGACCTGGCCCCGGCGAAACTCAGATCCATCGATGGCATTCCATTCGATGATCTGACCACCAACCTGAAAGGCAAGGTCGGTTGTTCGGACAGACCGTATGACCGCCGGTAAATTGTTTGACCGCTGGGTCGAAGCTTCGTTCACTTGCAGGAGTTTTGCGGGGCGCGGCGCCGGTTCAATCTCTTCGACCAGTGGACCACCGCAAGACGCCAACAGTAAGGTAGCCAAAACGCACAAATAGCGAGCGGTCTGCGTCATATGTTGATCACCTACAGTTTCGATGTTTTGGAGAATCGTATCGACTCCCTACACCTGCGATCGGGGGAGTACGAGAGTAGAATTCGCAGAAAACCCAGAGCCGTCAGCTAAGGTTAAAACAGGCTGGGGTGCGTTCTTTTCTTTTACCGCCATAATTCAGCACCATGTGTCGCTGGAAATTTGCTTTAAGTCACGATGTAACCGGATAGGGCTTGCAGGCGTAGCTCTTCCTGAGGGAGATGCGCGCAATGAACCTACGCGATCTCGAGTATGTTGCTGCGATAGATCGATATCACAACTTTGGCCGAGCGGCTTAAGCACGCCATGTGAGCCAGCCTTCCCTATCCACTCAGGTCAAAAAGCTTGAAGAGCGGCTGGGAGTAGAGCTCTTTGCGCGGACAAATGTTGGTGTCTTCGCGACGGATGCCGGGGCACGGATTGTCGCGACGGCGCGCGATATGCTTCGCTCCGCGCAGCGCATCTCCGATACAGCAGCGGAGTATCACGACCCAATGGCTGCACCGAAACGTGGCCAAGTCGGCTTCGTCTGACAGCTCCGCTGCTCCGCTCTCGGTTCTGCTCAGCCGCAATCGCCGATTTCAAGCGGTCCATGCTTCATCTGAGGCAGAACATAGCGTGCAAACATGTCACATTCATTGATATGCGGATAACCGGATAGGATAAAGGCCTCCACACCAACGTCCTGATAGGCTTTCAATTTGGCAAGCACCTGATCGGGATCGCCCACGATGGCTGCGCCGGCACCTGATCTTGCCCTGCCAATCCCGGTCCAAAGGTTCTCCTCGGCATAGCCATCATCGCCAGCACTTTCACGCAGTTCGATCTGGCGCGCCACACCTCCGCTTTTGGCGTCGAGCGACCGATCGCGGATTTCCTTGCCCGTAGCATCGTCGAGTTTTGAGAGGAGACCCTCTGCATAGGCTCGTGCTTCAGCTTCGGTTTCGCGGACAATTACATGCGATCGGAACCCGAATTTTAACTTGCGGTCATATTTGGCAGCGCGCTCAGTCATTTCCTCAATGGTCGCTTTGGTGTTGGCGACGGTGTCAGGCCAGGTGAGGTAGACGTCGCACCCTTGCGCGGCTGCATCTTTCGCAGCTGGGCTAAGACCCCCGAAGTAAAGCGGAGGGCACTTGCCCGAGACCGTTTTAATGCGCGGCGGATCGATGTCTAACTGGTAGAATTCCCCTTGGTGGGTGAGGTGCTCACCAGCCAACAAGGTCTTCAGGACTTTCATCACTTCCACTGTTCGCTTGTAGCGCGGTCCACTTTCCAGCTCTTGTCCAGGGAGATCTGATGAGATGATATTTACCGTTAGGCGACCACCCAGAATCTGGTCCAATGTCGCTATCCGGCGCGCGAGCTGGGGTGGCCAGTCCTCGCCAATGCGCGTCGCCC
>JBCDKX010000177.1:0-6979 GCA_038746055.1 Pseudomonadota bacterium
AAGACACTGGTAAAGATCAGGCTGGCCACGACCATGATAACAACAATGACCACCCAGAACCCAAGGATCGGCCATTGCTTTGCTTTGGTTAGCGCAAAACTGCGCGTGACTGCTTTTATCGGGTTAAGCGTGCCTTCAAGCACGAGCACTGGCATAGCCATCGATATACGACCAGCCAGCCAAGCGACAAAAAGCAGAACCGGGATAAGCCCGATAAAGCCGAGCGCAGCCGATCCGGTTAACCCCGCCAGCAAGGAAATCGGCACTATGATCGCCATGGCGCCCAAGAAATACATAAAGAAGAACATAATTGCGATTGCAAACAGGCTGGGCACGGTTTTCACCCCAAGGCCCAATGCCTGACCCACTGTTGGGCGCGTATCACTCATGAGCGCTACCATCGCGGCGTAGCCGGCGAACTGAAAGGCCAGTGAGAAAAAACCGCCGCCAATGAGCGGTCCGGCTATGCTCGCCATTTGGGCGGCGACCACATCAGGATCGGCCATGGGATCGACGATCGTTTGCAGGTTTGGCACCAGCATGTAGAGCGCCACATTGGGCAGCAGCAGAAACACGGCCGCCACGATCAAAAGCAGCTGAAAATTGGCTTGCACCAGCTCAACGGCCCGTGACCAACAGGTGTTCATATCAAAATTCATGGCTGCCCCTTGGCGCATCTGATGCGCTTTGCTGCTTGATTTTGGCCAACATTGGCCCCACGCAAAGGCAATGGCAAGCACCGCACAGATTTTGCCCCAAGACTTAACCGCCTCAGGCCTTGAATGGCGCCGCGAGACTGCGCTTGTGCCTTACCCACAGGCGCTTGAGGTGATGGAATCGCGCAACCTGTCTATTAGTACTGGTGAGGCGGACGAGCTGATTTGGTTGCTCGACCATCCGCCGGTTTACACCGCTGGCACCAGTGCGGATGTGAGTGAGCTGGTCGATCCGCGGTTTGAGGTGTTCGAGACCGGGCGCGGTGGGCGCTACACGTATCATGGACCGGGTCAGCGTGTGGGCTATCTCATGCTAGATCTTGGCAAGCGCGTTAAGGATGTGCGCTGCTTTGTCCATGCAATTGAAGGTTGGGTGATTGATACGCTTGGTGATTTCGGGGTCGACGCATGGCGTGCGGAAGGTCGTGTTGGGATCTGGTGCGAAGACATTGACGGATGTGAGGCCAAGATCGGCGCAATTGGCGTGCGGGTTCGCCGTTGGGTGACGATGCACGGCTTTTCAGTGAACCTCGATCCTGATCTTTCGCACTTTGCCGGTATTGTCCCTTGCGGCATTGACGAATTTGGTGTCACCAGCCTTGCGCGGCTGGGCAAGAATGTCTCGGCGGAGGAGTGGGATCAGGCGTTGATCGCGCGCGCTGATGGATTTCTGGGTGCGCTGGAAACGGCCAGAAAAAGAGCAAGTCAAAAGGCATGTCGAGAATGAGAATTTCATATGCATGCGCGCTTGTCGTGCCGCTATTTGCGCTCTCGTCCTGTGAAGAGGAAGCCTCCAACTCGGTCTCCACTGAAACGGGTGGAGAGGCTGCTGGCGAGATTCTGGGCGGCACGATTAGCGATGACATGATCGCGCTCGAAGAGCTTACTTCTACTTCGCCGCCAGCTGAGCGCTCACCGATTGCTGCGACTGGTGCAGGCCAGTCTGAGGAAGCACCTGAGCAAGAGGCAGAGGCACCAGCGGCGCAGCCGGCAGACCCCGTCACGGCCGAACCCTTGCTGCCGATTGCGCAAACACCAGAGGCTGAGCCATCTGGTGATGGCCCGGCCTCCTAGCTTATGTAACAAAATTCAGGCTGCGTTGGCTTCTGCCGCTTCCTCTTCCATCGTTGGATAATCGGTATAGCCTTCGGAAATGGGGAAGTACCAGCTCTTAGGCACATCCTTGTTGGGGTTGAACTCAGCACCCGCCGCGATCCGCTTGTCGAGATCGGGGTTGGAAATATAGGGTCGACCAAAGCTCACCGCATCGCAGCGACCGCTGGTCACATCATCATTGGCTTCCTGCGCGGTGTAATCCGAATTGAGGATCAGCGCGCCGGAATAGAGCCCGCGGATTAGCGCATCCTGCTTGGGCACATCGGTTTGGCCAAAGGTGCCGTTGGGGCCGGGTTGACGCAGTTCGAGATAGGCAAGGCCCATTTCTTCGATGACTTTGGTTGCCGCCCCGAAGATCGCGGGCGGATTGCTGTCATCCGTCCCTTGGCTGTCACCGTTGGGGGAAAGGCGAATGCCTACTCGGTCTGCACCCCATACATCGACAATTGCTTCCAGAACCTCGCGCATGAAACGCGTTCGGTTTTCCGGTGAGCCGCCATAGTCATCTTCGCGAAGATTGGTGCCATCGCGCAGGAACTGATCCACCAGATAGCCATTCGCGCCATGCAATTGCACACTGTCAAACCCGGCGCTCTTGGCGTTTTCAGCAGCGCGGCGATAGTCATCGATGGTCCGCTTGATGTCGTCATGCGTCATCGCGCGGGCGACCGCATAGTCCTGCCGCCCTTCTGGCGTGTGCGCTTCACCTGGAGCTTTGGTTTCGCTCGCGGAAAACGGCGGCTCCCCGCCAAGGAAATAAGGCGCGACGATCCGGCCCATATGCCAAAGCTGCATAGAAAACAGGCCGCCAGCTTCGTGTACGCCCTCCACAATGGGCTTCCACGCTTCGGTTTGCTCATCGCTCCAGATACCTGGAGCAGAAGGCCAGCCAAGTCCCTCTGTGCTGATCCCGGTGGCTTCGGTTAGGATCATGCCAGCGCCAGCGCGCTGCCGGTAGTAAGTGCCCATCATTGCGTTGGGCACAAACATCGGGTTGGCCGCGCGGCCACGGGTGAGCGGGGCCATGAAAATGCGGTTTTTGGCTTCAAGCGCGCCCATTTTGAGCGGCTGGAATAGAGCTTCGTGCATTGGTGGAAATCCTCCCGGTAGGTTTCATTTGGCTATTCACTTGGAGCCTATGAAGCTAGGGCGCAAGCATGGAAACGTTTGAGGCCCGCGAAGAGAATGTTGCTGGTGAGGTAAGCGAAGGGAGCAATGCGCTTCGTTCGGCCATGCTTTTTGGTGCACTTTTACTGGGCAATGTGGCCCTCGCGCTTGGTCCGTCGCTGGTGCGCTTGGCAGATACCGGTGAGGTGAGTTCGGCCTTCTGGCGATTGTTCTTGGCACTGCCGTTTCTGGTGCTTTTTGCCCGCATGGCCGGTCAGCCTTTGCGGGGTCTTCCCAAGAAGACGCTGATCGTGGTGGCGATTGGCAGCATTGCCTTCGCAAGCGACCTTGCCAGTTGGCATATCGGGATCGAGATGACGCGGCTTGGGAATGCGACTTTGTTCGGCAATGGTGGCTCGATCATCCTCCTGTTCTGGGGCTTTATTGTCGCGCGTATGCTACCACGCGGGTTTGAGTGGTTGGCGATTGTCTGCGCGCTTGGCGGGGCGGGGATCTTGCTAGGCCGCTCTTTGGAGATTTCGGCAGAGACCTTTGTCGGCGATCTCTTCTGCATTCTGGCTGGCCTGCTTTACGCGGTGTACCTCCTAACCCTGCAAAAAGAGCGCAGCGCATACGGTTCGTGGAGCCTGCTTGTCTGGGTGAGCATTTTCGCCTGCCCCTATCTCCTTGGAATAGCGCTGATGCTGGGTGAGCCCGTGTGGCCGACCGATTGGACGCCGATCATCGTGCTCTTTGTGACCAGCCAACTGATCGGGCAGGGGCTGATGGTCTATTCCTTGGGTCACTTCCCACCGCTGATCATCGGGATGACCCTGCTGACCCAGCCCGCGATTGCAGCGGTGATTGGGTACTTTGCGTTTGAGGAGGTTCTGAGCGCACTGGACGTTGTGGGGATGCTGCTTCTGGGCTCCGCACTTGTTGTCGCGCGGGTTGCACAAGCTCCACCCGTTACCCCAGCGAAAGCTGGCATCTAGAGCATTTACACAGGTTCAAAAACAGCAAAGACGCCGTTTGAAACCTCTTCAAAAGCGAAGGTGTGGCCGTCCCCTTCATATACCCGGAAGTCGCGGCGTTGGCCGTACAACGGGTCATGTAAGGTGACCGTCCCAGAGCTTTTTGTGCACACACTCCAGTAGTCGCATGGCCAATGCGGCATGGCTCCGCCCTGATCCGCTATGCCAGTAAACCGCCACCCTCTCAGGCGATTGAGAAACGAGGCCTTAAGCGACTTCACCCCCCAAACTTCACAAAGCCCAGATCGCCCTGACCCACAGTCCCGCTGGCCATTTCGAGCATCTTGTCGAGGCTCTTCTTGGCTTGCACACGAAGTTCCTCGTCCATCTCAATGCGCGGTTCTAGGTCGCGAAGGGCGGTGTACATCTTCTCCATGGTGTTTAGCGCCATGTAGGGGCAGATGTTGCAGTTGCAGTTGCCGTCGGCACCGGGCGCTCCGATGAAGGTTTTCTCAGGGAGTGCCTTTTCCATCTGGTGCATAATGTGCGGCTCGGTCGCGACGATCAGAGTGTCGCCTTCAAAATCTTGCGCAAATTTCAGAATGCCGCTGGTCGAGCCGACGTAATCGGCGTGATCGACAATCGCGGGCGGGCACTCGGGGTGCGCTGCAATCGGCGCGCCGGGGTGTTGTTCTTTGAGCTTCAGAAGCTCGGTCTCAGAAAACGCCTCGTGCACCACGCAAACACCCGGCCACAGCAGCATCTCGCGGTTGAAATTGCGCGATAGCCAACCGCCCAAGTGACGATCGGGGCCAAAGATGATCGGTTGATCATCAGGGATCTGCGCGAGGATCGTCTCGGCACTCGATGACGTCACGATGATGTCGCTAAGCGCCTTCACCTCGGTCGAGCAGTTGATGTAGGTCAATGCTATGTGATCTGGGTTCGCCTCACGGAAGGCTTTGAACTTCTCTGGCGGGCAGCTGTCTTCCAAGGAGCAGCCTGCGTCCATATCGGGCAGGATCACGGTTTTTTCCGGGCTGAGGATCTTGGCCGTTTCGGCCATAAATTTGACCCCGCAAAACAGGATCACGTCAGCGTCATTGTCAGCCGCAATACGGCTCAGCTCCAGAGAATCGCCAATATAATCAGCAATATCCTGAATATCGGGCGTTTGGTAGTAATGCGCGAGAATGACGGCATTGCGCTCTTTGCGCAGCCGGTCAATCTCAGCGAGCAGGTCAGCCCCGCTCGGCACTTTACTTTCAACGCTCATGAAGCATCCCTGCTAACCAGATTTCCTACAATATAGGGAGTGATGCGGAGTTTTGCGAGGATTCAGTTTGCGAATGACTCGCGCGTCAGCTGTGCTAGCCTGTCCCCCAAGAGAGAGGGGACTTTTCGATGTATGAGCTTAATCTCACAGAGGCTTATTGCCCGGCGCAGGCCGACACCGAATATATGGAGCGCACAATTGAAGGGGTGCTGCGCGAACAGGCTGAGATACGCCCGGACGCACTGGCCTTGCGTGAGCTTCTGGCCGATGGGTCGGCTGGGCGCGATTGGACTTATGCTGAGCTCCTTGCAGATTCAGAACGCTGTGGACGCGCGTTGGCCTCTCGGCACCCCAAAGGAACGCGGATCGCAGTAATGGGCGGCAATTGCCCGGAATGGGTGCTGTTGCAAATGGGTGCAGCAATGGCGGGATTGGTGGTGGTGACTGTCAACCCGAGCTTTTTGGCGCGTGAAGTGCGTTATGTGCTCGAGCAATCAGGCTCTGGTGCGGTGTACTATCAGCCCAATGTGCGCGGCTCCGCATTGCGTCCGGTGGTCGATGAAGCGTCTGCCGGGCTCGCCGCTTCGGAATTCATTCTCGACATGACCGATCACGGCGAACTGTTCGCCGGCGAAAATGATGGTGAACTGCGCGAGACTCAGCCACGCGACATCGTGATGATCCAATACACCTCGGGCACGACGGGGTTCCCCAAAGGTGTGCTGCTTCACCAGCATGGCCTGGTCCAGTCGAATAAGGATATCTTCGAACGGTGGAACATTGGCGCTGGCCATAAGGTCACCTGCCCATTCCCGCTGTTCCATACTGCTGGAAGCGCCGTTTGCGTGCTCGGCACTTTCTCGCAGGGCGGCACATTGTTGCTGGTCTCCGTCTTCGATCCTGTGGCTGTTGCCAAAGCGGTCGAGCGCGAAGAGCCCGAAGTGCTTGGCGGTGTAGCGACCATGCTCTTTGCAATAATGGAGGCGGCCAAGGCGACGGGCACCGATGTCTCGAGCGTTCGCACAGTGCTTTCAGGCGGCGCAATGGTGCCGCCGGAGCTAAACCGCTCAGCGCAGACGATCTTCGGTGTGCCCATCCTCATCGTCTATGGTCAGACTGAGACATCGCCTGCGATTACTGCCGCCTGGCCCACCGATACGGGCGCAGAGTTAATGGAGACCATCGGCCAGCCATGCAGCCATATGGAGGTCTCCATCCGCTCCCCCAATAACAATACCGTATGCGCGGTTGATGAGCAGGGTGAAATCTGCATGCGCGGCTTCAATATGATGGCGGGCTATAACGATAATCCTGAAGCGACATCAGAGACTATCGATCAGGATGGATGGCTGCATACAGGTGACCTTGGGAGCATGTCGGCGCGTGGTTATGTGAAAATCACCGGCCGGGTCAAAGAGATGATCATTCGTGGGGGCGAAAATCTGTTCCCGGCCGAGATTGAGGCCGCGATGATCGAGCATCCTGCGCTGGCCGAAGTTGCCGTTGCTGGCGTTCCTGACGAAAAATGGGGCGAGATTGTCGCCTGCTTTATGCGGTTGGCGGAAGGCGCTGAGCGGCCATCAGATGACGAATTGAAGGCGTTTGTGCGCGAGCGCCTGTCCCCGCAAAAGACTCCAGCGCATTGGGTGTGGATGAAGGAATTCCCGCTTACTGGGTCTGGCAAGATCCAGAAGTTTCAACTTGCGGATGACTTTGCGAATGGAGGGTTGGCGTAACGGCTGGAATTGACGCGGCTATGTATGAACCGAAGCGACCTTTTTTGGGGGTGA
>JBCDKX010000178.1:0-6958 GCA_038746055.1 Pseudomonadota bacterium
ATCCTCCGGCCCAAAAGCGCCCTGTGCTTCAATAAGTGCACGTCCATTGCGAATATCGACCTTTGCCTGTGAGTTCACTTTTTGGCCCTTCTCCCCTGCCAACCCCTTCGCCAGCTCAAAATTCTCAAGCATGAATTCGTCGATACGAATATCAAAATCGGGCAGAATCGGGGTGTCAGGATCTCCCGGGAGAAGTTCGGGGAATCTCACCAAGCGCCCACGCCTTGCGGTTAGCTCGCGTATGTCGAGCCCGCTCCAAAGCCATGCCAAAGGACGCCAATCAAGCTCAACCTCAGGAATTGTTAAAAACGTGCCTTTTGGGTCTTTAACAACCACATCGCGCAGCACCGCAGCAGCATACAGATCGCCCTCTATCCGTCCCACCTCAAAGCGAAGACCAGAGGCGGGCGCGGCATTCGCGATCTGATCCGCCACAAACCGCTTACCGATAGGCGAAGACAGAAAGAGTGCGCCCATCACAAGGGGTGTTAGAATGAGTGCAAGGACCCAACCCAATCGCTTGGCCCACACCCTCTTGGGAGTTTTTGTCTTTTCCACTGGCCGTTCTATGTCGCTTGCATCGACCATCAAAATGCCTGACCCAAGCTAACATAGACCACCACCGGCGCATCAAAAGCCGTCGGGTTGAGCGGGACACCCACGTCGACGCGGATAGGACCAAAGCTGGTCTTGTAGCGTACCCCGATCCCCGCTCCAAAACGCACCTCATCAAAATCGGGTTGTGCATTGCTTGAGATCGAACCCAAATCGAAGAACGGCACGACTTCGAGCGCCCCATCCAAAACGCCGGTTGGGATGCGCGCCTCAATCGCTCCTTCAACGAGCGAGCGGCCGCCTTGCGGCTCGTCAAAACTGTTGCGTGGACCAATGGCCTGAAAACCATATCCGCGCACCGAACCACCACCACCGGAATAGAGCCTGCGCGAGGGGGCAATATCCAAAAGGTCAGCGCCAACCACCGTTGCCACAGCGGCGCGAGCAGCGATGACTGTCCCGCCTACCGGCTGGTAGAAACTCGCATCAATCCTTGCGCGCAGATAAGGGGAAACTTCGCCAAGTGTGCGCGAGAGTTCCGGTTCTGCGAAAAAGCTCAAGCGGTAGCCGCTTCTTGGGTCGAGCAAATCATCGCTACCATCCAGCGTCACACGGCCGAATACCCCGCCGATCAGATACTCCTGACGCGGACGGACTATGCCATTCGTCACTCGGTTGCGTTCATCAGAATAGAGCACCTCTGCACCCAGCTGCCAGCTGAACGGCTTTTGAAACAGCAGGTTGGACACCCGCTCAAAAGTGCTTCGAAATGCAATCGTCCGGGCATCGACTGCTTCAGTTTCAATATCGCTTACGAAGGTGTCAAAGGTCAAAATTTGATCGCGTCCGCGAAAGTTACTGCGTCGAAACGTGACACTCGCCAGTTGTTCACGCGTACCGAGAATACCCCGCAAGCGCAGCGCACCTTCTGGCGGAAAGAGATTGCGATGCTCCCACGCCGCTTCCACTTTGAGCCCATCCTCCGTACCGTAGCCAAGCGCGCCAGAAATAGTACGTAAGGGCGCACGCTCGATCGCTACATCGAGTGCAACCTGTCCTGGCTCCTCGCCATTAGGTGGTGTGACAGCACGAGGCGTAATTGTGACCGATGAGACCAATCCTGTGGCCAGGATCGCACGGCGCAAATCGGATTGCATGCTGGTCTGATAAAGATCACCCGGATCAAATCGAGCGATGCGTCCCAGATGACGCCCAGACAAGAATTCCGGATCATCACTTATAACTTCGCCAAACGCGAATTTTCCGCCGGGATCAACCGGAAGAGTAAGATCGCCTGTCTCGCGCGCATGATCGATCAAAAGTTCAGGCGTGCCTAAATTACTAAAGGGGTAGCCGCGCTCACCAAGTGCGAGCCGCAACTGTGCTTCACCCGCAACGATCGCATCGGCATAGAGCGGATCGCCACGCTGAAGCCCAAACGCATCCAACAGGGGCATGCGCTCAGCTTCGGCAAGCGCACTCAGTTCACCCAAATCTAGTGCACCGAATACGTACTGGGGGCCTGGTAGAACATCAAATCGGACTTGCGGCTCACTATCAACTGCTGCTTCGCTGCTTTGCTCTGTTTGATCAGCGAACCCGCGCCTTCCTCCGGATAGTTGACGGATCACCTCACCATTATAGTATCCATAATTGCGCAAAACGTTATTGAGCAGCGCTTCATCAGAGCGCGCTCTTGCTGCAAGCTGGGGTATGGTATCCTCACCCGTACCAAGCGCCTCAATCGCCGATAATGCGCGAAAGCGAGCAATAAATTCAGCTTCTTCGGGAAACCGTCCGGCCTCCGCAGGAAAAGCGAGTATAAGCTGATCGCTTATAGCGATTTCTGCCAGATCAGGCAGATCGACTAGAGTGGGAACGTCAATTTCAGCAAAGGATGGCCGTTCCGTATCAACCGGGAGCGGCTCAGCAACAGTGATTTCCAGATCATCAAGCGCAGCATCGATATCAAACGCGTCACCCTGGATAAGCGAGGCGTCAGGCTCTGTCTCAATCGCATCTAAAGCAGAACGATCCTGTCGCGGTTCGCCAGAAGTGCCCTGTGCAGCCCAATCTTCCGCATCTTCGATCACACTCTGCGGGATCAGATCTTCAAGTGTTTGCGCGCGGATTTCCGAGGTTGGCGATTGCTGTGCCGACTGAACGGGGGGACTTTCTTGCCCGTCTGCCCTAGTGGAAGTGGTCAAGGCTCCAGCGGCGAAGCCCAAGGTAAGGACCAGTCTGGCGCCGAAATTTAGCAATTAGCATTTAGCTCGCAGAGAATTTGATGGGCTGGCCGTCTTTACCTCTTGCACCTTTCATCGCGCTAGCCTTTTCGCTGCGAGGTGCTGTGGCAGCGGCAATCAGCCTAGTTTGCTCTTCTTCGCTCATACGACGCCAACCATCTCGGGTTAGCTGCTCCAAGGGGCGATAGCGTACTTTATACTGCATGCGCGGGGAGCCATCGACCCAATAGCCGAGATAGACATATGGCAAACCACTCTCTGCCGCGCGCTGGATATGATCAAGGATGATGAAGTTGCCGAGACCGGATCGTCCTTTGTAGTCAGGATCATAGAACGAATAGATCATGGAAAGACCATCACCCTGCCGATCAGTAAGACATGCACCAATCAGCCGGCCCGGCTCACCCGTTTCGGTTGGCTCGCGATATTCGACCAGGGTGCTGGTGACGGGCGTATGCTCAACCATATCGGCATAGTCCATCTCATCCATCGTCGACATGCCACCATCGGGATGGCGCGCACTAAGATATTTGCTCAGAAGCTCGAATTGCTCGTCAGTCGCCCAGGGTCGGCACTCAGTAACCACAAGATCGCGGTTGCGCTTGATATCGCGTTTCTGCGTGTTTGAAGGCTTAAACTCACTCGCCACAACACGCACCGAAACGCAGGCTTGACAATCTAAGCAGCTAGGGCGGTAGGCCACAGTTTGACTGCGGCGAAAGCCAATCCGGCCAAGCGCCTCATTGAGCTGGTCGGCATGCGCTCCTTTGAGCTCTGTGAACACCTTACGCTCGCTTCTCCCCGGCAGATAGGGGCACGGCGCAGGGCTAGTCACAAAGAATCGAGGAAAACGGATTGGGGCCGTCACGGGTCTGGCTTCGTCCTTTTGGCGAACAGTGGAATCAGCGAACTGGCTGTTAAGACAATCTTATGCCTTTTTGCGAGTGTCCGTAAAAGACCTTTAACCAAAAATCAGGGTGAAATTTGTCCTACTTTGCACATTGCTCGAGGCTGAAAGGCTCCAGATTGGAGTTATGTTTGAAGAGTTAGCTGTCACACGTCGCTTTGTGGGACAGAATGAGGCGCTCTAATTGAGCAGCCTAGGCCGAACTCCGCGACCGGCCGAATCAGTTAAGTTCGACCACATCCACATGATAACGCGCTGCGCGCAGGGCCTTGACCAACCGCTCTACCTGATCAGCATCGCGTGCCTCACATTCGATGTCAGTTATAAGGCCTTTGGCAGGAAGGGTCGTAAAGATGCGCTGGTGATAGATCTCAATAATGTTCACGTTGTGCGCGTCAAACAGTCGCATCACTCTGAACAAGGCACCCGGGCGATCCTGTAACGTAACGCGCAGTCGCGCCAGACGGCCCTGGCGCGCAAGATCGCGTAAAAGGACATTTGCAAGCAAGCGCGTGTCGATATTACCGCCGCACAACACAAGCCCAATTTTCTTACCGGCAAATCGCGTCGGATTGTCTAGGACCGCAGCTAAACCCGCCGCACCAGCCCCCTCAACCACTGTCTTCTCGATCTGGAGCAGCAGTGAAACCGCTTTCTCAAGCACTGGCTCACCGACCAGCAGAATATCATCGACGCGTTCTTCAATCACCTGGGCAGTGAATTTGCCCGGCCGCTTTACGGCGATACCCTCTGCCAGCGTGTCCCCGCCACAATCGCGCTCTTCGCCTTTGATTTTGGCGAACATGCTGGGGAACAGACCCGCTTGCACCCCTATCACTTCGACCTTCGGCGCAAGCTCGCGCGTGACCGTTGCCATACCAGAAATGAGTCCACCCCCGCCGATCGGGGTGACAAGGCAATCAAAGTCAGACTTTGCTTCCAACATCTCAAGCGCAACGGTGCCCGCACCAGCTGCCACATGGGGATCATCAAATGGATGAACAAAAGTCAGGCCTCTCTCAGCCTCAAGCTCACAAGCATGGGCGTAGGCATCATCGAAGGTTTCCCCCTCAAGGACGACATTGCCGCCCACGCTCTCGGTCTGCATGATCTTCACAGTTGGCGTGGTCTTAGGCATCACGATAGTTACCGGAACACCCAAACGCGTACCATGATAGGAGAGGCCTTGACTGTGATTGCCAGCCGAAGCCGCTATTACGCCGCGTTTTTTCTGCTCGTCGCTTAGCTGTAAAAGAGCGTTCAACGCGCCACGCTCTTTGTAAGCGGCGGTGAATTGTAGGTTCTCAAATTTCAGCCAGATTTCTGCGCCTGTTATCTCTGACAGAGTCATCGAATGCATCATTGGTGTCTTGACCACAGCACCATCAATGCGCGCAGCGGCAGCTCGCACGTCGTCCAAGGTCAAATCGGCAGGTGTTGGCCCTGTCGCGAGCTTTGTATCTGGTGCATTCATAATGACCGCGAGCCCTAAGCCTTCACAATAGTGAGAGCAACCGCGATTGGCTTGGCAATTGTGTAGCAAACCTATTAGGCAGCGGGCTCATGAACAAAAGCACAAAAGTGGCCTTTATTGGCCTCGGCGTTATGGGAGGCCCGATGACGGGCCATTTGGCGCGAGCAGGGTTTGCAGTCACCGCGTTTAACCGCTCACAGGCACGAGGTGCTATGTGGAAAAGCAAATGGACGGCTGAAGGGCTCGACGTGCAATTGGCCGAAAGCCCCGCAATCGCTGCCAAAGACGCTGAAATAGTGTGCCTATGCGTTGGCAATGATGAAGATGTAGCGAGTGTGACAACCACACCCAGCGGCGTTTTGGAAACCTTGAGCGAGGGCGCGCTCCTGATCGACCATACGACGACTTCTGCGGATATGGCCCGCAGGTTGGGTAAGACGTGCTCACGCAAAGGTGTAGCTTTCGTCGATGCCCCTGTGAGCGGTGGCCAGGCGGGCGCAGAAAACGGTCAACTTGCGATAATGTGCGGAGGATCGGACACAGCCTTGACCCGCGCTAAGCCCGTCATGGAGACCTACGCGAAATCCATCGTGCACGTCGGACCAACAGGTGCTGGGCAGACTGCAAAAATGGCCAATCAGATATGTATCGCTGGTGTGCTTAGTGGGCTGTCAGAGGCGATCCGGCTGGCGCAAGGCGCGGGGCTCGATCTGGACAAGACCTATGAAGCTATATCAGGTGGTGCTGCGCAAAGTTGGCAGATGGATAATCGCTGGGCGACAATGACCAAAGATGAGTTCGACTTTGGTTTTGCGATTGACTGGATGCGCAAGGACTTAGGCTATGCGCTGGATGAGACAGATCGCTTGGGTCTCTCATCTCCAATTACTGCTTTGGTCGACCAGTTCTATGCAGATGTGCAAGCCTCTGGCGGCAATCGCCATGATACCAGCGCGCTCATTACCCGACTGCCAAAAGCAAAATCCTGATGCAAAAGCCACCAATGGTTCGTTCGATCCTGATCGCAAGCACAGCGCTTTTGGCAAGCCCGGCACTGGCAGACACGCTGATCTACAATGTCGATGGCGTCACGATTGATGAGGCGGGAGAGATCAAACGTTTCACTGAGCTGGCGTTCGATGATGATGGTGTCATCACCCATGTTCTTGAGCGCGGTGATGAGCGGCCTGAAGGCATAGAATTCGCAATGGATGGCGAGGGGCAGGTAATGCTCCCGGGGATGATCGATGCCCACGTCCACGTGATGGACATCGGCTTTGCGGCACTCACACTTGATCTCTCTCACACCAACAGCCTCGAAGAAGCGCTCGCCAAGATCGCCGCATTTGCGGAGGCCAATCCCGGGCGCCCGTGGATCCTCGGGCGCGGCTGGAACCAGGAAAAATGGGGTCTTGGTCGCTTTCCGACCGCTGTAGAGCTTGATTCAGTTGTATCCGACCGCCCCGTTTGGCTCGAACGCGCTGATAATCATGCGAATTGGGCAAATAGTCTGGCAATGGAGCGTGCCGGTGTAACTGCCGAAACGCAGAGTCCCGAAGGTGGACGAATTATACGCGATGCTAGCGGCAATCCGACAGGCGTCTTTGTCGACAAAGCCAAACCGCTCGTTGGCAATAGTGTACCACCCCCTCGCCCTGAAGATCGCGACGCAGCATTTGCCATGGCGCAACAACGTTTGCTCGCCAATGGTATTACTGCAGTTGCAGATATGGGCACGCCGGTGGTGGACTGGATGACTTTTCGTAGAGCCGCTGA
>JBCDKX010000179.1:0-6899 GCA_038746055.1 Pseudomonadota bacterium
CGATGATGGATGCGCTCGACGTGGCCCGCGCGCCGGTTCTCTTCAGCCATTCAGGAGCGCGCGCCGTTAATGGCCATGCGCGCAATGTGCCTGACACAGTTCTGCAGCGCCTACCTGACAATGGCGGGATTGTGATGGTGGATGCGGTTCCTGGCTATCTTAACAATGAGCGGAGACTGTGGTTCGCCGAGCGCGTGGCCGAAGAAGCGCGGCAGAATTCGTTATACCGCGGACAGCCCGATATCGTGGGAGCCGCACTTGCCCAGTGGGATGCGGCGAATCCCGAACCTGAGACAACTGTCAGCCATATGGCTGACCACATCGATCACATCCGTGAGTTGATCGGGGTCGAATACATCGGAATCGGAGGAGACTTCGATGGCATCCCCGGCGGTCCTGTCGGTTTTGAGGATGTTAGCGGATACCCACAGCTGTTCGCTGAACTTGTGCGACGCGGATACAGTCAGGTCGAGCTTGAGCTGATCGCAAGTCGCAACGCTTTGCGTGTGTTGCGAGAGGCTGCGCGTTACGCTGCGCGCGCGAGTAATCAGCGCCCTATCGAGACGCTAATCGCTTCCGAAGAGGAGTAGTGCCTGCCCTTAGCCGTAGAGCGCAGGGATAATCCATGCGAGGCTCATAGCGATCACCGCCAGCAATAGGCTGACCGCAAGAACATAACGAAGTACGCCGGGTGTGCTTGCGGCGCGGGCGTCATCGTCTTCGATGTGAATTGCGCCATCCTCGTCGGTAAAGACATTTTGGTTTGCCATAGTGTGTGCTCTCTCTCTCTCGTGGTTTCCCCTACGTAAACCAATGAGCGGCTGGCATAATGGTTCCTACTTAGTCGCGAAGTAGCTCATTTATGCCGGTCTTTGAGCGGGTTTGTGCATCCACTGTTTTGACGATAACCGCGCAAGATAGCGATGGCCCGCCGTCTGGATCCGGCAGAGTTCCTGGCACTACGACGGAATATGGCGGGATGTGGCCTTTGATAGTCTTGCCTGTATCGCGATAGACAATCTTGGTCGATTGGGTGATGAAAACACCCATCGCGACGACACAGCCCTCTCCCACGATCACCCCTTCGACAATCTCTGAACGCGCGCCGATAAAGCAATTGTCGCCGATGATGGTTGGGTTGGCCTGCATCGGTTCAAGTACGCCACCAATGCCCGTACCAGCAGAGATGTGGCAGTTTTTCCCGATTTGAGCGCACGAGCCGATCGAACCCCAGGTGTCGACCATTGTGCCTTCGCCAACATAGGCACCGATATTCACAAAGCTAGGCATCAGTACACAGCCGGGAGCAATGTAGGAAGCGTGGCGCGCAATCGCTCCTGGAACCACGCGAATACCGGCCTCAATAAACCGTGTCTCGTCCCAGCCTGCGAATTTGCTTGGCACTTTGTCGTAGGCGGGTGCGCCTGCAGAACCACTGTCCATGACCCGGTTGTCGTTGAGGCGGAAGGACAGGAGCACCGCTTTTTTGAGCCATTGATTGACCTGCCAACCACCATCATCATTGGGTTCGGCCACACGTGCTTTGCCGCTATCGAGCATCGCAAGAGCTTGCTCAACCGCCCCTCGCACTTCGCTTGCCGGAGTAATCGTATCGCGTGCTTCCCATGCCTGCTCGATGTCGGTGATGAGGGCTTCAGTCATACATACTCCGCGTGGGATGGACGCCTTGGGTCATGCAACGGCCCTTTAAGGCAAGAAAGTTAGGTTGGCCGCTGCTGCTAGCTCTTCAACACCAGACCGGCAAGGGCGCTGCATTAGCAAAGCTTGATCGCAAATGGAGTAATTCTGTGCGAACAGGAGCTTGATCGTCATTGGTTTGTGAGCTTATGAAAGGACAAGCCTAGGGGGCCAAAGGCAAAGGAATCGGTTTATGTCTCTCACCTCTTGGGCTGCGGCTGGCGCGTCCGCGCGGGCTCTACTGTCGAGTTCACGAAATCAAATCACCCAGTCAGATACAAAGCCGCCTCGCTGCGATCCGGCCGCTCCGGTCGCGTGGAAGGTCGCGGCGGCTGCAGTAGCTTGTGCAGGGCTTATGGCTTGTGGAGGCGGCGGCGGAGGGAGCGGTGGACCTGGCGTGAGCACCATCCCCCCGGCGCCTCCTGCGCCTCCGCCACCACCGCCACCACCTCCGCCACCTCCACCTCCACCGCCTCCACCCTCAGCGTCTTTCGATACGGCTGAATTCCGCCGCTCAGATGGACCCGGTTTTCATGAGGCGGAGGTAGCCTGGCTTGATGGCAACACTGGTTCTGGTGAGATAATTGCGATTGTCGACACTGGAATCGATTCTGACAGTCCGGAGTTTGCAGGTCGAATTCACCCGGATTCGCAGGATGTTACTGGCTCATCTCGAGACATCGATCCTGAAGATGATCATGGTACAAATGTCGCGCTCGTCGCCGCAGGTGGGCGAGATGATACAGGTGTGCTTGGCATCGCTTTTGATGCGCAGGTCTTGGCACTTCGGGCAGATAGACCTGGGTCGTGCGGGATGGATACGCCGCAAGATTCTAGCCTGGGATGTGTTTTTGCTGATAGCGATATTGCACGCGGTGTTGATGTAGCGATTGCTGCGGGAGCAGCTGTTGTAAATCTCAGCCTTGGCGGAAGCGCGGCGTCGATGGAACTACAAGATGCAGTGCGCCGCGCGGCGGATGCAGGTCTCGTAATCGTCGCAGCATCAGGCAATGATGGTCTTTCGCCGGACCAAGTGGATGAGTTTTCGCGTACCGTGATTGAGGCGGGCGGTAACAATGTTATCATTGTCGGATCGGTTGACGACAACGGTGAGATGTCCGATTTTAGCAATCGCGCAGGGCAGTTTGCAGCCAATTACATCTCCGCGTTAGGTGAGCGGATTTGCTGTGTCTATGATCAAGGAGAACTGTTCGTCGAGACGATCGATGGCCAGCAATTTGTGACGCTGTTCTCTGGCACCAGCTTTGCCGCACCTCAGGTTGCTGGTGCGGTGGCCCTTTTGGCGCAGGCTTTTCCCAATCTGACTGGCGAAGAGATTGTCGAGCTTCTTCTGACCTCCGCGCGCGATGCGGGTGAAGCCGGCACAGATAATGTGTTTGGTGCGGGTATTCTCGATATTGGCGCAGCCTTTCAGCCACAAGGTGCAATGAGCATTGCTGGCACGCGCCAAGCCCTGGCGCTGACGGATAACTTCGCGATTGGTTCTGCGGCTATGGGGGACGCTTTGAGCAGTGCCTCACTCACCACAATTGTGACTGACCGTTTCGATCGAGCGTTTACACTGGAGCTAGGACAAAACACCAGCAATGCGCCTCAAGTTCAGCGCCTTCGCGGTGCGGTGGAACAGGGCGGACATACGCGCAGCGCAGGCAATGAGCTCTTGTCTGTTGCCGTCACTGTTGGCGAAGGGCAACGCGCCGCAGGGCTTGGCTGGGCAGAAAACCTACAACTGACAAGCGAAGAGGCGTTTGGCGCGCGTGTGCTGGCTGGTCGTGTCGCCGCGCGTATCGCGCCCGATATGCAGGTGGGCTTTGCAATTGCGCAGAGCGCTTCGGGCTTGGTTGCGCAATTACAAGGTTCAAGACGCGGGGCTTTCCAAATCGCACCCGAGGCAGGCAACGACAGCGGTTTTCTAGGCAGCAGTGAAGTTGCGGTCGCGACCCGGCGCGAGATTGGTGAATGGGGATTTACCCTTTCAGCGGAGCGCGGCCGCGCATGGCTCGCAGATTTTCGTAATGTGAACGATGCATTGAACGGCACTCGCGAGCGCAGGCCCACCACCAGAGTGGGGCTCGCCGCTGATGGCGAATGGGCAGGCTTTCACCTAAGTGCTGGCACAACCCTTCTACTCGAGCAGGACACACTGCTTGGCGCTCACTTTAACCCTGCTTTGGGTTTGGAAGGCGCCCAGAGCATCTTTCTCGATGCCAGGCTCTCGCGCCCCGTTGGGACACGTTGGCAGTTGGGGGCAACCTATCGCGCGGGCCTTACCCGTCCACTTGGTGGCTCGTTCATCGGGTCAGGTTCTCAGATCAACACGAGTGGCTGGTCGCTTGATCTCACGCGCTACGGTGTCTTTGCAAAGACTGACAGCTTGGGGCTCCGCTTGAGTCAGCCACTTCGGGTGAATGGAGGCGCGCTACAGTTTGAACTGCCGGTGGATTATGATTACTCCACTGAGAGTCCCATAGCTGGGCGTCAGGCCCTTTCATTGACACCTTCTGGGCGTGAACTGATCGGTGAGCTTGGCTGGAGTCGACGCTTGCCGCTTGGCACGGTGTCGACAAGCGTGTTCTATCGCAATCAGCCAGGCCATTTCCGTGATGCGCCGAGTGATGTGGGCGCGCTAATTTCGCTCAGCTCTTATTTCTAATGATCTCAAGTAGAGTGCGTTACTCGGGCATCCCCGCTTCTAGCGCGAATTGATAGGCACGGTCGACCAAAGGCGCGACCCGCTCGCTCATGGATTTGGCGTGAGCAGACGATGCGGTGCCATCAATCACGCGTTTCTTGATGCCTTGAATAATCCCGGCCAAACGGAAGAGATTATAGGCAAAGTACCACTCCATTGGCGGTACCGGATAGCCTGTACGCGCGACGTAGCGGTCAACCGCTTCTTGAACCGACGGTATGCCGAGCGCGTCGATATCCACATCAAGCAATCCAGCACGCCCTTCTGAGGGTTGGAACCAATTGAGCATCAGATAGGAGAAATCAGCAATTGGATCGCCAAGCGTTGAGAGCTCCCAGTCAAGAACAGCAATAATGCGGGCTTCCGTTTTGTGGAAGATCACGTTGTCAAGTCGGTAATCGCCGTGAACGACCGAGCTTTCATGCTGGGGCGGAATGGTCTCGGGAAGCCATTCGATGAGTCGCTCCATTTTCGGCATATGCTCTGTTTCAGAGAGCTTATACTGCTTCGACCACCGCCCAATTTGCCGGGCGCAGTAATCAATGGGTTTGCCAAAATCTCCAAGGCCTATTTCCTTAGGCTTATTGAGGTGCAGATCGGCCATTGTGTCGATCAGCGCATGGTAGATTGCGCGGCGTTCTGCGGGCTCCTTACCGGGCAGTGCACCGTTCCACAGCGATCGGCCATCGGCCATGCTCATCACAAAGAACTTTGAGCCAATCACTTCGGAATCTTCGCAAAGACCATACGTCTTGGGCACGGGAAAACCGGTCGGATGGAGGCCCGTCATCGCGGCATATTCCCGGTCCACCGCGTGTGCACTTGGCAGCAATTTGCCAAACGGCTGACGGCGCAGCACGTAATTGGTGGATGGCGTCTCAATCTTATAGGTTGGGTTTGATTGCCCACCTTTAAACTTAGTGTAACTGATCGGGCCTTCGTAGCTCTCGACATTGGTTTCGAACCAAACGGTCAGGGCATCTAAATCGAGCTTGTCGCGCTCTTCGACCTCAACTGTGCCGACCATTTCTTTGTCGAAATCGATATCCATATTGTTGTCGGCCATCAATCAAACACCACCACGCTACGCGCATGACTCCCGCCGCGCATCTTGTCGAAACCGTCATTGACCTCATCCAGACTAATTCGCTCAGCAATGATCGTGTCGAGATCAAGCAAGCCGCGCATGTAGAATTCAACGAGACGCGGGAGATCGACCGGGAAGTGGTTCATTCCCATAATCGCGCCCATCAGCTTTTTGCCACCAAGCAAGTCCATCGCGCCGAGGCCAACTTTGCAATCGAGTGGCATCATGCCGAGGATTACCGCCGTACCGCCGCGTTTGAGTGCTGCAACAGCGAGGTCTGCAGAAGCTTGTCTGCCAACTGCTTCAATTCCCCAATCAACACCGCTACCGGAGATTTCCTGAATTTGTTTCACCGCATCATCTGCCAGGGCATCGACGGTGTGCGTTGCGCCGAGCACTTTCGCGAGCTCACGCTTCTCTGGCAGAGGATCAGCCGCGATGACTTTACCCGCACCTGCAATCTTCGCGGCATTAATGGTTGCCAATCCGACCCCGCCACAGCCGACCACCAGCACAGATTCACCAGGTGTTACGTTACAGGCGTTGAAGATTGTTCCCGCACCTGTTGTTACCGCGCAGCCAATTACCGCAGCGCGGTCAAGTGGCATCTCTTTATCGATCGAAACGCAGGCGTTTTCGTGGATCAGCATCTCCTCTGATAGTGAGGACAGGTTGAGCATCTGATTGACCGGCTCACCGCTATTGCGCGAGAGACGGGTTGGTTCACCTTTGCCCCGTCGCGTATTCCCGCCAAGGCAAAGTGCCATACGGCCAGTCACGCAGAACTCGCATTGACCGCAAAACGCGCTGAGGCAAGAGACCACATGATCGCCCGGCTTCACTGTCCTTACCTCTGAACCCACTTCGCGGACCACTCCGGCTGCTTCGTGCCCCGGAACGCAAGGCAAAGCGTGCGGATAGGATCCATCAATAAAATGCAGGTCTGAATGGCACAGGCCGCACGCCTTTGTGTCGATTAAAACCTCATGCGGCATGGGATCGGCGACATCAATGTCGCCGATCACAAGGCCTTCTCCCGGTTTCTCCAGGATTGCTGCTTTTGCCATGTTTGGCTTCCCCTTTCGGCCGTCCAGACCGTTTATCCCTTACCGCGTTGCGCCCAAGTCGCCTGAGCTAAAGCTTCCAGCATCATTGGCAGCAGAACCGACCCCGCCGCGCAGAGCGTTAGCGGTCGGTCCCTCCTCCGGTAGATGCTTGCCAATTTCCATGCGTGCGATTGAGCGAGCGTGTACCTCATCTGGGCCATCTGCGAGGCGCAGAGTGCGCTGATGAGCGTATGCGCTGGCAAGACCGTAGTCTTCCGAGACGCCGCCGCCGCCGTGAGCCTGGATAGCATCGTCAATGATCTTCAAAGCCATGTTTGGCGCCTGAACTTTGATC
>JBCDKX010000180.1:0-6812 GCA_038746055.1 Pseudomonadota bacterium
GCGGTTACCAGCGATCCGCCGGTGGGCCGCGGAATAGCATCGATCAGGCGCACATCAGCGTTCGCGCGACGACCAAATGTCACGACTTTGACCCCAAGCGCGCGAGCGTTTGAGATCATCTGAGGAGCGTAGTCGCCATCCGCTGGGATAACTGCGATACCGCCCGGCGTCAGGCCGGTGAAGATCTGCGACTTCTCGTCTGCAATGGCTTCCAGCGAACCCAAATTCTCAATGTGAGCGGGGGCGATCGTAGTGATAAGAGCGACGTGCGGGCGAACGTGGGCTGATAGAGGTGCGATTTCGCCCTGATGATTCATGCCCATTTCGAACACGCCAAACTTGGCTCGCGCCGGCAGCCGTGCAAGGCTTAGCGGCACACCGACGTGGTTGTTGTAACTGCGCACGGAGCGATGAGCAGCACCTCTACTTGAGCGATCGAGCGCGGCGAAAATTGCTTCTTTGACACCGGTTTTACCGACCGATCCGGTTACGGCAATGCGCACGGCCTCGCCCCGGTCGCGGGCTGCATGGGCAAGAGCACGAAGCGCCTCCGTCGTGTCTTTAACCAGCACATGCGGAAAGTCGACTGGGCGGTCTACAATTGCCGCCACCGCACCCTTGGCAAAAGCAGCGGGGATGAACTTATGCCCGTCCATCGCCTCACCTTTGAGCGCAATGAATAAGTCTCCGGGCCGCACATCGCGACTGTCCATCTCGACACCGGAGGCTTGAAACTGATGGCTAGCCTCGCCACCAGTTGCAGCTTCGATGGAAGCGGCATCCCACAACGCAAGCGGCAGCGCGTCACGCGGATCGATCGGCCAAGATCGCAACAGGGCGTGAGCGGCGTTCATGCAGTGACCTCTTGTGCAGCGCATTCACGCGCCACTTCCACATCGTCAAAGGGCAAAATCTGCATTGCATCTCCCGAGCCGATTATCTGTCCTTGCTCATGCCCCTTTCCGGCGATGAGAATAATGTCATTTGCACCCGCTTCAGCGGTAGCCGCGAGGATCGCCTCACGCCGACCTGCGACTTCGCGTACATGACCTGCATCTTTTGCGCCTTCGAGCACGTTGGCGCGGATTGCTGCAGGTTCTTCCCCGCGCGGGTTGTCATCGGTGACAATTGCCAGATCGGCGGTGCGTGCCGCCACTTCACCCATCGGTGCGCGCTTACCGGTATCGCGATCACCGCCTGCGCCGAAAACAACGATCAAACGGCCATTTTTATCCGCCCTTACATGTGGACGAAGTGCAGCAATCGCCGCTTCCAAGGCGCCGGGAGTGTGAGCATAGTCGACATAAGCCGGAGCTCCAGACCCGGTGATGACTGCGCGTTCCAGTCGTCCGCGTACGGGTTGAAGCCGCGAAATGGCATCGAAAACTTGCGAAGTTTGTGCTCCACAAACCAGCGCAAAGCTGGCAGCCACCAAGGCATTAGCGGCCTGATAGGCTCCGATCAGCGGAAGTTTGACCTTTTGGGTTTCACCTTTGTGCTCGACCTCAAGAATTTGCCCCAGTTGTGTTGCCTCACGGCTCACCAGCCGCAAAAACTCGCCCCGTTCACCCACGGTGTTGATCGTGAGACCGCGCGCCTGTGCACTTTGAATGGCGCTCACCGCCCATTCACTTGACTCAGCGCCGTTCCAGATCACTGCGTGTCCTCCGTCCTCAACCACCTCGCTGAACAGACGCATCTTGCAGCCGAAGTACTCTTCCATCGTGCCGTGATAGTCGAGGTGATCACGGCTCAAATTGGTGAAAGCCCCTGCCCGCACGCGCAATCCTTCATTGCGGAATTGCGAGAGACCATGGCTGGAGGCTTCATAAGCGACATGGGTGACACCTTCGCGCGCAAGACCGCTCATATTACTCAGAAAAGTCACGATATCGGGTGTCGTAAGGCCAGTGGAAATGCTGCCATCCGGCGTGGTCACTCCCAAAGTCCCGATACTCGCCGCGCGCTCGCCACACATGCGCCAGATCTGGCGCGTCATCTCCGATACGCTGGTCTTCCCATTGGTACCCGTCACCGCGACAACGGTCTCGGGAACTGGGGTGAAGAAGCATGCCGCCAATTGCGCAAAGATCCGACGCGGCTCGTCACTGGCGATATGCAGAGCGCCTTCGATATTCGCTTCAGGCGAAGCAATGACAGCAACTGCGCCTGCCTCAACAGCGGCCGGAATAAAATCCTCTGCATTAAACCTCGCGCCGCGAAAGGCCCCGAAAACAGTTCCGGGCGCAACCTTGCGATGGTCAATCGCAAAACTATTCACGGAGACGTCAGCGTGCGCCTCAATCTGCAAACCCGCCTGTTCAATCAGTGCCGCAAGCTTCACCGCCGCCCCTCCACCAGATAGCGCAGATCAGAGATGTCGACATCACGGTTGGCGTCGGGCTTCACACCTAGCATCGGGCCAATCCGAGGCACCAGCTCCTTGACAATAGGGGCGGCGTTAAAGGCTGCAGTGCGCTGAGCGCGCGCGGCGATCGTCGCACGGGGCTCATCCAGCACCGTCACCACCACATAGCGCGGACGATCCATCGGAAAAGCAGCGGCAAATGAAGTGATCAGCGAGGTTTGGCGATAGCCACCACGCCCGGCTTTCTCCGCCGAACCGGTTTTTCCGCCCACACGGTAACCTGGTGCATCGGCGTTGCGGCCAGTGCCATACATGGCAATCATACGCAGCAACTGGCGCATGCGGGAGGAGGTTGACGCTTTGAACACCCGCTTGCCCTTGGGCGCTTCACCTGCCGCCAGCTTGTGCAGAGTTGCCGGGCGCCAAATCCCGCCATTCACCATAGCAGCATACGCATTAGCGAGATGCAGCGGCGTTACCGCGATCCCGTGACCATAGCTCACTGTCATATTAGTAATGCGCGACCACTTACCATTGGGAAGCTCCTCAGGCCATAGGGGGCGGCCTTTCGCTTGCAGTTCAATCCGCGGACGCTCGTTCATTTTAAGGTCGAGCATGACCCGGCGCATCTCTTCAACTCCGATTTCATCGGCTACGCGCGCAGTTACAGTATTAGACGAATAAACCAGGCTTTCTGGCACATTGAGCGTCGCGCCCTTCGGGTGAAGATCGCGGATTGTGCGCCCGGCGATCTCAACATTGCTAGCATCCCACTCCTTGCGCAGGCTGCGGACCACTCCGCCGTCAATTGCGGCCGCAATCGTAATCGGCTTGAAAGTAGAGCCTAGCTCGTAAACGCCATTGGTGACGCGGTTATAAATGTGCGGCGAGCGGTGCGCATCAGACAGGTTCGGATCAAATGCGGGGAGCGAAGCCATCGCCAGCACTTCGCCCGTATCAACATCGAGAACAATGCCAGCAGCACCTTTCGCATCCGTTGCAAGCATGCCCTTGCCAAGTTCATCTTCGAGCGCTCCCTGCACTCGCAGGTCGATCGAAAGCTGGGCTGGTGACCCGCGCAATTCAGGTGAAGAAAGCTGCTCGTCGAGCACCTCTTCCATGCCAAAAGAGCCCTCATTGCGGCCCTGATCGTTCTCACGCACAAACCCCAAGACATGCGCCCCCAACGCCCCTTGCGGATAGTGGCGGTCAAATTCGCGCGGTACTTCGAGAGCAATTTCGCCCAGATCAAGCACACGGTTGGCCTCCTCGGGCAAAATCCGACGCAGGATATATCCGCCCCGCTCAGAAGAAAGCAGACGAATGGTCCGAGCCACATCCATATCTGGGAAAATGGTCTTTAACTGCGCCGCCACTTGAGCAGGCTCCTGCACCAAAGGTGCGCCATCATCGCCCATCGCCTCGGGATTAAACCACAATGCATAGGCCGGAAAATTGCGCGCCAACGGCGTGCCGTTGCGGTCAGTGATCTCGCCACGGGGAGGTAACAGCGCTTCAGCAAGGCTCGGCTGAGTAGGTGCAGAACCAACAAAGCCCAGATAACCAATCCGCAAAAGCGCGATGATTGCCACCAATACAAAGCAACCCATAAGCAGAAAAAGACGCGAGCGCGCTGTTACGAGAAAATTCGAACGTCGATGCGCTGATTGGACCCGGCCCGCAGGGATAGAGGTTTCCGGCCGAGGATGCGCCGGCTCGTCGCCACCTAGATGACCAAAATATGGTGCTGAAGCGCTTTGCGCAGAGGCCCCCAGCCCTCCTGAAAGGGCCAGCATGTTCATTCACCTACCTCGCCCAGCAACACCGCTACATCGGCTCTCCCGGAAACTGGGTTTTGCGCATTGGCCGTGCGCATTGGGGACGCATCGGTGAGAAACTCGCCAAAAGCATCAGCAAATATGGCACCGGCGTCCTCTTCGATACTTGCCGAGGCAAGCGTCACAGGCTCGCCGGTCACCGGCGAAACCATGTCCTTGGGTCCCATATCATCAGCAGAAAGCTCTGCGCGCGCGACACGGATAGGGGCGGGGGCATCAGGTCTTACATCCTGACCCAGGCTTGCAAGCTGGCGATTGTTATCGAGGTACTGGTCCGCGCGCGGTGCTTTATAACCCAGTTCGATAGTGTTCCACTCAGCCAATTGACGCTGACTTGCCCGGGTCTGAAACTCAGTCTCCAGCATCAAGACATCGCGCTCGAGCGCAATAATCTCACGCTCAGCAAGAAGAACTTCGCTGCGGACAGTTTGGACCTGCAAGCTAAGAAGGGCAAATAAGGCAAAGCATGCCGCGAGTACTGCTGCCCAGCCAATCTGCCGAATGCGAGAACCATTAGGAATCATGTTTCCATCCTTTCGGGAGCTGGAGCGGCGGTGCGGATGGCGTGGCGAAGGATTGAGGAACGCGCGCGGGGGTTGCGAGCGATCTCGGCGTCGCTTGGGCGAATTGCTTTGGAGACTTTCTCGAAGGTTGGTGCGGGACCGGGGATTTCTCCGGGCAGGTGGCGCGAGACGGCCTTTCCGGCGCCCGACGCTTCTTTGAAGAAGCGTTTGACGAGGCGGTCCTCGAGGCTGTGAAAGCTAACAACCGCAAGGACGCCGCCATCTCTCAGCAGCAATTCCGCCGCTTGAAGGCCAGCGCGAAGTTCCCCAAGCTCATCGTTCACATGAATGCGAACCGCCTGGAAGCTGCGGGTCGCAGGGTCTTTCTTATCGTGCGACTTATGACCCAGAGCGCGGCGCACCACGCGGGCAAACTCGCCTGTGGTCTCAAGCGGGCGCGCTGCCACAATCGCGCGGGCTACGCGGCGCGACTGACGCTCTTCGCCATATTGGTAGAGCACATCGGCAATCGCGCCTTCATCGGCGGTGTTGAGGAAATCTGCTGCGCTTTCACCTGACTGGCTCATCCGCATATCGAGCGGGCCATCACTGCTAAAGGCAAAGCCGCGTTCGGCTTGGTCGAGCTGCATCGAAGAAACTCCGATGTCCATGACAACCGCATCGACTTGGGGAACGCCGATGCGCTCCATTTCCTCGCGCATTTGTGCAAAGCGCTCTTGATGGAGGGACAGCTGGCCTTCGAATTCGTCGACCATCGCCTGACCATTGCGGATCGCATTTGGGTCGCGGTCGAAGGCGTAGACACGCGCACCACTTGCCAACAGCTCACGCGAATAGCCGCCCGCGCCGAATGTCGCGTCGACGATTGACATTTCTTGAGTGGGCGCAAGAGCCGCCACCACTTCATCGAGCAAGACTGGGATATGGGGAGCCATCATTTCTTGCCCCCTTTCGCCGCTACCTTGGCCATTTGCGATTTGCACGCAGCTTTCGCGCCGCGGAAATCATTGCCCATCTGCTCAAGTTCTTCGGGCTTCCACACCATGAAAAACTTGCCGGAGCCGTGAAAATAAAGGCCATCGCCTGCAAGATCGAGATCGCGGAATTGCTCGGGCATAACAAAACGGCCACTGTCATCAAACGGCACTTGCTCAAAGCCATAAAGCTGGCCCGCGCGCGCATCGGGATCGAACTCTGCATTGCCCATCGCAATCGCACGCTGCTCTTCCTTTTCGAGCTGCTCATCGAATTCATCGACGCGACTAAGGCCAAAGCCAACCAGGCAGTTATAGCGGTCGTGCACCGCAAGACACAGCGTCTTGGAGCCGCCAGAGCTTTCCTTCACCGCCTTGCGGAAGGCAGGAGGCAGGACATAACGACCCTTATCGCCAGCTGGCGAATAGGCTTGCCCGTTATATCTGCGCGGCACTGACACGGCCTGCCCCTACTCCTCTTCTCGCGATCGAAAGGCGTTTAACCCTTCTCCGCGACACCCAACTTCAAACTGCGCGAGTTGCCCAAGACTTCCCCGTCGCCGTACCCGCGCGAGCGAGAACAGCGCGCCGACCGCAGAGCGGTGGCGCAGGACAATTCTGCATGCTTGATGGCCTCAGGTCTTATCGGGGATGCAGCCCACTGGGAAGGGCTTTTATAGGGATTTTACGGGATTAAACGGTAAATTACTGTTTAATTACATTTTTTGTTGAACCAGATCTGATGATAACATCTCCAAATTGCACGGAAATTCCGTAACCTCCCCGATTATTCCCGTAGCTGTCAGAGAAAGTTCCCTAGATTCCTGCCCGAGTCTCACTGACCGCGCGATGCAATAGGTCTTTTCCCGTGATATCCCCATTACCATAGCACCAGTAAGCCGCGAACAAAAGTGTTCGGCATCAGGTCTCTAGGCTGGATTGCTCGTACGGAGTTGCGCTCAGGTCTGCGTCACCTTGAGGTATGAGCGCACCGCTGCAGTGCCTTCGCACTGTCCAAAGACCATTATTCCTGAGGTGTGTCGCCCTCTGGAAGAGCCTGGCTCTCTTCGCCAACCACATCTTCAATCAGGAGATCTTCCACCACGCC
>JBCDKX010000181.1:0-6807 GCA_038746055.1 Pseudomonadota bacterium
ACTAATGGCGCAGTTGGATGCCGAACCTCCGGCGTCTACGCTGCATTGCAAAGCGCCAGCAAGCGCTACCCACCATAGACAGAACAAAGCGCACCAGAGCAAGCCACCGCAATCAGACGTGTCCTCGCAGCTCAGCGCTACTAACCCACTCGAAGCGTTTTATCGCTCACGCACCGTTAATCAGCATCGGATCGAGCGCCGCGTGACTATTCGTATCACGCCCTACCGTCAAAGCAGCCGAAACAGCTTGCTGGCCCAGCTTCCTCGGCGCGGGGTTACGCGTACATTTGAAGAGCGGGAAATGGCCAATTGTGTGCCAGTATCTGGGATTGCTGGCGTGCAAACGGGTACGGGCAATCGCCTTCTGCTCTTCTTACGCGATGAGCGTATCATTAGCCTCAATCTTGAGCGTGGATGCGAGGCGCGTGATTTCTATTCTGGATTCTATGTTGAGCGAAGCTCTGACGGTCGACTATGTGTGAAGCGGGACCTGCTGCAATCGCGTAGTGGCGCCAAATGTGAAGTTGAGCGCATGCGTCGCCTTGTAAGAGCCGGGGACTAAAGCCGCTGTATCCGCCCGCAATAGCGGGCCATTTCTTGACTCCAAGCGTCTTTTTGGCCAAGCGAGCCGCTCTCCACAGGTGACGCGGTGCAATTAAGTGCTGTGCCCCTACGGATTAGGGCTCGCCCGCTTAACGCTATCCGGACATTTTTGCTGCCATATGACTTTTGCCGATCTCGGCCTTTCTCCTGAATTGCTCCAAGCGGTAGAAGCCGCTGGCTACACCGAACCGACGGCTATTCAGGCCGAAGCGATCCCCGCTGTGCTAATGATGAAGGACCTTATCGGGATCGCACAAACGGGCACGGGCAAAACCGCGAGTTTTGTGCTGCCGATGATCGATGTGATGGCAGCTGGTCGCAGACGCGCTTTGATGCCGCGTTCGCTGATCCTTGAACCAACGCGCGAACTGGCCGCGCAGGTAGCCGAGAACTTCGAAAAATACGGTAAGAACCATGATCTTAAGATGGCGCTGCTAATCGGTGGCGTTCAGATGGGCGATCAGATCAAGGCACTGGACGAGGGCGTTGATGTCTTAATCGCGACACCTGGCCGCATGATGGACCTCTTTGAGCGTGGCAAAATTCTGCTCTCGGGTTGCGAGCTGCTGGTTATCGATGAAGCAGATCGCATGCTCGACATGGGCTTTATACCGGATATCGAATTTATCTGTGACAAACTGCCTGAAACGCGTCAGACGATGCTGTTTTCGGCAACTATGCCTGCACCGATTGAAAAGCTTGCGAAGAAATTCCTGAGCAATCCCAAACGCATCGAGACGGCGCGCGCCGCAACCACCAACAAGGACATCACCGCATTTAAAGTGCCGGTGCATGCGCGCAAGAAACGTGAGACTCTGCGCTGGCTTCTGCAAAACGATCATGTCGAAACGGCGATCATCTTTGCCAATCGCAAAACCACTGTGCGAGAGCTCAATAAAAGTCTGCAGCGACACGGTTTTGCCAGCGGTGAAATCCACGGTGATATGGATCAGAACTCGCGGCTTAAGGAACTGGAGCGTTTCAAGGCGGGTGAGGTCAACATTCTGGTGGCTTCTGACGTAGCCGCGCGCGGGCTTGATATCAAAGGCGTCTCCCATGTCTTTAACTTCGACACACCGTGGCACCCGGATGACTATGTTCATCGGATCGGCCGCACGGGCCGGGCTGGGGCGAAAGGCCGGGCGTTTACGCTGGTCTCTGACGAAGATGCCGAAGCCATTGCGAATGTTGAGAAGCTGACCGGCAATCCGGTTAAGGTCTTTGGTAAGGAGGACGTCCGGGTTGAGTTGGCGCAAGCTGGCGCAGAGGTAGAGGACAACGAAGAGCATCCTAAGAAAGCGCTAAAAAAGCCAAAGACTGAAAAGCGAGCACGCAACAAAGATACTAGTGAAAAGCGCAATCGGCGCAGCAAACCGCGAAAGTCCGAAATGCCAGATGAGGATAGCGATCCCATCCCGGCAGGGGAGTGGAATGGTCCAAAGCCGGGCTTCCTTGACGTGGGCTTCGGTTAAAGCGGGCCGTCGCCGTCAGCAACTCTGCCAAATGCGCCAGAAAACAGTTGTCCGGTCCATTTCCGATCACTAATGAGATACTATCTCATCATGCCGCTTGATCGTAAGCGACAATCAACTTCAAAGATTGGCAAATCATGTCAGTTATTCCAGCAAACTATGACGAGTGGGAACACTGCATCACGGTCTCATGCGGCATTCCGCTAACGACTTCATTTGTCGCCAGGCGAATTGAGGCGCTCAACAATTTGCGTGACCACCACACCAGCAAGTTTGTTGACACCTGGGGTGAGGCGCACCGTTTGCAGACAATCGCTTGGTTTGAAGAGGCTCAAAGACGGCTCGCTTCGTGAGTGCAAAGTCGCCGCTGCCAGTCACCATTTTAAATGGTTTTTTGGGGGCGGGTAAAACGACGCTTCTGCAAAACCTGCTGATGCAGGCGCGCGAAATGCCGGAATTGCGACTTGCGGTGCTGGTCAACGAAATGAGTACACTTGACGTTGACAGTCGTATCCTTGGCACAACCGAGATTTTATCGACCTCAGACCCGCTCTTTGCCTCCATTGCCGCTGGCAGCATCAGCAGTCCTGAAGGGCTCAGGAAGTTTCAATTCGCAATTCAGCAATTTCGCAAAGCCGATGCCAGCCATATCATTATTGAGACTTCAGGCAGCGCGCACCCTTGGCCATTGCTTGAGGCAATAAGAGGTTCGCGACACATCCGCCTGCATGGCTTTTTGTCGATCGTCGACACGGTCACGTTGATGCAGGATTATGATTGCGGGCGCGCGATCGTCCCCGCCGCCTCACACAATCTCGCCTCCGGCAAGCGCGGGGTAGAGAATCTGCTGGCTGAGCAAATCATGTTCGCCAACCGCATCTTACTGAGTAAGATGGACCGGGTAACGGAGGAGGGTCTACAGGAAGTTGGCGAGGCAATTCACCCGATCAATCGCGGGGCCGATATTATGGGTATGCAATGGGGGAACATGAAGCTTGCTGATGTCATCGCAATGCCGCCCTATGATCACAAACATGTCAGGCAATTGGGTGCGGAGCTCACCCAATGGGACAAACAGCATGGCACAACCACAATGTCCAGCGCATCAGAATACGCAATTGATAGCATTGTGATCTCTGACGCGCGTCCATTTCACCCACAACGTCTGTGGGAGGTATACAATCATTTTCTGGGACAGGAAATCTATCGCAGCAAGGGGTTCTTCTGGCTACCTTCGCGCGACCGTCACCAGCTGCTGTGGAATCAAACAGCGGGAAATGTGGGGCTTGCTGTGCTCAACTATTGGAAGGTGGCTGCGATCGAGGATGAACGCGTGATCTTGCAACCGGAAGAGCGTGAGGAATTGCAGCGGCAGCTTGCCGATTGCCATCCTGATTTCGGTGATCGGCATTGCAATCTCACTGTGATTGGTGAGCGTGATGGTCTTTCGACCTTTGAAGCGGCGCTGCGCGAGTGTTTTTGCACCAATGATGAGATTGCGCAGTGGCAGGCGGGCGTTACGTTTAGCGACCCTTGGCCCGATTCTGAGACTTAGCAAGAATGTACCCCAGCAATAGCGCAGCTGAGCGCAAAGCCGATTTTGTAGTGCACGCGCTTGGTCTTGCGTTTCTCGCGCCTGCGACTGTCTTGCTTGTACGTAGAGCGATCGGTCAGGAGGACGCCACGCTGTTGCTGGCCACAATTGTTTATGCCTGCGCTGCGCTATTTTCCATATGTATTTCATTTGCTTATCACTTGTTGCCCCGGCCCGATCTGCGGGCAGTGCTGCGCCGGTGGGACCATGCCGCGATCTATGTTGTGATTGCCGGAGTGTTTGGGCCCCTCCTTGTGGTGTGTGGAACTTGGAGTGCCTTCGCCATCCTTGCCGTTCTGTGGGCCTTTGCCTGCTTCGGTGCGGTATTCAAGCTGACAGGCGGCAACCCGGACTCGAAATGGTCGCTTATCTCCTATCTCGGCATGGGCTGGTTCGGGCTGATCGCGCTTCCGGATTTCTGGATTGGATTGCCTTCGATGAGCCTAATTCTGGTTGGGGCAGGGGGTGTTTTCTACACGCTGGGAACGCTGTTCTATCGCAATAAGGCGATGCGCTTTCGCTATCCTATTTGGCACAGCTTTGGCACATGCGGTGGGGTGTGTTTCTTTGCTTCAATATGGATTGCGGTGGCCGCTTAAGGAGCGGCAAACACTTGGGCGATCATGCGATCACCTTCGAACACGGCTCGGTCTTCTACGTTCACTCCATCATCAACGAAAACAAAGTCAAACACACCGTCCTTATCGCTGTCCGAATGCAGCATCACCAGGAACATGGTGCCGGGCTCTGGTGCGGGATTGAGCGTGATCGCGACGTCCTTATTGGTGCCGCCCTCTATGAAGCTATAGCCTGCGACCCAATCGCCATTGGGCTTGCCATCGATGAACGGGTGAAGGACCAGCCAGCCGTCGCCTTCGATATGCACCTCGCTAAAGGTGAGGGTGGCGCCATCACCGCGCCTGACAGCGCTGCTGCCGGATGTTATGCGCTGTTCGGTGTAGGTCGTGTCAGCCGAGCGCGTGAGCCCTTCGACATTTATCCAGTTCTTATCACCATTTCCCAGCGTTATGGGCGGTGCCTCCTGCGCTAAGGCTGTTCCGCTTAGTGACAAGGCAAGTGCCAATCCGACTGTTTTGCGCATACAATTTTCCCTCTCTCCCTCCCAGTATTGCAGGAGTTACGATGCTGGGAAAGGGGGAAGAGCCTAGCCGACCACGCTCACAAAGCTGTCAATTACCCGCTTTTCTCCCGCCTCTTCGAACTGAATCGTGAGTTTATTGCCTTCCTGATCAATCACGCAGCCAATGCCGAACTTCTTATGCTCAACCATTGCGCCGATCACGATGTCCGACCGGGGTTGGGCGGCAAAGCTTGCTGCGCTTCGGCCTGGCTCAGCCAAGCGCTGTTGCTTGGTCTCATAGCCGGTGGAAACTGCGCGTTGCCATCCGGGACCGCGGCTTTGCGCGCGCGATGGGTTCTGTTGGGCCACATGGGCGAATGGGTCCTCGGTTTCCGACCAGTTCGCGCGCCATAGTGAGGCTCCACCCGTCATGGTGCTTTCCTGCTCGATGAACTCCTCTGGTAGCTCTTCAATAAAGCGCGAGGGAATCGAGCTTGTCCACTGGCCGTAGATCCGCCGGTTCGCCGCGTGCAGAATAGTGCATTGGCGCCGGGCTCGGGTAATCGCGACATAAGCCAAGCGACGTTCTTCTTCGAGGCTGGCAAGGCCCCCTTCATCTATTGCGCGCTGGGATGGGAAGACGCCTTCTTCCCAGCCAACGCAAAAGACGTGATTGAATTCGAGACCTTTGGCCGCGTGGATCGTCATGATCGTAACGGTCTCTTCCTCATCGCTGCGGTCATTATCCATGACAAGGCTGACGTGTTCAAGAAAGTCGCCGAGCGAATCGTACTCCTCCATCGCGCGGGCAAGCTCGGAGAGGTTTTCGGCTCGGCCAGCACTTTCGGCAGAGCGATCCTTGGCGAGCATGTCATTGTAGCCGCTCTCATCGAGGACAAGACGCAGCAGGTCGGCCGGTGACATTACCTCAGCCGCTTCGCGCCACGCGAGGAACTGCCGCAAGAGCCCGCCGATCGTATTGGCCGCGCGTTTGGGCAATTCGTCACTATCCGCGAGCTGAAGTGACGCCGCGGCGAGGGGCAGATTCACACGGCGAGCATGCATGTGCATCTTTTCCAGCGTCTTGGAGCCAAGGCCGCGTTTCGGCTGGTTATAGATCCGCTCAAACGCGAGGTCATCTTGGGGCTGTGCAATCACCCTGAGATAGGCGAGGGCATCGCGGATCTCGGCGCGCTCATAAAAGCGAAAACCGCCGATTATACGGTAGTTGATTCCCACTTGGATAAAGCGGTCCTCAAACTCGCGGGTCTGGTATTGCGCGCGCACCAGAATGGAGACTTGGTCAAGTGGTGCGCCTTCGCGCTCCAACCGCTCGATCTCTTCCGAAACCCGCCGCGCTTCCTCCGGTGCGTCCCATACGCCAATGACCTTCACCTTGTCGCCGCCATTGGCCTGCGTCCAAAGTGTCTTATCATGCCGCTCAGAATTTGCCTGGATCAGGCCTGAGGCTGCGCCCAGAATCTGCGGGGTGGAGCGATAATTCTGTTCCAACCGCACCACATGCGCGCCAGGAAAATCTTTTTCAAATCGCAAGATATTGGCAACTTCTGCCCCGCGCCACGAGTAGATCGATTGGTCATCATCGCCGACCACGCAAATGTTCTTATGTGCCTGCGCTAAGAGCCGAAGCCACAGATATTGGACTGCGTTTGTGTCCTGATATTCATCGACGAGGATATATTTGAAGCGCTGCTGATATTCAGCGAGCACATCGGTGTGCTTGCGAAAGATATTCAGCACATGCAGCATAAGATCGCCAAAGTCGCAGGCGTTGAGCGCCTTCAACCGTTCCTGATAGGCGCTATACATATGCGTGCCCCGGCCATTGGCATAGGCTTCGTTTTCCGCTGCATCCAACTCTTCGGGGTTAAGCCCGCGGTTCTTCCACCGGTCAAGACAGCCTGCGAGTTGCCGCGCGGGCCAGCGCTTTTCATCAAGCTCGTGATCATTGATCAGCTGCTTTAACAGCCGCAGCTGATCGTCGGTGTCGATGATAGTGTAATTGCTTTGCAGCCCTGCCAATTCTGCATGGCGGC
>JBCDKX010000182.1:0-6770 GCA_038746055.1 Pseudomonadota bacterium
CCATTGACGTTCACTTTGTCCCAATCAAGATCAAGGTCTTTGACGAACTTTGCTGCGACGACAGCGAACGCTTCATTGATCTCATAAAGGTCGATATCGTCTTTGGTCATGCCAGCCTTTTCAAGAACCTTCTTGGCAGCGGGCACCGGTGCATTCAGCATAAGCGTGGGATCATCGCCCATATTGGCGGTCTGAACGATACGAGCACGGGGCTTGAGGCCATTCTTTTGCGCATATTCCTTGGAGCAGATGAGCACAGCAGCAGCGCCATCGACCACGCCCGACGAGTTACCAGCATGGTGGAAGTGCTGAATGTCGACATCCGGATACTTCTGATTGATAAGCCCACGGAACGTAGTGCCATTTTTATCAAGCGGCACATCAGCAATTTTGACAAATGCAGGCTGGAGTTCGGCCAACCCTTCAAGCGTAGTCTGAGGACGCGGATATTCTTCTCGGTCGAGTATGACGCTGCCATCATCGTCAAGCACGGGAACCACCGATTTGTCGAAGCGGCCCTCTTCAATCGCAACCGCCGCACGCTGCTGCGAGCGGTAGCCAACTTCATCCAACTCTTCGCGCGTAAAACCCTCAATCGTAGCGATCGCATCGCCGCAAATGCCCTGATGCGATTGCGGGTGCTTGGCCTGCAGACGTTCATTGTGGCTGCCCATCATCGGGCCGGGAATCCCTGCTTGCATCTTGGCCTTCGCCATTTCGGCGGTGAGGCTCATCATTTCGGTGCCACCGGCCACAACACAGTCTTCCATACCGCTCATCACTTGAGCGGAAGCGAGTGCCACAGAGGTAATTCCGCCACCACAAAAGCGGTCAAGCGTGGTGCCTGATGAGGTGATGTCATAGCCAGCATCGAGCGCGGCCATACGACCAAGGTCCCCGCCTTGTGGGCCATCCTGAGTGGAGACTGAGAAGATCACATCATCAATGGTCGAGGTATCAAGACTGTTACGCTCGGCAATCGCTTTCAGGACCGTCGCACCCAAGTGCTGTGGGTGCGATGCGGCGAGCGCGCCTTTGCCCACTTTACCAATTCCGCGGGGGGTGCGCACTGCGTCAATGATGTAAGCCTCAGCCATCTTGTCTCTCTTTTGCGTTAAAGTCGTTTTTATCGAAATTGCGGTTGACGCGTCCGTAAACCCACTGCACTCCATAAACAAGAATTGAGTTTCAAATTGAAATGCCAAATTTGTTAGGGAGAGAGCCAAGTGAGCGAAGAAGTTCTGACTGAGGTTGCGGACGGTGTCCTGATTGTTACGATCAACCGTCCGGAGGCCAAGAACGCCATGACCAAAGCGGCTGCAGAAGGCATTGCGGCGGCAATGGACCGGTTGGACGCTGAAGACGATTTGCGGGTTGGCGTTCTGACTGGAGCAGGTGGAACCTTCTGTTCCGGCATGGATCTCAAGGGTTTTTTGCGCGGGGAGCGCCCAAGCGTTGAAGGACGCGGCTTTGGTGGTGTCGTCGAAGCACCGCCGGCGAAACCGCTTATTGCCGCGGTTGAAGGCTATGCGCTCGCAGGCGGCCTCGAATTGATGATTGCGTGCGATCTGGTGGTCGCGAATGCGGGGTCGAAATTCGGCATTCCGGAAGCCAAGCGCGGCCTTGTGGCAGCCGCCGGCGGCGTCATGATGCTGCCTGATCAAATCCCTGAACGAATTGCGATGGAGCTTGCTTTGACGGGTGACTTTATCGATGCGGGCCGCGCCTATGAGCTCGGTCTGATCAACACCGTTACCGATGGATCTGCGCTTGAAGGAGCTAAAGCGCTTGCGGCAAAGATCGCGGCTAATGGTCCGCTGGCTGTGCGTGTGTCGAAGCAAATTCTCAAGGAGTCGCGCGGGTGGGCGATGGAAGATCGCTACGCCAACCAAGGCAAGCTGATCGCGCCGGTGTTTGTATCGGAAGACGCCCGCGAGGGCGCAGCCGCTTTTGCAGAGAAGCGCGCGCCCAATTGGAAGGGCAAGTGATCTGACGAGCGGGCGTCCATTGCGGGTGCCCCTTCGTATTTAAATTGGGATTTTAGGAGAGAGATATGCCCGTCATTGACGTGCCACAGCCCGAGTTCATGGAAGACGAAGAGATTGCGATCTTCGCGGACGCCGTCGGCAAGTTTTATCAGCAACATGCTCCGCAAAAGCGGGTCCAAGGATGGCGCGATAAAGGTCAGGTTGAACGCGAGTTTTGGAACGAGGCAGGGGCCGCTGGCCTACTCGGTGTATCGGTTCCGACCGAGTATGGCGGCCACGGTGGCGACTTCCGTCACGACATGGTTGTGCTTGATCAGCAATCGAAGCATGAAGTTGATGGCTTTGCAGCCTCGCTCCACAATACCATCATCCTGCCTTACCTCGTGCGCCACGGTACCGAGGAGCAGAAACAGAAGTATCTGCCCAAGCTCGTCACCGGTGAACTGGTGAGCGCAATTGCTATGACGGAACCCGGCGTAGGCTCCGACCTTCAGTCGATTACCACCACGGCTCTCAAAGACGGCAATGGCTACCGCATCAACGGAGCCAAAACCTATATCTCGAACGGTCAGGCCGCGGACTTTATCGTCGTGGTAGCCAAGACCGACCCGAATGAACGTGCGAAGGGCATCTCGCTGATGCTCCTTGAAACGGAAGGCGCAGACGGGTTTGAGCGCGGCAAGAAGCTCGACAAGATCGGGCTCGACGCTGCCGACACCTCAGAGCTGTTCTTCGACAATGTGTTTGTTCCAGCCGAAAACGTCCTTGGCGGTCTTGAAGGCAAAGGCTTCTACCAGTTGATGGGCGAGCTTCCGCAAGAACGCCTTGTAATCGCAATGGGAGCCTGCACCGGCATCGAGAAAGCGCTCGACACCACCATCGACTATGTAAAGAGCCGCAAGGCCTTTGGTCAGACTATCTGGGACTTCCAGAACACGCAGTTCGTGCTCGCTGACCTCAAAGCACGCGGCACAGCGGCGCGGGTCTTCGTCAACGATTGCATCGCCAAACTCCTTAAGGGTGATCTTGATGTCGCAACGGCTTCGATGGCAAAATATTGGTGTACCGAACTGCAGGGTGAAGTCGTTGACAAATGCCTCCAGCTGCACGGCGGTGCTGGCTACATCAACGAATATCCTATTGCGAAAATGTACCGCGACAGCCGCATCACCCGCATTTTTGGCGGGTCCAATGAAGTGATGAAAATGCTGATTGCCCGTTCTATGTAGTCAGAGCGTAACGATTACGGCAACGAAAGAGAGCGAGTGCCAAAACAAAAAAGGGCGTCCCAGTTTCCTGAGCCGCCCTTTTTGTTCGCTAGATCCTGATTAGAATCTGGTCCTTAGCGTTGCACCGTACGTGCGCGGTTCAAGGATGAAGCTTGACCGCGCATTCACCGCACCAACACCGCGCAGAACATTGTTGAATGTCACACCGCGGGTCACCTCATTGGTAACATTGAGCACGTAAAATTCCAGCGCCCAGGTGTCATCAGGCGATCCAATGCCAGCCCGCAGATTGATCTTGATGTTGCTGTCTTGAACATCGCCAACAATAAGCGGTGCAGCATCAATCGCTGCTTGTGTTTCAGCGACCGTAGCGCCCTGACTTGGCGGCACAATTGCCTGGGTGGAGGTGCGCTCATCCGATACAAACCGAACCTGTCCGGACGCAAAGAAGTCGAGATTGTCTGAAATCTCAGTCTCATACAGTGCGCCAGCGATCGCAGTTAGTTCCGCTGCGTTGGTAAGATCATTGCCGCAGAGCGACAGCACTGTCACGCTGGTAAGGTCCCCAGCACAATCATCCGGATAGCGCGCATCGAGAATGGTCGTGCCAAGGTTAAAGGTCCAATTCGGGCTTGGCCGGATTACACCTTCGATTTCGATGCCAGTCGTTAGCGCTTCAGGGACGTTGAATGACTGGAACGCTGCCCCGGTGAATTCAAGCACCTGGAAGTTGGTGAACTCCTGGTGGAAGGCAGCGACATTCAAAGTCACTGCATCGTCAAGGAAGCGCGACTTGATCCCAACTTCGTAAGCGTCGACCTCTTCGGATTCAAAGGTCGGGTCGGCGCCGAACACTCCAGCGGTTGTATCAAGGTTGATACCACCAGCCTTAATTCCATGTGTAAAACTGGCATAAGTGGACACATCTGAGGTGATCTCATAACCGAGTTTCAGCGTATAGATCAGCTCATCGTCATCAAAGGTGTCTTGGAATGTCAGCGGCAATGGCAGGACAGCCGCTGCCGGTAAATCAGCTGGCGCCGTGAAGCCGAAACAGGCGGTCAGAACGGCTAGATCCTGAAGTGCGCCCAGTGGTGGGAGTGCGCCACCCAGCAGAGCACCAGCAAAAGTTGGACAGACGGAGTTGACGTTCGAGACCTGTTCAAAGCCGCCAGATTTGCTTTCGTCATAATAGCGCGCACCAACGGTGAATTCGAGCCCATCGGTGATCTCAAACGTGTTGTGGGTGAAGATTGACCAGCTCTCCGCACTTTGGGTGAAGCGGTTGGTGCTGGTCGAACCTGCTGGATCAAGGCCACCGGTTAGCGCAGATAGAGGGTTTGGCCCAAGGGTGCCCAAGGTAGCGCCTCCACTCAGCCCTGCGAAAAGAAAGCCGACCTGCTCGCCAAAATCATCTGCTAGGAAGAAGGAGTTGTTCGCCTCAATCTGCTCGTCAGAATAATAACCGCCGAACAGCCAGTTCACCCGGCCATCAAACGCTTCGCCCTGAAATCGCAGTTCGGCTGTGAAGGTGTCGATTTGAGTATCGAGCTGCACATTAAAGGAATCGATGGCCGAAAAGTCAGAATCGTAAAACTCAAGCGCATCAAACTCTCGGTATGAAGCGATGAAAATAACGTCGGCGGAATCACTGATCGGGTATTCAAATTCTCCTAAGACGCCCCAATTGTCCACGTCAGCAACTGGCGCAAAGTTTGCTGCGACGGTTCTATCCTGAGCAGCTTGATCAAACCCGGCCTGGTCGAATGGCGTAGTCGCAAAGTTTGCGGTCGGCTGACCACCGGTCGCACCCAGACCAACAGCAGGGAAGAACGGGCTCAGCGGTGTTTCAAACACTTGCACCGCAACACCGGCGCTTGACTGATTATTGGAATAGTCAGCCATAATGCGGCCTCTAAAGCCGCTTTCAGTTTCCCATCCGATTTGTCCGCGTAGCAAGTAGCGATCAATATCATTGGTATCGTCAAAAGCGTTTCCAGCCGCGTCGACCACGGTCACCGCGCCGTCGCGTTCACGATATGCGCCGGTCAAGCGCAAAGCCAAGGTGTCTTGAACGATAGGCACATTGATCGCGCCTTGCAGACCAATCTCGTCAAACCGGCCATATGTCGCATTGGCAAATCCACCAAACTCGCCAAGGTCAGGTCGTACGGTGGTGATATTCAACGCACCTGCAGACGTGTTGCGACCAAATAGCGTTCCTTGAGGGCCACGCAAAACCTCAACCCGCTCGATATCGACGAACTCGCCCAAAGCAACGCCTGGGCGCGATTGATAGGCGCCATCGATAAAGATGCCGACCGCCGATTCAAATCCGATGTTGTTAGAAGTCGTACCCACACCGCGAACACGAAGTACCACAGAACCTGCGGCGGTTTGCGCAGTCGTGCTTGAGAAACTTGGCGCGACCGCAGTCACATCGCGGATTTCGTTGACGCCCTGCTGTTGTAGCTGCTCGGGCCCAACCGCGGTCACCGCAAGCGGAATGTCCTGGACGTCCTGCGCACGCCTAGTCGCTGTCACGATGATGACATTGTCAGATGGTGCCTGTAATTCCTCAGCAGGCTGCTCGGCATCTTGTGCCATTGCGGGGGCGGTAAATGCGCTGCACGCCATAAGGCCCGCAGCATAAGCCGTAAGCTTACGCGTCATATTTTCTCTCTCCACTTTCATCCGAACTTTGCTCGGCATGGTTCCCGCGAAGGAGACTATCAGCGCTTTTGCGCGTGCCAAGCCACTTCAGCGAGTTATCGTACTAATGATGTAAAAATGCCACATTTTGCGCTGCAGCGCAGCATTTGTGCAGGGTTGCACAGACCCGAATAATTTTGTTTCTGGTTGATTGTTGAAGAGCCTAAAGAATTAGAGCCCGATCCGGAGCCCAAGCCACACTGTACGGGGCACTCCAAGATCGATTGCCCCTCCCGCATTGCGAGTAACAATCGTCTCGTCGAAGATATTCTCACCGCGTGCAATAACCGAGATAGTATCGTTCACTGGCACCTGAGCAAACAGGTTGAGCGTGGTTGCGGACTGTAGGCTATCGGTTTCCTGGTCATCCTCGAACTGGGCGCCAATGTGACGCAGCGTTCCAGCAAGACGGATACCTTCGGTCGGTTCCCACGCAAGGGTTGCGGAAGCAGAAAATTCTGGTGTCTGCGGTGGACGATTGCCATCAAGCGCGGTCGACGCGCCCGCTCCATCAATGGTGGCATCGGTGTATGCAAGCGAAGTGTCGAAGCTGATCTCACCGAAACTCAAAGCCAGCGTTCCCTCGATCCCTTGCGCGTCAATCGCCGGCAGGTTCTGGCGCTGGCGCAGGTTTGGTTGGAGCGTCACATTGGCGATGGCGTTTTTCACACGGTTATCGAACGCTGTGACCGACAGGGCCGCATTACGCGAGGGTTGCCAATCGAAGCCAAGCTCGAAACCCTCGAGCCGCTCATTTTCAAGCGCAGCGTTGGCTTGTGTGACAACAGGGAAAACAACAAAAGGTCGGTAAAGCTCATTGAGTGTTGGCAAGCGCAGTCCC
>JBCDKX010000183.1:0-6731 GCA_038746055.1 Pseudomonadota bacterium
AGAGCCTCCCCTCAACCGCCGAGATTGTTCTCATCGACCGGCTCGGCATCTGCCGCTTCTTCCTCGCGCCGCACCGCCATATTGGGGCCAAAGCGCGGACCCACCCAGCGGTTCATATTGACCTCATCTGTGACCTTCCATGGCACGCCCGAGCGGGTCATGAAAAGCGTCTCCATCTCTGGCCGCGTGAAGGGCCGCGAGCCAAGCCGGCCAAAAACCGCCATCTGACCGCCGGTCTCATCAACAGCCCGATCGCGGTCGAGGCCCTTAGAAAGTGCGATCGCAGGTGTCGGCGTTGTCGCATAGGCGACCAGCTCGGGTATCGGCGCTGGGCTGAAGCCGTAGAAATTGCGTTGGCTTTCAGGACTGGTGAGCTGGAGGACCTTGAGACCATTCACTCCGTCCGCCACATACGCGAAGAGTGAAGCGTTGGTGGAACCAATGATGACATCTTCGGCATCGTTCAATGTGCCTTCCAGCGTGACCCTCTTGTAGAGCTCGGGCGCGCGCGGGTTCTTCACATCGAAGATCATCAGCCCATCGCCTTTCGCCGCGACATACGCGTAGGTCCGCGCGACATAGATGCGGCGCGCGTCGGCTATTGGGTAAGTCGCCTCTGGCACTGCAACCGGATCTCCCAACTTAGTGACATCGAAGACCTTGAGACCTTCATTGTCCGTCAGCCAGAGATAACGGAACTGGACAGTGGTTGCGCGCGCGCCTTCAAGAGGAATGACCTTGGTCACGCGCGGCGCAAGGCAGCTTTCAGCTGGATTGGACGGGTTAAGCTCGCACTCATCGACATAAGGAGTTGCCGGATTGTCTGGAATATCCTTGGGCAGATAGACCACAACGAGCCCCGCATCGGCAGTGATGTAGGCAAAGTCGCCCGCTAGTGTAATATGGTTGGCACCGTTCAGGACGCCATCCGGGTTCCACGCCTTCTTGCCCCCGGGGAAGCGTGCACGCTTGAAGAAGTTATTGCGGAACTCGCCGTCCGCCAGTGTGTTTACGTCAACCGCGATCAGACCTTCCTGACTATCGGTAATGAAGGCGTAATCGTAGATCGGGCTGAAGGGTTGTTCCTCATTCACCTCCCGCATGCGAGCGGTGTTTCGCTCGGGTGCGACTGGCTGGTTGGTCGCCAACGCCATGCAGGTCGCATCTTTGGTGTTGATATGTGTGTCATGACCAAGCGGCGAGAAGGGCGCAGTCAAAATGCGTTCGGAGATCCCTTTGTTGGCGATTGAAGCGATGTCATAGGCTTGGAAGCCGCCTTTGCCTTCGGCGACAAACAGATATTCGCCGCGCATTTGGAGGCAGCCAACCCGGTCTGGTGTGCCTTCATGAACATTGACGAATTCCTCAAACGGCTTGGTCTCACCGGAGATATCGCCATCGAATGCTTCGCCGCGGACCCAGTTCTTAAGCTCGCGGTCGTTGTCCTCGACGTGCCGTCTCCAATAGTCAGGATAGGAGTAGCGATGCAGGTAGGAACCGAGCACCGCTTGCGGCTCATCATATTCAGTAACACGCACCGCGCTGATTCCGCCCTCGAGACCGGTAAAGGCATGCATGCCGACAAAGTTTACATAATTGGTTCCGAGGAGCAGCAGCTGCGCCATGATGGCATTGTTGTCTTCAGCTACCGAGAGGTGACAGTCAGAACATTGCTTTGTCTCTGTCTTGCGCACGGTGTGAGGGAAGTGCGGCGCGAAAGCTTGCGAGGAAAAGCCAATCGCGCTGATCGGAGGCTGCTGCACATAAATGCGCTCACGATTGATATTGGTGGAGGACAGCACGAGAGCCGAGGTTGAACGAACGGGCGCAGTCTGATTGCCCTTGGTGGTTTGGTGCACGCCTAGCTGGAACATCTGATCACGCGCCACTTGAGGGTTGTAGGATGCAAAGTTCCGGGTTGAGCCACCTTCATAGCGGTGCGATTTGGTTTTCCAGTTTGCCTCAATCGGCAGGTGGCACCCACCACAAGATGTGGTCCATGAAAGGTGGCAAGTGAAGCACGCCATATTGCCATCGTCATGTGCCCGCTCACCGCTTTCGATGCCGGTGCCGAATTCAAAATTACCAGTTTCCGCGCCGTACGTGCTCATCAGTTTGGAGCGGGCGGCCTTGGCGTTGAAGGTCGAGTTCTCCGGATCGACGGAGTTCTTGACGAGGCTCACTTCCCACTCAAGCTCTGGGTCAAGAATGCTGCGCTGGATCAGGATGCGTTCGCCCTGTTCATTCTCCATCCACTCAAACCGGCGTTGTCCATCTGGGTTGCGCAGAAGCGCGAGATTGTGGCCTTCAGGGGGAGCCGCAGGACCACTCGTGCGAAGCGTCGGATAGGCGTCAGCAGTGCCGTGGCAATCCTTGCACCCGATCTCAATCGCATTGGCGACCTCGCCATAGATGAGGCCATTGCCATGCGTGTCCTGCTCGTAGTGGCAATCGACGCATTGCATGCCGACCTCGGCGTGGATACTCATCATATGGACGGCGGTGCCGGGGTTGTTGGAGCCGTTCTTGGCTGGGTTCTTCTCAACTTCGACGAACTTGCCTTCACCATCCTTACGCCAGCGCTGACGCCAGCGGTCGTCGTGATAGGCTTGCTCTTCTGGCGTGTCAGTCTCGGGATTGCCAGGGCGTAGGATTTCACCTTCTGCGTCGAGCAGATTGCCGTCACGGTCACGCTTAAAGATGCCGCGGAAGTTCCAGCCGTGGCCGTGGTAATCGGCGAATTGCGTGTCCTGAAGGTCTGGGTTCAAATCGTAGACATTGCGCAGGAAATCCTTGTCCGCCCACATGCCGCGCGCTGCTGCGCCTTCCGGGTTGCGGTCAAGGATGGCACGGACCTGCTCAGCCGTCGGAAAACGCTGAGTCTTATAGAAGGTCTCGTAGTCCTCATCGCTCATGCCATGCGGGCGTGGAGTCTCGTTTTCCGGACCCGACCACATCATCGGTGCATCGCTTTCATAGTCCCACATGGTGTAACCGAGGTAGGAATTGAGGAAGATGTTGGGCTGGTGCATATGGCAGGTCATGCATTGTGCGGTAGGGATAGCCCTCGTGAAGACGTGCTTTAGCGGGTGACCAATTTCGCGCTTGGGTTTACGGTCATAAGTGCCAGGATCTTTGTGCTCATCGTCCTCCGGACCTTTGAGCGCGCCATGGCCGCTGCTCGGTCTCCCACTTGGACCATCACCCTCGAACGAACCGTATTTGAGGCCGCTTTTCGGAAGACCAATATCCTTCTTATAGCTATCGCCGCCCACTTCACCTGGGTTGCGCCCACCTGAAGTAACACGCTGATAGCATTGCAGCGCGGCATTGGTGTTGGCCTCTGGGTTGATGCAGGGATCAGCCGTTACCGTTTGCCCATCGCGGCCATATTGCGCATAGGTTAGGCTGTGACGTGGCTCGCGGTCATTGGCGTAAATGACATGGCAAGAGGCGCAGCCTGAATGGCGATAGTCGCCGGGCTGATCATTGGTTCCCATAAACCAGGTGAAGGGATCATTGAGCCGGGTCTTGTGAATATTGAGCGCCGGGATCGCAACACGCAATCCGGTCCCAGGCCCACGGTTAGATTGCTTGAGATCGGGCCGTCCCGGTTCTTCCAAGCGTTGAATTTGACCCGTAGGACTCGGCAAGCCGATTTCCGGGAATTGCGAGTTGATTGTCCGTCCACCGCGTTCAAACACACGGAAGACATCGGCTGGCGGAATTACCTGCCACGCTGGCAGGGGGTAAAGCTGCCCAAGGACGCCACGCGCCTTCTGCTCGTCAGACAGCTGATCATTAGGATCATCTCCTGGCGAAGCGATCACATTGCCAACACCGGCAATCGTCGCACTGTCTCCCGCGCGGGTGTAAGCTTCGCCCAGAATATAATTCTTAAACGGAAGGATGCCGTTGTTATATGTCGCCCCGCCCCACAGCATTGCGCCGGTCGCCATGATCGAACGCTCAGATGCCTCAATCGCCTGAATATGGCACGAACCGCAGGCCTCGCGCGCAACGCGGTAGTCCGATGGGTTCACGAACTTCACAAACTCAGGCGATTCCTTGTTAAGCAGCGAGTAGGACCGCTCCGGGTTCGCTGAAGAGGGGAAATGCCAGCTATCCGGGTACTTCGGCAGCACATGAGCATTGTCACGCGCGGCCAGATAATCTGGATGGTCGTAGGGAAGTCTAGGATTGCCAGTCACACTCGCATTGCCACCATGGCAATCGGTGCAACCCAGCACCACGGCCGGGGTTTCATGCATGGTCGGCGCATCGCTGGCGCGGTGGCAAGTGAGGCAACCATCGGACTTGGCATCCGCCTCAGTCTGCGATTGACGAGCAGGTGCTGGGGGAGTGATGACGAGGCTGTAATCGCGTTTGGTCGGCTTTTCCTTATCGGCCGCCTGCGTTTCTGACTGAAACATCGACACGCCAAGGATCAGCGCAAAGACCACCAACGTCATATGCGCCGGTCGCAAAGCCCCACCCCTTGGGCCCTTCGTTCTGTTGTCCCCCCCGGCCAGCATCAATAGGTCAACGTCAGGTTTGCGAGGATGGAATAGAAGTTCCCGTCACCCCCAAGGTTGTCGAACAGGTCTTCAAACCCGCGCCCCGAAATCAGCGCCGCGCCGGACAGACGGAAAACGATGTTTTGATTGGCCTTGGGACGATAGATGGCCGAGGCTGAGAGATCGTAACCAATTTCCGTCGGGATCGAGCCCTCAATCCGGAAATTCTCAAGCGTCGCGGTGTTCTCGAACCAAAGATGATTGGCATTGGTGCTCAACCGAAATTCGGGGGTCAGATCGAAATCTGCACCAAGACCCACCAGCCACAAACCGGGGTTCAAAAAATTCGACTGGCCCTGCTCTTTTGAAGAGCGCAGCGTATTAAGAATCCCGTTGCGGCCATTGATCGAGATGACCCGGCCACCACCCGCGAAGGGGAGCGTTTGCCGAATCCAGTATGAAGTATCCGCGCCCGCAAACACCGGGTTTTCAAAAATCGCATCGAAGCCAGTTTGCTTGTCATTGAAAGGCTCGCCATCACCGCTTTGATAGAGGCCTGAAAGACGAAAGCGGATCCAGTCGCGGTCATAGCTCAGCTCTGCCGCAGCAAATTGCGCGTTTATATCTGCTGGCAAACCGGTGAGAATATTGTTGCGGTCCTCACCCAATGCCCAATAAGCGCTACCTGTGACGTTGACCCGACCGATCCGCCCATCGACATTATAACCAAGATAGAAGACGTCATATTCACGCCCTCTGAGATCGCCAAGCAAGGCGGGGCGCACCGGGAAGCCGTTGGTATCGATCTGGATATCGTCAGCTTCGCGGTTGCGATTGTAGACCACTGTCAACTGGCTCGTGAGCGCCGGGATCAGGAAATCCTGCCGATAGACATTGGCCATGAAGACAAAGTCATCACGCGGCGTTTTGGCCACTGAATTGAGCCCGCTGTTCGTGTCCTTCTCCAGCCGCCAAATAGCAGCGAGATTGAACTGAAACCGATTGTTATCGCGGTTCCCAAAGAGGCGAATGCCGAGCTGCTGATCCTGAAACAGGAAGCCGCGGAAATCGGCCTGAAACGGCTGAATTCCTGCGCGGATCGAGATGAAGTCAAATCGGTCACGGTCAAACTCAGTGAAGTGATAGTCAACGAAAGCTTCCTGCACGCCGAGGAAGTGATCGAGCCGGTGGCTTGGGCGCGAAGGCTCGACAAACAGTACACGTCGCTCAGGCACGTCGACATAATTGACGTTATAGGCGAGCGTCAGGCGGTATTCGATGCTTGGCGGCTTATAGGCAGTTGAGCCTTTAAGCAGCGCCGCGCCAACGATGAAGGTCTGCGCCAGAACGGTCGAGAAATCGTTGCCAAAGACATCAAGCCGGTCAGGGTCCTCAGTCGTCTGAATACCAACAGGTATAGGAAAAGTGCGCGGCTCATAAATCGTGTCACTGATCGCATTAACGACAAAGAACCAATCATCCTCTTTGATCGGCAGCCACGGCACCTTCTCCCGATTGATCGGCCGATCACCTTTATAGGTGTTCTGATTATATGGATCGAGCAGGCTTTCACGGATTACCGGATTGCCATCTATATCGGTCACATTGTCGATCAGCCGCCAGCGGTCCGGGATTGGCACTTGGTCGGGCGAAAAGGCCTGCGGCGGAGGCGCGCGCACGGCGCCGGGATTTTCTTGTTCAACTCTCTCAGGGAGAGGCGCGTTGAATCCGGGGCGCTCGCGGCCCTCGATAATCTGGTTATCTAGCTCGTCAGCTTCTTCCTTCGCTGTGGTGTTGAGTCCCTCACGGCCGATGCTTTGGTTGTGCTCCGCCTCTTCAACCGGGGGCGCCGTCGCCGGCTCGTCACCGGGCGCGGCCTGCATCAGGATCATCAGCGGAAGGAGCGAGATCGCGCTCATGCCTTAGAGCCCCTCACATACATTTTGCGCCGGATCGTCGAGGAAAGGCGCAAAAGGACAATTGATGTAGCGCAGTCGTACTTCCCGATTGCCCACTTGGACCACGATCCGGTCTGCGCGGATTTCCCTCGGCGCATTGTTGACTGTGCCGGTACGTACACCTGCATTATGGAGCCCGAGGAAACTGATCATATCGTCTTGATCGATCCCGTCGCCCGAAACGCCGATCCCGCCGATCAGCTGGTTTCCACGATAGACCGGGACAGAGCCCGGGAAAATCTGAATGCCATTACCG
>JBCDKX010000184.1:0-6724 GCA_038746055.1 Pseudomonadota bacterium
ACCAATGCTCGCATCATCGGGCAGCTCGATGATCCCGTCATGGTCTTCGCCAAGCTCAAGCTCGCGCGCAGAGCACATCATGCCGGTGCTTTCGACCCCACGGATCGCTGCTTTGCGCAATTCCATGCCGTTGGAAGGCACCACTGCGCCGGGAAGCCCAAGCACACCCTTGATCCCTGCGCGCGCATTCGGAGCGCCACACACAACCTGCACCGGGTCGCCTTCGCCAGTATCAACGCTCAGCACCTGGAGCTTATCCGCGTCCGGGTGCTTTTCTGCGGTCAGGACATGCGCAACACGGAAACCGGCGAGGGTCTGAGACGGGTCCTCAACGCCTTCAACCTCTAGCCCAATAGCATTGAGCGTATCGCAAATCTCTTGCAAGCTCGCGCCAGTATCAAGGTGGTCTTTGAGCCATGTGGTTGAGAACTTCATGGGCGCACTCCTACGCCAGCAGAGAGCGTTGGCTGATCATAAGGCGAAAAGCCATAATGGGCGAGCCAGCGCGGGTCGCCGTCAAAGAAGGCGCGCAGATCGTTCATGCCGTATTTGAGCATCGCAATCCGGTCGATCCCGAGGCCAAAGGCAAAGCCTTGGTATTTGTTGGCATCAATGCCAGCGAATTCGAGCACGCGGCGATTGACCATCCCTGAGCCGCCCAATTCCATCCAGTCATGACCCGGCGCATCGCCGTGGCCACCCACAACGCGGCGGTCGCCTTCATTCGAATAACCCACATCGACCTCGACGCTTGGTTCGGTGAAAGGGAAGTAGGATGGGCGCAGGCGCAAGGTAATATCTTCGCGCTCAAAGAAAGCCTTGAAGAAGGTCTCTAGCGTCCATTTAAGATGGCCGAGATGTATGTCCTCATCAACCACCAACCCTTCGACCTGATGGAACATCGGCGTGTGGGTTGCATCGGAGTCTGACCGATAAACTCGCCCCGGTGCAATGAGGCGCATTGGTGCGCCGTCGGCTTTCATACTGCGGATCTGTACCGGCGAAGTATGCGTGCGCAGCAGCATCTGCAACACGTGCTCCGCATCGCGATCGGTCATAGCAGAATCCGAAGAAACTTCACTGGCACCAGAGCCAGCCCCAGCCATATTGGGCGATATAGTATCCGGAAAATAGAAGGTGTCGTGCATCGCGCGCGCAGGATGGCTTTCGTCCATATTGAGCGCTGTGAAGTTGTGCCAATCATCCTCAATTTCGGGACCGGTGGCTACAGTGAAGCCGAGATCAGCGAAAATCTCAGCCAGCTCATCCATCACCTGGCTGACCGGGTGGATGGATCCTTTGGGTTGCTCTGGTGCGGGCAGCGTCAGATCAATTGTCTCGCTCGCAAGCTGTGCCAAAAGCGCCGCCGCTTCAAGCTCTGCTTTCTTTGCATCAATCGCCTCAGCGACCTCGCCACGCACCGCTTGGATCGCAGGCGCCGCATCTTTACGCTCCTCCGGGCTCATTTGCCCCAGAGTTTTCAGCGCCAAGCTCACCCAGCCCTTTTTGCCGAGCGACGCCACCCGCTGTTCTTCCAGCGCATCAAGGCTGGTCACCGCATTAATTTCGGACAAGGTCGTCCGTTTCTGATCTGTAAATTCGGTCATCAATTCTGCTTTCGAATGAGCCGGTCCGCTAGCGAGAATTGGCCGCACATGCAAAGCGCGTTTCAATTCCGAGTGAGATTACCTGGATTTCGCGTTAGGCAATCGCCCGCACAACGGGTTGCGGCAGGGCCGCCACCGCCAAGGATAAATTACTGTTTCATTGTTCATCAGTGTCATTTTGACGCGGCTGATCAAGCGCCTGAGCCGCGCTGCCCCAAACCCTGGCGCGCGCCTCAATGAACGATGTCAGGATCGGATGATCAAGACCAGCATATTTGCTCGGTGTCATTGTCATAAATTCGGTGAACTCACGGGTAAATTGCGCTTGATCGTGGTACTCCTCATCCATCGCCTCAGTCCAAAGCGCATCGCCGCGATGGAGCATGAAACTGATCAGGCTTCGAGTGAAACGCTGGCGACGCATCAGGCGCTTGGGCGTAAACCCAAAGTAGCGCCGGCACACCCGCTCAAGCGTGCGAACACTCATGGCACAAGCGTCTGCAAGTGCTGCAACGGCGAAATGATCGCCATTCACAAGCGCATCGTGGACGCGGACGATCTTATCCTCATCACGGCTAGGTCGCATGAGGGTCTCCATCATATCATTGATCGCCACAAGCTGTTCTTCGCACGGCGCTCGGGGGTCGCATAAGATGCTGCTGAGACTATCAAACTTCGCAAATATCCGATCGCGCGTGCCGTCAAACAGCGTGTCGCGATAACTGAAAGCATCCGATTCGATCAGACGTGCCCAACCAAGCGGTAACAATCCGATCCCCCACATGCTTGCGCTACCGACGCTAAACTTACAAGCAAGAGAGCTTGGTCCGGTAACGACAAAACGCGCATCTGACAGCCTCCTCCGACCGATTTGTGCGGTAGGACAAGAGCCTCCGAAGAAACGCAAATTGGCCCACTCGGGTTGGAGATAATCCTCAACCACTCCGCCGTCAGAGATATCAAGTTTCAGCTGGTAAAACGAAGTGAAACAACCAGCAAACTGCGCTGGAGGCGGGTGAAAAACGGCACGAACCGAATGCTGCGAACCAGCTGGATCGTCAGCGGGTGATTTCCCGTCCCCTTTTGGCCGTTGCTCCTGACTCATCGGCCCAATTTGGCCGAATTGTCGCAAAACTACAAGTTTTGCGTCGTGTTCTTACAATTCAGCACAAGAATAGATAAAGGGCCTGGCCGCCAAATTCGGGGCCGGACCCTTTACTGCACTCGGCTTTCTAGCTCACGGATAAGCGAGCGGAGAGTAAAGCGCTTACGCTTACCCTCGTTCGATTAGGCGCTCGACTGGGCCGGTAGCGCGTCTTTCGCCTGAGTGATAATCGCTTTGAACGCTGCTTCTTCATTCATCGCGAGATCAGCCATGACTTTGCGGTCAAGCTCAATCCCAGCAAGTTTTACGCCGTGCATGAATTGCGAGTAGGTAAGACCTTCAGCGCGAACGGCTGCGTTGATGCGCTGGATCCAAAGCGCGCGGAAGTTGCGCTTTTTCACCTTGCGATCCCGGTAGGCGTATTGGCCAGCCTTTTCGACCGCCTGGCGGGCGATACGGATCGTATTCTTGCGGCGACCGCGGTAACCCTTGGCCTGATCCAAAATCCGCTTGTGCTTAGCGCGCGTGGTTACGCCGCGTTTTATGCGAGGCATATCTCTATCTCCTTAGGTCGCGCGATCAATCGAGCCCGTACGGGGCCCATTTCTTGATCGTCTTGGCATCAGCATCCGAGATCACATCGGTGCCGCGGTTCTGGCGGATATACTTCGCATTATGGCTAATCAGACGGTGGCGCTTACCCGCAACACCGTGCTTGATCTTGCCGTTAGCGGTGATTTTGAAGCGCTTCTTCACACCGCTCTTGGTCTTAAGCTTGGGCATTTTCATCTCCTTTAATCAGAGACACATTGGACCAGCCCTGGCAGCCCTTGTCGCCAGGCCAGACTCGCAATTTCGTGTCGTCAGGGGCGCGCACATAAGGAATTCGTGGCAAAGTGCAAGCGATTCGAATGGCTCGCCGAGCAAAAACTGACACACTTGACACACTGTCCAGGGAAGAAATTCCTTTCTCCGTGTCAGCCCCGATAAAAGCGAGGGAAGAAACGAGGCAAGGAACGGTTCATATCGACCTTCTTAGCGCCTGGCGAAGAAGTAGGAAAATGCATGCCCTAGCTGCCCGAATAGGCCTTGGAGCCCTTTTCTTGGAGCCAATCACTAAAGTTGCCGCTCGCAATGGGCTCGGCACCATCGGGTAGATCATCGGTCCAGATGTAGGCATCGGCCGTGGCCTCACCATAACCATCCCAGCCATCGACGGGGATCGGTTGGCGGGTGTAGCTTGGCCCCTCGAACTCATCGACTGGCCCCATGTCGACATGGGACGCCTCATGGATCATGCCATGGACGATGGTTGAATAGCGCGCTTGGGTGAGGATCAGCGCAGGAAACCACTCATCGTCATAAGGAAGCGCATAAAGCGCGCCCTGGGTGGTGGCGGGCGCGCCCATGCCGAGCCCTTTCAGGAACGGCCAATCGCCACCATCAGGGCCGAGACCTTCTTGCAGGACGCCGTAGAAAAAGAGATGGGTGGGCTGGGTCATAATCCAAGTCATATCCGCTCGGCTCGAACCTGTCTAAAGAAGACGGCTTTCAGACAAAAGCTAGCAGTGCGTAGATGGCCGGGACCGGGGGTGCAATCAGCCAGTCGCACTACTTGAGGCTCGCTCGCATCGTTCGGCGGGGAGACGGAAATGCGCGCAGACTGAGGCCAGTTTGCAGACACAAAGCTCATGATTGAGCTCATCCAAAAACATGGCCTGACCCGTATCGCGCAGGCCTGATAAGAGCTAGACAATCATAAGGGGGGCAAACGTCTTCTCCAAGAGCTCCCAGAAGAGATGCCTGCAATGGTCAAAGAGGGCTTTGGTGCGGACAAAATCGAAGCGCTCATTAACTCTTGAGGTCACATCGCAAGCGGGATTCAGCTATCTCGATTGCTTTGCAACGAACATGACTACGTCGAAGGGTGGTGAGAATGTCAATCGTCACCCTTTGACTGGTGTCCGCTTTCACTCTTGTTCGAACCTGACTTTGCCAGCGGAGCGAGGGCTCCACCTCTGGTCTGGCCAAACGCTCGCGCGTAGGGTCATGACCGCCGATCTGATTGATTGGGTTAAGCAACGTGTTTGCTGAACCAGTGCTCGATTATACCCGACCCTTTCGTTGGGTTCCATGACCGCTTGGCAGCGATCTCCTCAATTCTGCTTCAATTTGCGTTCCCGCTCTTCTTATCTTGAGCGATCTTCTCAAGCATATCGATAAACTTTTTCGACAGTTCCTGCCTTTTCGCTTCTTCCTCCTCCTCAGCAGCGAGTTGCTCTGCACTTGGGGTCATTGGCCTTGATTGCAGCACCGGATCCACTCTTGCTGAACAATACGCGCTGCCCCAGCTCTTCCTTCAAATGCCTGGGCCAACAACTTCATGAAGAATGCTTCAGCATTCGAGATCTCAACCTCTTCTCCGTCAATCACGACCCGTCTCCTGCGCGTCATAATCCTCTCAACCGGATCATCCACTGTCTTTGGCTTTCCATTGCGACCATATGGGTTGCGGACTTCGCCCGGCTTGATCTTTCCATGCTCAGGCGGCTTGCCATATCCAACTTGGTATTCGCGTCCTGGCTTATCTGTGCGCTTACTCATCCTCAGAACCCTCCTGAACTCGGCCAGAAAGAACATCTGCTTCATCAGATCCCGGGGTTGCGCTGCGCTTGATAGCGAGTTCATCAAAGCTCTCATCGCTGGTCGCATGAACAGCTCTTCGGCCCGTCCATGCTTGCCAACGCATAACAATCAAATCGGCATAATGTGGATCGAGCTCCATGCCAAAGCAGGTACGCCCCACTTTCTCGCAAGCGATCAAAGTGGTGCCCGAGCCAAGGAAAGGATCAAGCACGATGTCCCTGCGTTTGGTTGTATCCAGGATAGCATCAGCCACCATTCTCACAGGCTTAGGGGTGGGATGATTGGCAAGCATATTGCCCTCATCACTGCCTTTGCTTGCTGTCTTAGCGGAGGGGTATTGCCACACATTTGTACGATGCCGACCGTGTTTTCCAAGCGACACGTTGTTCCGCATCTTTCCTGCAGTCTTGTAGATGAGAATCATCTCATGAGGCTGCGCCAATCTATAACCAGATACAGCGCTGCACCGCGCCGCAGCACCGCGCTCAGTTCCTTCAGAAAGGAACAGAAAAACTCAAGGAGCTCCTCATCGGACATCTCACCAGATGCCATCACAAATTCTCGATGCCTGCCCGCTCCTGCAACGAATCCATCGATCTTGCAGCCGAAGGGTGGATCAGTGAACACAGCATGCGCCTTTTGCGCGCCGAGGAGCAGATGATAAGATCCAGCCTTGGTCGCATCTCCGACCAACAGTCGGTGCTTTCCCATGATCCAGAGGTCACCAACAACGCTGGTTGGTGAGCCGGTTTGGTGCTGTCAGTCTAACGCGAACTCGTCTCCGCTAGGCACAATCCACCCTACCCTCACATTCGATCAGGCCATGAGGCCTTGCCACTCCGCCAGTGCGGCGGCGCGGGTGGTCTTGTAAGTTTGTCTATCGGTGAGGTGGCGTTCGGAGTTGAAATGGTTGTGGACGTTGGCATGGACTGAGACGAACTTCTGAAGAGACTTCATCCTCCTGAAACGCTGCATCACCCGTTCTCGTCGTCGGAAAGGTAAGTGTGAGTTCTCTACTCGATTATTCGCCCAGCGGCCCAACTCTTGTCGGTCTTGGTTGCCAAGCTCACTCATAGCGGCCTTGTAGGAAGGCAGCCCATCGGTGGTGATTGTATCCACAGGTCCATGGTTCTTAAGGGTCTTCTTCATGAAGCGCACGGCCGCTTTCTTGTCCCGTTTCTTGGTCACGTAACTCTCGAGCACCTCCCCCTCTTGGTCGACCGCTCGCCAGAGGTAGTGAGTCTCGCCATTGATCTTCACAAACATCTCATCGAGGTGCCAGCGCCAATGCCCAAACCCGCGCATTCTACTAATCCGTTGCCGTTTGATATCAGCTGCAAACATCGGACCGAACCGGTTCCACCAG
>JBCDKX010000185.1:0-6646 GCA_038746055.1 Pseudomonadota bacterium
CAAGCTTACGATAGGCCATGAAAGTGCCATTGGTACTGAAGAGGTTGGGGCCGCGCTGCAGGCGGCATTTCCTTGGCCTCATCAGGATAGCCAAGCAGAAATTCTCCCGTCGCGAGCGGTGCCCAATTGGCTTTGTCTTCAACCTCTTCCTGCGTTTTGAGGCGACCTTTGAACTTGCCGTTGCCCACCTTGCGCTTCTCTTCATCCTCAAGCAGAAACTGGCCCTCGAACACGGGATCACTAATGCCGTCGACAAAGCCGAAATGCTCAAGCGGGACAGGCTTGTACTGCTCGATCTCAGGTTCCCACACCAGCCGCGCGCTCATATCCTGATACTCTTCAGCGCCAACGCCGTGCCCTTTGAGGATGCGCACGCCGCCTTTGGCATTGCACTCGCTGCGGATGAGCTCTGTAAGATCATCCATCTCCTGAACAGGGTTACCGGTCACCGGGTTCATCTTGGAGTTGAGCAAAGCCATAATGTGGACGGAGTTATCCGCCCCAGCTTCGCACTCATCCTGCCAAACCTTATCCCAGCGATCGAGCGCGCCCTCGGGCGATGTATCCCCAAGGATCGGAGCCCTCGCGCGCATGCCTTGCAAGAACTCAGCTGGCATCATGGAAAGCGTCTTGATCGGCACACCGAGCGCAGCGAGTCCATCAAACGTAAAAGCAAAGTTCAAAGTGACAGGTGGGCGTTCAGGCGGCTCAACGTCGGTCTTTGGGGAATAGGGATTTCTGCCTTTCCAGCGAACCGCTGTTGTCACCCGGTCGTAGAACCGCTCGAGAAACGCTCGGCCCTTTTTCCCATCATCGACATGCAAGAAGATCGCCCGCCCCTTGGGGAATCCCTGCTTGCCATAGGCAGTCAGAATGTTCCCTTGAATGTCGGCGAGCCTAAGCGCAATCCGGTCTTTTTCCTTAACGGTGCTCATCGGTAGACTTCCCCTGCCGGGTGTCGCGGTTCAGGCTGCTGAGGCTTGTTCTCTTCAAGATACTGACCAAAGGCCTTGTGCAGCGCCTCAGGTTCGGCTGCTTGGTTGTTGATCACGAAATCGCCAAAAGTGGTCTGCAAATGCAGGCCTTTCAGCACCGAGATCAGATCCGCATCCGGCGGCGTTGCAAAGGGCCTGTCACCAAAAGATCCAAACCGCCAGGCGAGAAAACCAATCGCTCCGCCAATAGCGGCAATGATCGCCGCAATCCACGCCCAGCTAATTTCGTTGGCCGAAAATACCCAATAGAATATCGCTGCCATCGCAGCAGCGGTAAGGATAACGCCAGCTGCCAATCCCGACTTGGTCAGACTTGGAAGGTCCGGTCTTTCAGCCCAATAGAAATTAAACGGCATGGTCGTGTCGATCTCGCATCGCTTGATATAGGCAATGAAATCCGCAGCGGTGGTGATCTCTTCTGGATCAAAGGCGACACAATTTCCGAAGATCTCTGTCAGATCCTCTTCCATCACTTCCCACAATTCGCGTAGGTACACCGCCAGATCAAAGTTGCGTGAGCCGCTTGGCGCATCAAATTCAGCTGCAAACAACAAATAGGGGTTCTCCAGCTCGCTCCGGGTATCAACCGGCTTGGCCCAGCCCAGCGAATTAAAGATCGGATCAGCCGCCTCATAACCATTATAGCCCAACCGATCGATCACGGCGAAGCGGGCGAAATGGGTCCTGGTCGATTTGGAAAAAGCGCTGATCTGGCCACTGTTGTGGCTGTGTGGCGTTTGCATTGCGGTTGGCATTTGCGCAAGGGTTTTGCGCAATTCAATAATCGGAGCAGCCGATCCCTGCTCCTCTCCAACTTTCCACTCGCGCCTCACAGGAGCCAGCACTGTGAGGAAATAGTAGCCGCCATCGATACTAGGCATCGTTATCCTCCCCGGGCGATCTATGCTCCTTTTGCCAAGCTTGATTGAACTTGTTTTGGAGGGTGTTGAACTGCTGGCGATGCTCTTCCGCCATATCAGTTGAGGTTGAGGCCACAGGCGAGAAACCTTGCGTGGTGAGATCGTTCTGGATCCCGGCCCGCTTGGGCGTTCCTCTCAGCTTTTCGCGAAAATGCCGAGCAAACTGCTCCGGCGTTATTGCCTCATCGCGATAGATATCTTCGAGCTCCTTGAGCGCAGTTCTTACGCGCAAAGCCGATACAACGTCGCGATAATTGGCACCGGGTGTTGCGTTATAGTAGAAATCGCAATCAATCTGATTGGCGCGAATGTAGTCTTTGAACGGCGTTATTGGAACGGACGAGGGAAAGCGCGCATTTTTATACCAAAACAGGTCAAGCCCCGTGGGTATACCGTCCGAAAACGCATCAATGTACTGATCCCAAGTGCCATTAAAGTTCGACAGAAACAGCATCGCATCGCGATCGAGCTTCTCCTGCCGATCGGATAGAGTTGGCCAAGCGTTCTTAGGAATTATGACCCAGCGTGCAAAATGAATGAACTTTAGGCCGATAAGCCCACCAAGACTTTGCGGAAAACAGCGCGTGACACGGAAGATCCACCTATTGATCCACCCAAGGCGCTTGGCCAAGGGTGTGATAACGATCATCCCATATGCTTTTCCAGCAACATTGGACACTTAGCCCCCCCTCTTTTACTACCCAATTGCATCATTCCATAGGTTGAGGGCATCTGACAAGTCAGCTCGAGGGAATTAGGGGCTCATTCATGGCAGCAGACAATAATCTTGAAGATAAACTGCGTAGCTTCAGCATATTTGGAGAGTTAAGTGATGAAGATCTGCAGACTGTACTGAAGAGAGTTTCGATCGTCCGATTCGAGCGGGGGGAGACGATAATTGCGCATGAGGCCCGCGACACCGATGTGTTTCTGCTGCTAGATGGACAGGCACTTGCCAATCGTTACTCGCTTGCAGGCCGTGAGATCAGCTATCGGCGCTTGCCCGATTATTCCTATGTAGGAGAGCTTGCTGTTTTTGATGGCCAGCCGCGATCAGTGAACATCGTGGCGCTTTCTGAAGTCACAATGGGTCGCCTCAGTGGTGCCGCCTTTCGCGAACTTATGCAGGAATTGCCGAGTGTCACGCAAGCGCTCCTGCGCGATTTATCGTCTCGCATTCGCGACTTGTCTGATCGCATTTACGAAACGACAGCAAGTTCGGTCAAAATGCGATTTTACACCGAGCTTATTCGCACTGCCATGGCGCAGGACAGCGACAGCGATGAGATCACTCTGCGCAATCCTCCGACCCACGCAGAATGGGCAGCAACCGTGGGCGGGCAGCGCGAGACCATTACCCGGGCGATCAGCGAACTCACCTCGCTCGGCCTATTGCGCAAGAAGGGCAGGAGTTTGGTCATCCCGGACATTAACGCGCTGATGGATCAGTGCGAAGATGTCTGATCGTGGTTGGGAAGCGGGGACATCGCTGATCAAAAAAAAGCTCCCCGAGAAACGGGGAGCCAGGCTTCGGGTCGCTTGGGCCAGGAACTCGTGGCCCATGAACAACGACCTAGCGAGACCCAGGACAGCGCAATGTGCAAAAAGTCACTTCTGGGCATGATCCGAGATTTTTTATCTCTGATGCAGGGTTCAACAGTTAAAACACTCCTGATCAGGTGTTTAACCAGTTGGAGATTCTGCGCGCATAAAGCCCAGGTCAGGCGTGTTAAAATTCCCGATGTTGGGCGAGACGATTGGGATCTCCCCTGCTTCAACGCCGAGCCATTTTGCCAGCGTGGCTGAGTATTCGTCCACCGAGGTCGTCGGTAAGAGCCGCCCGCGTCCGACCTGATCGTCGCCTTCGACTGAGATTTGTGGGGCTATCCCATAGAATTGTCCACCATCAACCGCGCCGCCGAGGATGAAGTGGTGCCCTCCCCAGCCGTGATCGGAGCCATCGCCATTCGAAGCAAGCGTGCGGCCGAAATCGGAAGCTGTGAAGGTCGTGACTTGATCTTCCGCGCCGACTTCCTCCATCGCACGGTAAAACGTATCGAGCGCGGCGTCGACGTTTGCCAAAAGCGCTTCGTGCGTTCCGATCAGACCGTCATGATTGTCAAATCCGCCGGTTGCGACGAGGAACACCTGCCTGGTCACACCAAGCGACCCGCGCGCCGCAATCAATCGCGCGACAGTTTCCAATTGACTGGACAGGCTGTTGCCATTGCCTTCGCCAAAGTCAGTATTCAAACTGCTATTAGCAAGCGCTTCGGCAATGAAGCCGGAAAACTCGATTGAGCGGGCATTAGCCATGGCATAGTCATTGCCAAAGACGTGGCCATTTCCGGCTGTGAGCAGAGTTCTCAATGCATCGCTTGCCGCTTGCGAGCCATAGAGCCTGCGGTTCAATGCCCGTACTGTGACAGCTCCATTAGCAGAGATACCGTAAGGCTGAATTTGGTCACCAGAGAGAAACACCGCATTTCCGGTCGAGTTAATCGCAGTGAACATGGAGTTGGTGTTGCTACTGGCCGCCAAATCGCCAATCCGGCCGCCCCAGCCTGAAACCGAGCCCTCTGGCGATCCGGATTGCCAGGTCGATTGCTGATCATTGTGCGAGAACAGCTTTGCCGGTCGCGGGAAGCGCGCGATGTCATCGCTGTCATATTGCTGGCGCGTAAGCGGCGCAATCAATGGCCCGACATTCAGCAAAGGGGCCATGATACCCTGATCAAATCGTGCCTTTAAGCGTGGCATTGTTGGTGCAAGGGCCAACTGCATGTCATCGGTCAGCGTCTGCTCTTCCAACGGATTGAGCACTTGTCCGCTCAAAGCGTCGCGACCAATCGCGATTCCTCCATTGGCAGGAAGCCCGCCCCGTATGCTGGAATAGCGATTGTAATTGACGCTATCAAAAGGGATCAGCGTGTTGGCGTGATCATTGCCGCCCAAAAGGAAAACGCAGACCAGCGCTTTATAGCCACCAGAGCTGTCAAACGCGGCTGCATCGCTCAGCCCCGCGAGGCCCATTGCATAGCCTGAAGCGCTGCCCATGACCGCCAATTGTCCGGCCCGGTGCATAAAGGCACGGCGGGTAATCTCATTTGCATTGCCGATATGAAACATGATCGCCCTCCTATCGCTGCACCAGATAGTCATTGGACGCCATCACCAAGAGAACAGCGCTGTGAACCAGATCAAGCTTGTCCTCAGCGCTGCTTGTTGCGGTCACTTCTTGCGCATTGAGCGCATCTGCAATCGTACCGCGCGTCTGATCAGACAACTGATCAGCGGTAAGCAGCAGATCGAGCCGATCTAACAGCGCGGTGGTGTCACCTGCGATCGCAAGCTCGTCGGCGTAATCGAGATTGATATCGTTCATCCAGAAGCCACGCCCATCTACCGAGCGCTCCATGAAATTGACATAGGACGCCGCCGTCGTCTCGTTCACGAGTTGAAACTCCGGTGCAACGAGATCGCGTTCTGCGGCTTGCGTATTGGCCGGAATGAAACCGGGCCTGAAGAAGTTGAACACCGATGGTGAACGCAACGGCGATTGCCCCAACCGGTTTGAGCGATCCGACAGGTCCGGTATGAGCCAAGATCCGCTTTGCGACTGTACTCCAAAGGTACGGCCAAATTGCGCAAAGCGAAGTATTGGCTCGCGCAATTTACCAAAGGTCGGGTCTTCAAGCGTTTGAACCGATAGCACCTCATCATCCAGCAGGACTGCTTTGAACACTGCTCTGAGATCACCGCGCTCGCCTGCGCCATTATTGTTGAACACCTGCGCAACGCGCTCAACATAGGCCGGCGATGGATTGCTGGTGACCAGCCGTTGGATTATCTGCTTTCCAAAGAACGGACCAACATTGGGATGGTTGAACAAGGTGTCCAGCGCCATCCGCAAACTCTCCTCCGCCCCGGTCCCAGCGGGAATGGTGGTGCCCAGAAAGCTCTTTTCCTCGCGCGAATGCTGATCCCCCCGGTCACGCACGTGCAGACTGTTATCCGCCGTCATCGGATTGCGCAAAAGCCTGGCCTCAGGGATGTTCAGATTGGGCCGACCTGGCGGGCTCTCAATGTTGATATTGCCGTCATAATTGTAGTTGTAGCCGGTGAAGACCTTAGCGATGCCCGTCACATCTTCATTGCTGTAGGTCTCAATCGGATTACCCGATCCATCGAGACGCTCGGTTCCGTCATTGTTGAGCTCAAACAGACCAATGGAAAATAGCTGCATGACCTCACGGCCAAAATTCTCATCCGGCACACGGCCCGTGTCAGGGTCAGCCTTTTGGTTGCCGAGCGTGTTCAGAAAAACGCCCATCGCCGCATTCAAGGTTATCGCCTCAAGCAAATCGCGGAAATTGCCAAAGGCTCCTTCCTTCAGGATGTCCCAATAGGCCCCGATCGCAGAGCTCGGCCAGATTGACAGGCTGTTGACCGACACGACGAAGAACTCAGACAGAGCAAGCGCGGCGCGTTTGCGAACCGAATTGCTGCCGGTAAGCAATTGATTCCAGATCATGTAATCGGCGGGAGCGCGGCGAAAGAACCACTGCTCCTCAGTGATATCTTCAAATCCACGGTCTGACAGGAATTGCTGAGAGCTACGCTCGACGGATTGATTTATCTCATTATCGAGCCAGCGCTCATAACCTTCAGAGCGCATCTCGAGGATATCGCCATCCGAAATGGACAGCGCAGCCCGCAATCCGAACCGCG
>JBCDKX010000186.1:0-6594 GCA_038746055.1 Pseudomonadota bacterium
TGAGTTTGTTTGAGGCCACTCGCTTGGCACCGCTGCAAATGGAAAGAGGATCCATCCGCCCGCCCGCGCTTTTGGTGAATTGAGCAAGGACCGGGAAAAGGCGCGCCTGCGATTAAACCGTGTACCACGCGCCAAATTACGCGCGAGGCGCGGTGCGAAGACTTGGTCGAGGCATCCGCCATCAGACGTCCGTATGATCGAGGCATAGGAGCTGTAGTTCAGATCGATCAAATCATAGCCGTCAACCGCCTCATTGTATGTGAAAGTGTAGTTTGCATCATACTTTCCCAACAGGCTCTTGGAGACGATAACCCGTGTATTGCCATCCTCTCCCCGAACCGGGATCGAGTTCCAGGCAGCATAGCTTACGCGCGTCGCGGTATCCCAGTCAGTCACGATGTAGGGTGATGGTTCGCCAAGCTGGATATTGCGCTTGCTGGTACACTTTGCCGGATCGCCTTTAACCACCTCACCGGCGTCATCAAGGCACACATCTTGCACCAGATAATCGTACAACTCAGCCGAAGCGCGAGACTGCGCATGGGCCTGACTTCCTGCAAGCAATGCCGCAGCCCAGATCATAAACCGGATGTGTCTCAAGCCCCTACCTCCATCAGCTTAAGCGATCTTAGTAGTGACCTAAAATTAACCCCTCATGTTGCGCCTGCGATACGCCGTTTGGTCTAGGCTGAAATAGCCGAGATTCCGTCGTGCGAACAATTGCTACCGGTCGGCATTTTGCTACTCTTGCGGCACTTTTTTAGGCATGAAAGGGATCATTATGCCGTGTATTGCTGTTGCGACCGATTTCAGCCCCAGGGCAGACCGTGCGATTGACCGGGCGAAGCTGCTTCAGGCGCAGATGGGTGGCGATCTATGTGTGATTCATGCCACCAATTTGCCGAGCGATGACACGCCCGATCTGGATGCACTCAACCGCAATATGCGTTTGGCAACTGGCTTGTCGGGTAAGGAGGAAGATGTCACCTTCCTTTATCCATCGGGCTCCGTGCCACAGGCAATTGCAAACAGTTGTGAGAATAGCGGGGCGGATGTCCTGATCCTTGGCCCTGCGCGCTATAACTCGCTGGGCGACTTTTTTCTCGGTACGGCAGTTGATTATATCCTGCGTTCTACGATCAGACCTGTGCTGGTGGTGAAAGAACGCGCGAATGAGGGATATAAAGAGATTGTCGCTGGCACCGATTTTTCACCCGGCTCTGCCCATGCGATTTTGACTGCTTCCAAGATGTTTCCTGACGTACGCTTCCATATAGTTCACGCCTGGTATGTGCCTTTTCAAGCCTTTAATCAGGATGCCTACGTCGCCGATGAAATCGAGGCTGACAGCAAGGCTTCGATGAACAAGTTTATGACAGAGCTGGCCGCACGCGACAGCAATTTGGCAAACGCGACCTCGCAACTTGTCCGCGGTGACACGGTGCACGCCTTGCGTCAGGGGCTGGAGTGTCACCCATCTGCGCTGGTCGTCTTGGGGAGCCATGGTGCAAGCGGTTTTCGCCAAGCGACCATTGGCAGCGTGACAAGTGATCTTTTGCGCTACCTTGATTCAGACACACTGGTGATCAATTCTGCCGATGCGCATTAAGGGGTGACAGCGTCAGAAGAGCTGCAGCTGTCCTCCGATCTCTGGCGGCGTGAACTTTGAACAATCGAGCTCGAACTTGGGAGCTGTTTTTCCATGTCCGACACCGCTTCGCTTGCAAGCCAGCCTGAACCGTGATCGGAACATATCGGCCCATACGCCTTGCGGTCTCATTCGAGTGAAGAAATTGGGATCATTATCGCGGCCGCCTCTGATACTCTGGACAATGCTCATCACCTTGCCCGCCCGTTCGGGATAATGCACTTGCAGCCACTCGCGGAACAATGGCGCCACCTCATGCGGGAGGCGCAGCGGGATCCAATTGGCGCTTTTGACTCCGAAACTGGCAATTGCCTCGATTATCTCCTCCATAAACTGATCTGTGATCGCTGGGATGATGGGAGAGACCGAGCAATGCACAGGGACACCAAGCCCAACCAGCTTGCCCAATGCTGCGATCCGTTTGTCTGGCGAAGCACAGCGTGGCTCGAGCTTGCTTGAAAGAGCCGGATCTAGCGAGGTCACCGAAATCGCCACAGCCACGAGATTGCGTACTGCCATTTCCTGCAATAAGTCGCAGTCGCGCAGCACTCGGTCCGATTTGGTAGTGATCGTCACTGGATGGCGCGCTTCAAGGCACGCTTCAAGCACCTGCCGGGTGATCTCATAGCGCTTTTCAATCGGCTGATAGGGATCGGTGTTAGTACCAAGCGCAATCGGGGCTGGTTTGTATCCGCGTTTGTTGAACGTCTTGCGCAGCAGCACTGCAGCATCGGGCTTGGCGAATAGCTGCGTCTCAAAATCCAGGCCGGGTGAAAGATCGTGATAGGCATGGGTAGGGCGCGCAAAGCAGTAGACGCAGCCATGCTCGCACCCCCGATAGGCATTGATCGAGCGGTCAAACGGCACATCGGGTGAGTTGTTAAACGAAAGGATAGTCTTGGGGCGCTCTTCGGTCACCTGCGTGCGCAGTTTGACCGGCGGACCATCGAGCGCCTCCATATGATCGCGCCAGTCGCCATCCATCTCGCGCGTCGCAAGGCCAAAGCGGGTGGGGACCTTCGCGGAAGGGGCGCCGCGACCTTTGGCATATTCACGATGTTTCCGCGCTTCCATAGGCGAGAACATATAAAGAACATATGATCAAAAGTCACCCGCAGAATCGCCTTTCCTACAAAGGGGTCAAATGCGATGAGAGCGACAGCAAATGCCGCTTTTTTGGAAGCGCAGGTTTTCTGCCCTTGGACAGTGTGTCAACTGTGTCAAAATTTCGCTCAAGATGACTCAAGATTCTGTCAGGCGCGGCATCAGCTCAACGAAATTGCACGGCCTGTTACGGCTATCCAGCTGCTCGGCGAGGATGCCGTCCCAGCCGTCTTTGACTGCTCCGTTGGAGCCGGGAAGGGCGAAAATGTAAGTTCCGCGCGCTACCACAGCGCAAGCGCGGGACTGGACCGTGCTGGTGCCGATGCTCTTGTAGCTCAGCCAGCGGAACAGCTCGCCAAAGCCGGGTATGTCGCGTGCGCCCTCCAGCCGGGAGAGCGCCTCTGGTGTTACATCGCGTCCGGTGAGCCCGGTGCCGCCAGTGGAGATCACGGCGTCAATCTCTGGATCATCGATCCACTGGTCGAATTGAGTAGTAAGGGCCGCCGCATCGTCTTTCACGATGGTGCGGAAGGTGAGGGTGTGGCCTGCTGCGATGACCCGCTCGGCGAGAATATCGCCCGATGTGTCATTTTCCGTGGTGCGCGTGTCAGAGACCGTGAGAATGGCAATGTTGATCGGTTTGAAGGTGCGGGCCTGGTCAATCGCCACGTGTTAATTCCCTATTGGTTGAGGTGTGCGGACCTCGATCTAGCGGGAAGAGGGAATGTTGGCCACTGACCTTGTGCAAGGGCGCGGCGACTGGGCGAGGCAACGCCAGCGGCGCGCTCATACATCCAGTAATTGCGCATAACGATGGCGACATAGCCGCGCGTTTCCCAATAGGGGATCGACTCCATCCAGAGCAACGGATCGCCTTGGTCGTTGATCTCATAATTCCAGCGGCTGACGGGGGTAAGACCCGCGTTATAGGCTGCCATTATCTTGGGTAGAAGGCCCTGTGTCGCACCGCTGTCGCGCAGCATCTCAAGATGCTGCTGACCATATGCGAGGTTGACCTCCGGGTCGTTGAGGTCGGCGTAAGATGCGCCAAGGTTCAGGCGGCGGTTATGATCGCGCGCTGTGCCGGGCATGATTTGCATGAGGCCGCGCGCATTGGCTGGCGATACTGCGCGCGCGCGAAAGTTGCTCTCTTGCAAAGCGTGGGCAAAGGCGAGCGAAGGGTCAACGCGCCAGCCAGTGCGGGGCTGCCAACGGGCAACCGGGAAGCGCAGATTGCTATCGGCGCGCATACCGCGCGGTGCATAATTGGCCATAAACAGCTGGGTCGATGGCAAGCCGAGTTCGCGTGCTAATTTGGCAACAGCGTAATAGTTTTGTGCACGGCCGATGCGAGCCTCGTGGCGCAGAACTTCATCGGCCAGCCCTGGTCGCCCAACCTCGACAAGCGCTGCGGCGATACGGATGTTCGGACGCTCGGAAATGTTACCCCATTCGGCACTGGAAAGCTGTTGCGCCGGCGCGGAGGAGGGCACTTCAATGCCCAGCTGATCAACTGCGAGCAGACCGTAAAGCGTCTCATCGTAGCGCGCGGCATTTTCCAGATGCGCCTGAGCAGCACCGGGTTCACGGCACCGTACAAGGCTGCGATGGGCCCAATAATGCGCGGCGGCAGTCAACTCAACATTGACGGAACGGTCAGCTGAGCGGGCAAAGGCATCGGCGGCTAACTGGCAATAACCAAGTCGCCATGCGGAGAGGCCTGCAACCCATTCGCCTTCGGCCACCCATGCGCCGGAACCTTGAGAAACAGTTTCAGCCAGCGCTAGAGCGTTCTGGTCATCATTCTCGATGTAAAAGCTCCATGCGACCCGCTGACGCCACTCGGCTCGCGCTTCCGAGCTCAGATAAGGGTCGACCTGCTGCAGCTCTGCATATGCGCCCATCGGGTCATCATTGCGGATCGCGTCAAGGATTACGGATTTGCTTTCAACAGGCAAAGTTCCGTCATCAACGGTGCGTGGTCGCGTACGCTTGGTGATGCCTGGCTGGCGTGCGAGATTAATCGCGCGCGGGAATGCTGGTAGCCACTCAAGGCCGCGATTGGTTCCGATCCGGCCCAGCTGTTCGGACTGCGGCAGGTGGACACCGGCACGAAACCAGTCTGACACTTGCTCGGCAGACACCTTAGGACTTTTGGCGTGGGTGTAGAACTCTGCAACGGCGATCTGGTGCAGCACGCTATCGGTGCGTTGACCCAGGCGGGCTTTGACCTCATCCCACTTTTCGGCATCAATGGCTTTGAAAAGCTGGCGGTAGTGAGTGCGTTCAGCCTCGCTGAGCTGCGCAGGAATTGAGCTGCTCTGTGCCGGGTCGCGCTCGTAACGAGCGACCAAGCCGTCAGACTGCGCTGATACGGCGGGCGCAAGTGTGATAGTGGAAACCAGACTTATGCTAGCAGCAAATGCGCGTACTTTTTTCAACGTGTTTCCTTGGCCGACCATTCAACCCATCTCCGCCAGAATCGCGCCTTCAAGCGGGGCATTGCCATCATGGCATCGAGCCCCTCAGTCACGAGCAACGGAATAGGTGGCTTTGTTTGGTTGATTTCACGTAAAAGCGAGAGGTCATTCGTTAATGCGTGGCCCAAAAGCGGCGGGATGCCAGCACCAAAGGCCAAGAGCCTCTGCGGTGAAACAAGGTTAACGTGAAATTGTGTGATTTCGTCCATTCCGGACGCTGCCAAAGCCGCGGTGTCAGCCATCGGCGTGTGTCTTGGTAAAGCGGAAGCGAAATAAACCGCTTCTTCGTTCAGTCCCATTGCTGTGATGATTCGCTTCAGAAGGCGGCCTTGTGGTCCGCTGAGCACGGTCTCATCATCATTCTGCTCTGGGTCTATGACCAACACCATAAGCTCCGGATTGTAAGGTCCCCGCGGCGCAACGCGCCCGCGCGTCCCGATGGCGTCAAGACCAGGCGCAGTGAGCCACCATTCGCGAAAAGCTGCCAAGTCCTGTGGAGGATTCGGGCCCAGCAAATCCACTCGTTCGACGCGTATATTTGACCCAGGAGCATCTTTCTTGAGATTTTCTGCCCCCATGCTGCCGGTCAAGCTTACTTCGCTTACACCTTTTGTTGAGCCTGCTTGAGCATCAGGGTTAGAGCCCATTTTACTAAGCCAGTCCGTAGCGTAATCAGAGAAATCGCAGTCGACACCCGCCATGCGCCACCAATCCAAAGCGGCTTCCAATTCGTACCTTAAAGGGTGCTTGTTGATGTTCATGTGGCTGCTTGTTGCCCTTGACTGTGGCCCCGTCACTTAGCAAGTGCAATATGAGAGAAAAAAGCGAAACCAATCGCGAGTGAAATAACTGGGATAAAAGAGAGCTGATGAGCGAACGCGAATCAATGCCATGCGATGTCGTGATTGTCGGCGGCGGACCTTCGGGTCTCGCTGCGGCGATTCGGCTGAAGCAATTGAAAGAGGACCTTGAGGTCGTCGTTCTTGAGAAGGGCTCCGAGGTCGGCGCGCATATCCTGTCGGGCGCGGTGGTCGATCCTAAAGCGCTCAGTGAGTTATTTCCCGATTGGCGTGATATGGACTGCCCCATGGCTGAAACGCCGGTGACCGATAACTGGCACTGGGTGATGAGCAAAAAAGGCAAGATGCCGCTCCCGCATTTGTTCATGCCACCGCTGATGAGCAACCATGGCTGCTACACCGGCTCGCTCGGCAATCTGACCCGTTGGCTCGGTGAGCAGGCGGAAGAGCTTGGCGTGATGGTTTTCCCCGGATTTCCTGCCTCCGAAGTCATGTTTGATGAAGAGGGCGCGGTGCGCGGTGTCATTACGCAGGATATGGGCATCGCCGAGGACGGCAGCCA
>JBCDKX010000187.1:0-6568 GCA_038746055.1 Pseudomonadota bacterium
GAAATGAAAGATGCTGGAGCCCGCGAGTTCTTTTTGCACGCCATGGTGCGATTGATTGATACTTATGGTCTAGAGCGTTCTGATGTGGTCAGGATCGTCTCAGCCGAACAAGCACGACACCAGGCTGATAACTTCACGATGGTTGAGGCTATGATGCCCGCTTGCCTTGCTCTGATGGAAGCAACTGCACCCAGGATAGACGAATAGCGATGCGCTGTCGGTGATAGGCGCAAAATAGTGCTTTCATCTAGTGGATTTTGCTCTGCTTTTAGGGCATGGATCGAACGTAATGTGGCAGGTTTACCAGTTTCCTTTGTGCCCGTTCTCGCGCAAAATCCGCCTCCTCATGGGCGAAAAAGGGATTGCCTATGACCTGGTGCGTGAAGACCCATGGGCACCTTCAGAGATGTTTCCCAATCTCAACGCTGCGGGCACGACGCCGGTTGTCGTTAACACCGAAAAGAGCATCACTCTGGCTGACAGCCGAGCTATCGCTGAATACTTCGAAGAGACGGTCGATACATCGCCTATGATCAATGGGACGGCCGCGAACCGTGCGGAAATCCGCCGTCTTGTGGCTCTGTTCGACGAGAATTTCTACAATGATGTAACCGCTCCGCTGCTGCTGGAACGGATGAAGAAGCGCCTGATCTACAGGCAACCTCCCAGCAGCTCAGCGCTGCGCGATGCGATGAAGTACGCGCACGGTCATCTCGATTACATGGATTGGCTGATCGACAATCGCCCCTGGCTCGCGGGGTCAACCATGAGTCTTGCTGATCTTGCCGCCGCCGCTCAAATCAGCGTTGCTGACTATCTCGGCGGGATTGACTGGAAAGGGCATGAGCAGACGCGCGGTTGGTATTCCGTTTTCAAGAGCAGGCCCAGCTTTCGCCCGCTACTGTCCGAACGCATGGATGTGATCAAGCCGCCTGCCCACTATGCGTTGGTGGATGCATGATGTGCTTTGCGTTTTCGCGCATCCACCCGCCGGCGCGTACAAGCTAGACATGGTCCGCCCGCGCGGCGAGGTAAGCAAGTCCCCCTTGCCGTTCATCGGGCATGAACCGATATAGGCTAAGACATGACCGATGATCCCAAATCCATCACTGAAGCGGAATGGCGTGAGCGTTTAAGCGCCGAACAGTTTCATATCCTGCGCGAAGCTGGAACCGAGCGCGCCTTCACCGGTAGGTATGATAAATTTTATGAGAGTGGCGAATATCTGTGCGCCGCTTGCGGGACCCGTTTGTTCATCAGTGCCTCCAAATACAATAGCGGCTGCGGCTGGCCTGCCTTTACAAAACCTGCTGATAACGATGTGCTCGACGAGCACCGCGATATCTCATTCGGCATGATCCGCACCGAAGTGCGCTGCGGCAAATGCGACGGTCACTTGGGTCATGTCTTTCCCGATGGCCCTCCTCAAGAAGGTGGGTTGCGCTATTGCATCAATTCAGCTGCGCTCGAATTTGCGCCAGAAGAAGGCTGAAAAGCAGCAAAATCGTTCACATCACCGCATAATGGACTCATCTTATGGGGATGAGCCCTGCACCGGTGTTCACGCCTCGTTACAAGTTCCTTAGGCATATTATACCATTAGATGATCAGGTGGCCGCTTGAGAATGCAGACGAGCTAAATGTCGAAACGGGGTGACAACATCTCGAATAAGAACAAGCGTGGCTCGCGCCGTGCAGCATCTGATCGCGCAAAATCCAGCGAGTCCAAGCCAAAGGCCTCCAGGAAAAAAGCCGCCAGCAATGGGCCAACGCCGCTATGGAAATGGGCCAAACGGATTACGATTTTCGGTGGGTTGGCAGCGCTCTTGGGCGCGATTTTTCTTGCCTTTGCTGTTGGGTTCGCCGCGCGAACGCTTCCAAGCTTTTACCAGTTGAAATCGAGCCAGGCGGGGCAAACCATTCTGGTACGTGCGCGCGACGGCAGTGAGATTGTCGAGATCGGGCCCAGCTTCGGTGAATGGCTCGAATATGAAGACATCCCGCAAAATATGCGCAACGCCATGATCGCGGTCGAGGACAAACGGTTTTATTCACATTTTGGCATTGACCCGATCCGTTTTACGGGCGCCATGATTGAGGGGGTTATCGGCACGCGCTCGCGGGTTGGCGGTACGTCAACTCTGTCACAACAATTGGCACGCAATCTGTTTCTTTCATCCAACCGGACCATTGACCGCAAAGCGCGCGAGGCGGTTCTCGCCATGGCGCTCGAATGGAGGTTCTCAAAGGAGCAGATCCTCGAGCTTTATCTTAATAAGGTCTATTTTGGCGGCGGCGCATACGGCGTGGACAGCGCCAGCCGCAAGTTCTTTAGCCATCCGGGCACTGAGCTCAGCGTTGCAGAGGCTTCGATTATCGCTGGCCTGGTGAAGGCACCAAGCCGCTATTCACCCACCGCGGATGTACAAGCCGCTGTTGACCGTGCGGCTGTTGTGCTGCGGCTGATGCGTGAGCAAGGCTATATCACTGCTGATCAGGCGTCGGTTGATGTCGATGCTGTGCAGTTAAAGCAACAAGCGGGTCAAAATTCGGTGCGCTATTTCACCGACTACGTGCTGCCCCAACTTGACCTGATCCTCCCCGAAACCAACGCACCGCTGGAAGTTTTCACAACGCTTGATGTTGGCATGCAGCGTGCGGCGACTGCGGCGGTGGCAGCCAACTCGCCCGCCGGTGCGCAAGGAGCACTGATTAGCCTTGACCGTGATGGCGCGATCCTCGCTTTGGTTGGCGGCACGGACTATGTCGAAAGCAATTTCAACCGTGCGACCAACGCCATGCGTCAGCCGGGATCTTCATGGAAACTCTTTGTCTATCTGGCGGCGCTGGAGGCCGGATACACTCCAGACGACAAAGTGGTCGATACCCCGGTCACAATCGACGGCTGGAGCCCACGTAACTCCAATGGCCGCAATGTGGGGGAGACCAATTTGCGTACCTCCTTTGCGTATTCGATCAATACCGTGGCAGCACAGCTCGGCAATGAGGTCGGGTTTGGCACCGTTGCCTCTATGGCCCGGCGCTTTGGCATCAGCTCTCCTGTCTCGACGTTCCCCTCGATGGTGCTGGGCGCCTCAGAGGTGCGCCTACTTGAAATGACTCAAGCCTTTGCCGGGATTTCTGCGCGCGGCATGGCAGTGGAGCCCTATGGCATCTCTAAAGTGGTGACTGCTGACGGTGAGACAATTTACCAACGCAAGAAGCCGCGTGAAAGTAAGCTGGTCCCTGACTATGTGGCTGCCGGAATTACGGATTTGCTGCAAGCAGCGGTACAGACCGGCACCGGCCGTGCTGCGCAAATTGGGCGCCCGGTCGCAGGTAAGACTGGGACTACCAGTTCCAACAAGGATGGTTGGTTTGTGGGTTTTTCCAGCGGTATCACAACCGGTGTTTGGATGGGTCGCGACGATGCCAAAAAGGTGTCTGGTCTCCAAGGTGGGCGCGCCCCTGCCCGAGCTTTCGCTGCCTACATGCGCTATGCCGTCAAGGACCGCGCCGTAGAAGAATTCGATATCGAGCTTAACCTGCCTGAGTGGCAGTTGGAGCCCGATGAGGAGGCGCTGTTTGGCGATCCGGACGATTATTACTTCATCGATGAGCAAGGCAATCTGATCGAACCTGGCCGCCGCGATCCTGACGGTCCTGTCTTTGATATTGAGGGCGAAAGGCCGTTTGGCCCAGGCGAAGAACCACCACCGGCTGTGACCGATGATTTCCTTGAGCAAGCGATAGGCGGTGCTCCAAGCTCTCCTCCGCCCGAACCAGACGGGCCAAGCTCGGTATCAGACCCGGATTTTCTGCGCGATGAAGATCCACCGCTAAACTTCGAGCGACGCTAGATAGGCAAAGCCCCCGGTATACGGTTTCCGAACCGGGGTTTTTGGCGAAGTTGCTCAGTCTCAGTTGCGCAGACGAATAGGCAGGAAGCGCGGTGGTTGACCCCGACGCTGGATTCGCAGGAGCACTGCATCCCGGCCATCATTCTCGGCTGCGGCGATCTGTTCACGTAGCGCCCCGACCGTCCCTACCTGGTTGTAGTTTGCAGACAGAATTACATCACCGCGGCGAAGACCTTTGCGCCCGGAATCCGAATTGGGGTCAACCGCACCAACAACCAACCCTACCGTATCGGCATCTACACCAATACTCCGCGCAATTTGCGGTGTGATCTCAAGCACTTGCAGTCCGAGCTTTTCGGCAACGGTGTCGTCAGTTTCATCCGGGTTCATTGGCACATCGGAATCCGGATCAAACGTTTGCTGCTGTTGTGCCAGTTCTTCAGCGCTAGGGCGCTTTGCAAGTGTTGCGTCTAATCCTACCTGTCTGCCCTCGCGAAGGACAGTGACGGGGATGGTCACACCCGGGTCAATGTTTGCGACGAGGAAGGAAACGGTCTGATCCGAGGTAACTTGACTGCCGTTCACTTCGACTATGATATCCCCCGCCTGCATGCCAGCGCGCTCTGCTGGGCTGTCATCAGTGACGATCTGCACCAGTTCCCCGCGATTGCGGTCAATACCAAGAGAATCGGCCAGATCGTCATTCACCGGTTGAAGGCTAACGCCTAGATATCCACGCTCGATTTCCTGACCTGCTTTGAGCTGGTTCACGATTGGCTCTGCAATTTCGCTTGGAATCGCAAAGCCAATGCCGACGCTGCCGCCGGATGGTGAGAAGATCGCATTGTTGATGCCGATCACATTACCACGCATGTCGAACAAAGGACCGCCTGAGTTGCCGCGGTTGATGCTGGCATCGGTCTGGATAAAGCGATCATATGCTCCTCCTTGGCCAGTGTTGCGGTAGACCGCTGAGATAATACCGGATGTGACGGTGCCATTTAGGCCAAAAGGATTGCCAATCGCCACCACCCACTGACCGGGGCGGGCTCTGCTCGAGTCTCCAAAGGTGACAAATGGAAAAGTGTTGTCAGATTTGATTTTGAGCACTGCCAGATCAGAATCAGGGTCAGCCCCGATTAGGTCCGCCTCATATTCGGTTCCGTCAGGCATGGTGACGGTTATCTCTTCGAGTCGAGCACGGTTATCAGGTGCGACAACGTGATTGTTGGTCACCACAAAGCCATCAGCACTGATAATAAAGCCTGAACCCAGGGATTGGGCTTCGCGGCGCTGAGGTTGATTGCCACCTCGGCGGTTAAAGAGCTCTGCAAAAGGTGTACCAGCAAAAGGATTGCGATTGACCTCAACCGACTGGCGCGTCGCAATATTGACCACGGCGGGCTGCAATTGCTCGGTCAGATCGGCAAAGCTCGAAGGTGCGCCAGCCACTGGCACCACACGATCCATAACGCTGGTGTCGTTTTGTGCCACCTGCGCTCCTGCAGGGATTCCAGCCATCAGTGATACCGCCGCGCCGCCAACCAAAAGCGCGCTTGTCAGTCCATAAACATACCGCACATTACTCACGTTTTCCTATTCCTTCCTTGCAATGACCCCCCGATTCGTGAGGAGCTCGCAATCACTCAAATTTCGCGGTCCTATTGGCACCAACTGCACTTAACAGCGATTGAACATGCATTTACATTCGTAGTCTTCGGTATGCCGTTCGTCGTGAGAGTGCTGCGCAGTTCCGAACACTATCGGCCATTGAATTGGTTGAAGTACTCATTGTCTGCATCAAGCACCATGGTGCTGTCGCCGTCTCCGTTGATGAAGGTCTGACGATAGCTCTCCATAGCGCGGTAGAAATCATAGAAATCTGGGTCCTTGCCATAGGCATCGGCATAAGTTGCTGCCGCTTCGGCATCGGCTTCGGCACGGATGATCTGCGCATTCTTGCGGCCTTGGGCGCGGATTGTCTCTGCCTGTTCCTGACGCTCTGAAATCATGCGAGTGAAGGCCGCTTGCAAAGGAGTGCCTTCTGGAAGGTCGGCGGCCTTGATCCGTACATCGATAATTTGCGCTCCGTATTCGCGCGCCTGCGCATCGAGCGTGTCGCGGATATTGGTCATGGCGCTGCCCCGCTCTGCGGTAAGCAGGCTGGCAAAGGTCCGGCGACCCAATTCCTGACGCAGGGTTGAGCGAAGGATCGGCGTTAGCTGAGCATTGAGGCGCGCTTCATTACCCGACCGCTCAACCATCGTTACCGGCTGAATGATGCGATAGCGCGCATAGGCGTTCACCTGAAGGCGTTGTTGATCGCTGGTGAGCACTTGCTCATTATCCATATCAAGATCGAGCACGCGGCGCTCCACCATTTGCACTCGCTCATAGAAAGGAATGCGCCAAGAGAATCCTGCACCGGTCTGGCCAAAAGGATCATCGGGGCGGTAGATATTGACGATCCGGTCCGGCTTACCAGCCGCAATGATCACCGCCTGCTTGGTCTCTGCCGTTACGAAGAGCGTCGAAGCAGCGGCCGCTACAGCGATGCCAAGCACGATAATCGGCAAGCGGAAACGGGTCCAAATGCTGTCCATCTTATTGGCCTCCCTGTGTTTGGGGCTGTGCTGGAGTTGCGGGCTGGGCTGAACGACGCTCAACTTCGCGCAGCGGCAAATAAGGGGTTACGCCCTCTGCATCGA
>JBCDKX010000188.1:0-6529 GCA_038746055.1 Pseudomonadota bacterium
AGCCACTTATGCGACACAAAAGCTAGAGGATATGGGCAGCCCACCTGCGGGCCTGGTGCTTATCGCGCCATTCACCTCTTTGCCTGATGTTGCGGCCCGGACACTATGGTGGCTACCGGTGCGCAGCCTCATGAGTGACAGTTATCCCAACCATGAAAGGCTGAAGACGCTCGGGCAAGTTCCCGTTCTTATTCAGCACGGGACGGCGGATGAGGTGATCGAGGACAGCCATGGCCGTGCCCTGGCCCAGATTCCTCCAATGGCCGAATTTCAGTCATTTGCTGGGTCAGGTCATAGTTTATCGTTTGAACAACGTTCACAAGACGCGCGGCTTGAGTGGATTCTCGATTTGCTCAATGTTAGCCCCTAGGCAGCATGGGTTTGCCCGGTGGGAATAATAGTCCCTTGTGCGGTTGCGGCATGAACAGGTGCCTTGCCATCTGCTTCTACCCATACATCAGCGCGCACAATGGCTTGGCGCTTGCCCGCTTTAATGACCTCGCCTTTCGCTCGCAGACGCTCCCCCAAAGCAGGACGCAGGAAATTTATCGTGTAGCCACCTGTCACAACATCGCCCAAGGCAGATGCACCTGCCCAGGCGCAGGCATTGTCAGCCATCAGGCCCACTATACCGCCATGCGCAAAGCCATGGTGCTGGGTCATTTCAGGGCGCAGTTCGAGCAGCAGCTCTGACGCCCCTTCCCACACAACGATTGGCTCAATCTGAAGCCAGTTAGAGAAACCGGAGCGCGCAACAGCGACCTTCTTCATATATTCGATTGAAGCTTCTGGGCTGTCAAAACGCGAGCTTGGCATAGGCTACTCCTATAAAGTCTGAAATCCAGACTTTATGCCTCTTGCCAGAGTGCGGCGCAAGTCTGCTATACAGACTGGATGAAGTCCTATCAGCCTTCTCGTTCTCCATGCCCGATTGGCCGGGCCGCGCGCGTATTGGGTGACCGCTGGGTGCTGCTGATCGTGCGTGAGATTTATTTTGGTGCAGAGCGGTTTGAGGATTTCATTGAACCGCTTGGCATCAATCGCGCTGCATTAAGCTCAAGGCTCAAGATGATGCAGGAAGCAGGACTTTTGACGCGTGAACCAGCCGAAGGGAAGCGCGCTCGCTACGTTATGACTGAAAGGGCAAAGGCGCTTATGCCGGTGTTTCGCGAAATGGCGATATGGGGCGGCGAACACTTGTTCGAGGAAGGTGAAAATCGCACCCGTTGGCCAGAATCCGAAGGCTCAGCGCCCTTCAATCTCTAACAGCTCGACCTTGAAGATAAGTGTCGCTCCGCCTGGAATGGGTCCACGACCTCGGGGACCGTAGGCAAGGTTTGCAGGTGCTGCGAGCTCAATCGTCTCCCCCACTCGCATCTGTGGGATTGCCATGCCCCAAGCCGGGATCAGCCCGGTTAGCGGAAATGTCGCTGGCTCACCTCGATCATAAGAGCTGTCAAAAGTCTCGCCATCTGTGAAAGTGCCAGCATAATGCACGGTGACCGTGTCGGTGGGCAAAGGCTGCTCCCCGATCCCGCGATATTCAAGGTAGCGCCAGCGCAGGCCTCCCTCCATTGTGTACCAACCATCTTGGGCCTGGAGCCCTGCAAGGTAGGACTGCTGCGCGTTGTGATAGGCGCGTTCGGCTGTTTCGTCTTGTGCAGATGTGCTTCGAGCGTCGGCCCCAGTCTGAGCCAGCGCAGCGGTAGACAAACCAAGGGCCGAGGCGCAGGCGAGCATCGACCATTGGCGCAAAGTGTCAGGCATATCTAGCTGCCTTCTTGGTCAAGCCATTCAAATCGATCATGCTTTGCTAAAGCCCGCTTCCTGTGCTTCAAGCCCCGCTTCGGCCTCGCCTTCGATATGCTCACCTTCATCAGTGAGGGTGTCGAGATGCATCAGCTTCTTAATCAGCGGGCTGATGACCATCACGGCGACACCAATACCAACTGCATACCAGCCAACTGTGCTGTACACGCCGAGCACCACCTGCTTGCCCGCCTCCTCGGTCACGCCGTCGCCACCGGTTGCTGATGCGATCAGGCCGGCGGCGAAGTTGCCAAGCGCTGAGGCAAAGAACCAAGTGCCCATCACGAGCGAGGCCATATGCGCCGGACTCAAGCGGTTCATCGCAGAAAGACCGACCGGAGACAGACACAGCTCACCAGTGGTGTGTAAGAGATAAATCAGGAAGATGAAGACCACCGGCGTAGCCACTTCGACGCCGACTGTGCCCGCACCCCAGACCAACACGAGAAAGCCAAGCCCGACCTGAACAACGCCAAGGCCAAACTTCATCGGTGTCGATGGCTCTGCTCCGCGTGCACCCAGGCCCTGCCACAGCATTGCGAAGAAGGGCGCAAGAAGCACGATGTAGATCGCATTGATCGACTGGAACATTGATGCGTTGACGCCTTGCGTGTCAACATAACGGTCGGTGAATACATTAAGCGATGAACCCGCCTGTTCGAACAATGCCCAGAAGACGATTGAGACAAGGATTAGGAACATCGCGGCCAAGATGCGGTCGCGCTCTTCCGGAGCGAGTTTCACAATTGCGGTAAAGATCACATAGGTGACAAGTCCGCCGCCGAAGAAGAGCAGCACCCAACCGACCAGATCCTGAAACTGGATCGCGGCCCAACACAGTGCGACCATCGCAAGGCCAGCGCCGTAAATGCCCCACTCCTTGCCGCCCGCGATCTTCGCCGGGTCCTTTGGCTCGCCTTTGCCTAAAAGCAGCGGCTTGCCGATCACGAAGAAGATCAGCCCGATCAGCATGCCGATACCGGCAAGGCCAAAGCCATATTCCCAGCCATAGGTTTGCCCGAGGAAACCACAGATGATCGATGCGGTCGCCGCACCGACATTAATGCCCATGTAGAAGATGGTGTAGGCCGGGTCGCGGCGCATGTCGGTGCGCGGGTAGAGCTGTCCAACCAGCACCGAGATATTGGCTTTGAGGAAGCCTGAGCCAACTATGATGAGCGCCAGCGCTAGCCAGAACACGTTGATCATCGGGTCTGACTGGCCTCCCGATCCCTCAAACGCCATGAAGAAGTGGCCGAGCGTGAGCAATACCGCGCCGAACAGAACTGCCTTGCGCTGCCCCAGGTAACGGTCTGCGAGATAGCCGCCGACGACCGGCGCAATGTACACCAGCGCGGTATACGCACCATAGATCACATAGGCCTTGCTCTCTTCGAATAGCCAATGCTGGATCAGATAAAAGATCAGCAGCGCGCGCATCCCGTAATAAGAGAACCGCTCCCACATCTCGGCAAGGAACAGCACAAAAAGGCCCTTGGGGTGTCCCACCACTTCCGGAGCGGGTCGGGTGATCAGATAAAGTCCGCCGAGCAAGAAAGCGGCCAGTGCAACTGACGCTCCGCGAAAAGCCCACATTTCAAATGCACTATCGAATGTGAAGAAGAGTCCTTCGACCATAGATATTCAATACCCCGATTGGCGCTCGCCTTTGCCGAGCTGCATTGTGCCGCACCCTAACGAGCAAATTGGCGCTGTGAAGCTTTTGTTTCGCGTCGACCATATAATATTGCGGCCTTGCCCCTCGCTTGACGCGCATGGGTGTATTATGGCACTGCTACGCCTTGAGAGGCGCATAATACAGAGGTATGATCATGACCCAAGCCCGGCCAGTTTACCTTAAGCTGCGCGATCAGATTGCAGCTGGCATTATTCAGGGCGACTATGCTGAAGGTGCCATGCTGCCATCAGTGCGTACTCTTGCTGCTGAAGAAGGTGCAAATCCGCTCACGGTTGCCAAGGCTTATCAGCAATTTCAGAATGATGGCCTCGTGGAAGTTCGGCGCGGTGTTGGCATGTATGTCGTGAAGGGCGCGGCTCAGGCGTTGCGCAAACGTGAGCGGGAGCAGTTCCTCGCTGAGGAATGGCCCGAGATTCGTGAGCGTATGGCGCGTCTTGGTATCAATCCTGAAGACTTGGTCGTGCAAGGGTGAGCTTGCACTGATCTTTGACACAGTTGATCGATATTAGCTCCAATATGGGGCAATTTTTGTGACCACTTAATGCCTTCAATCCTTGCAGTTTCCTGCCTTGTCTGGCAAACTTGTAACGAAAACATGGCTCTGCGGGTCTGAGTCACAGTTATAACCCGGCTTGAAACGGCCGCTGCGCAATAGTGCACGGGCAGGTGCAAAACCTACCGCTCGGAGGACATCATGATACGATCCGAACTGCTCAACGAACTGCATAAAGATAATCCAGAACTTCGCGCCGATGAGGTCGAACAGGTCGTCGACGTTTTCTTTGATGAGATCACACAGCGCCTTGCTGAAGGTGGTCGGGTCGAACTGCGCGGATTTGGGGCGTTTTCCACGCGCGAGCGCGAGGCACGGGTTGGTCGTAATCCACGCACTGGCGCTTCGGTGAACGTACCAGCTAAGCGTGTCCCGTATTTCAAGGCCGGCAAGGAAATCAAAAACCGGCTTAACGACGGCTGATTTTAGTCTCACTGCGAGTTGCCCTTCCCGGCATCTCTGCTATCGCGCCCAACTTGCTATCTTAAAAATAGCGTGATCGCGTTCTGACCACCGTTTGGTGTCCGCACGGTCGACGTTCAGGAGCGGGTGTGGCGGAATGGTAGACGCCGGGGACTTAAATTGTATTATGTTAATCATTTGGATTAGCTAAAAACTTGATTTTCTTCAATAAATGTGATATGATTTTATCATAATGAGTTAGCACAAATAGCGCATTTTTTGAGGGAGGTCAGAACGGCTCAGCGCCACGAGATATTAGGAGGCAAGGTTCAGATTTATCGCCGCCCTAATAGCCCTTATTGGCAATGCTCCGCCTCCGTAGGCGGCGGCCAACATCGAGCCAGCACCAAGCAGGAGAGTCTCGCGCTTGCAAAGGACTTTGCGGAAGACTGGTATCTTGAATTGAAAGGCAAGAACCGTTGGGGGGCCTCCCGAAAGGCCGAACCTTTAGGGAAGCCGCCGAGAAATTCATCGCGGAGTATGAGGTCATCACCCACGGTGAGAGAAGCCCTCAATATGTCGACAGCCACAAGATGCGCATCCGCGTTCATCTGCTTCCCTTTTTCGGAGAGAAGCGGGTTGCGGAAATCACCCCCGGCCTCGTGCAGGATTATCGCGTCCATCGGATGACATCGCGAATCGACCCAAACACTGGTGAGCCCAAAAGGCCCGCTAGGAATACGATGCATCAGGAAATGGTCACACTCCGACAAGTTTTAAAAACTGCCTATCGGCACGGGTGGATTGACCACGTGCCCAACATATCTGCGCCCTATCAGGCGTCCAAAAAGATCAGCCATCGCGGCTGGTTTTCACCAGACGAGTACAAGCAATTCTACACGGCCACCCGCAACCGCATTGAGAACCCTCAACGGCGAGGTTGGCTACCACGCTATAAACTACTCCACGATTTCGTGCTCTTCATGGCGAACACGGGTCTGCGACCGGACGAGGCGTTTAACCTCGAGTTTCGAGACGTGGCTATCGTGACCGATGAAGCCACGGGCGAATGCATCCTCGAAATTGAAGTCAGAGGCAAACGCGGAGTTGGCTATTGCAAATCCATGCCCGGCGCAGTCCTTCCGTTTGAGCGGATCAACGAACGATCCGATCCACAGCCAACGGACAACGTCTTTCCCTATTATCCCAGGGACCTGTTTAATAGGATTCTGAAAGAGGAAGGCTTGAAGCGGGACAGGGACACGTTCCCGAACCGCATACAGTCTACGCCATACGTATATCTGCCTGCGCCTTATGGAGGGTGCGGACATTTACCAGATCGCAAAGAACTGCCGGACCAGTGTCGAGATGATCGAGAAGTACTACGCGTCGCATCTCGTAAACACTCTCGACACGGCGACTATCAATGTGAGAAAGCCTCGCAAAGGGCGTAAGACCGGACCCAACCAAGAGGCCTAGGTCTGACGTAACTAAAGACATGACCTTTATAATAAAAATGCTTTGAAGGAATCAGGAACTCTTCATATAGTGATCGAAATGGTATGCGGGCGTGGCGGAATCGGTAGACGCAACGGACTTAGACCAAAAACTTGAGTGCGCTGGCGGAAACGCCAGACGTAGAACTGCTCAAATTCGGGGAAACCTTTCAACTGGCAATCCCGAGCCAAGCCCGGAAACGGGAAGGTGTAGAGACTAGACGGGCAGCGTCTAAGGCCAAAGTGCTATGACGAAGGGATAGTCCAGACCACAAATGCCTGCTGCAGGCAGCGACGAAAGTCGTAGATGGTAAGAAAATCCGTTGGGCTTTTGCCCGTGGGGGTTCAAGTCCCCCCGCCCGCACCAAATCTTATAGCAAACTTGGCATCGATTTCGCCCAAGCTGCGAAGGCAAGCCCAATCAAGCTCCTCGTTCGACCAAAACATAGCCGTTTGCGGATTGTCTGATTCTGACCATTCTGACCCAACTAGCCGTCATTCCGCTTATGGGTCGTTTGCTGACGAGCCGCTTTCCGTAAACTGCCGAGTGAAGCAGCCAGTCCGCTAACC
>JBCDKX010000189.1:0-6518 GCA_038746055.1 Pseudomonadota bacterium
GAGCCCATGGTCATTGAGACTTAGCCTGACTAGGCTGATTGAACCAATTTGAAAGGTCCACATGCAACCCTACCAACAACTCAGCAGATCGATCAGCGGTCACAAGGCGATCATCACCGGCGCCGCTAGCGGGATGGGCCGTGCAACAGCGCATCTGTTTGCCTCCGAGGGAGCGGCTGTGGCGGTCACTGACCTCGATCAAACCAAATGCGATGTAGTGGCGCAGGAGATTCAAGCAGCTGGCTACTCCGGAAGCGCCCTGCCCTTAGCGCTTGATGTGACGGAGAAGGTGGCAATTGACACCCGGGTCGCTGAAGTTGCGGAGAATTTTGGTGGGCTTGATATCGTTGTGAACAACGCCGGCTTTGCCAAGCACTCACTCATCGAAGACGAGAGCTATCCCGGCATCTGGGACGAGAGTGTTGCCGCCATGCTTACCGCGCATCAGCGGATTATCCGCGCCGCAATGCCGCATCTTCGAAACAGTAAGTACCCGCGCATCGTCAATGTCGCATCGACCGAGGGGCTTGGCGCAACGCCCGGAAACTCACCCTATGTTGCAGCCAAGCATGGGGTGATCGGACTGACGCGCGGTCTTGCAGTGGACCTCGGACGCGACGGCATAACTGTGAATTGTATCTGCCCAGGGCCGATCCGCACGGGGATTACAGAGGCGATCCCTGAGGAGCACAAAGAGATCTATGCCAAACGCCGCGTGCCACTGCGCCGCTATGGCATTCCTGAGGAGGTCGCGCATATGACGCTGTCACTTGTGCTCCCGGCAGCAAGCTTTCTCACGGGTACGGTAATTCCGGTCGACGGCGGACTGACGATCAAGAACGCCTAGAGCGTGAACGCATCGCGGGCTGCTGCCTCAACATGCTCCATCGCCGTGCGCCAGCTTCCGGGGCCATAGCTTATCCGAGCAACGCCTAGTGCTGCTAGTTCGGCATTGCTAATCATACCCGGCAGCCTCATCACATTTACCGGCATATCAAGCGCATTGACAATTTCGGAAATCATCCCGGAATTGCTCAGCCCAGGTATGAAGAAACATCCTGCGCCAGCCTCGCGATACTCTCGACCCCGATCAATTGCTTGCTTGATCAGCTCTTGCCGATTGGGATCTTCGCCCGCTTTCATTGCCATCAAAAAAGTATCGGTACGGGCGTTCACAAACAGACCAGCAGCGTGAACTGCCGCAATGCGTTCTGCTTGCTCCGCGGGCTCGCGCAGACCCTCATCACCAATTAGTTGATCCTCAAGATTACAACCAATTGCTCCAGCTTCGATCAAAGCCTTGGCATTAGCCGCGAGCCCACTGAGATCACTGGCATAGCCGCTCTCAAAATCAACCGAGAGCGGCACGCTCACTGCACCAACAATCTGGCCAACAGTGCGCAACAGGCCATCCATGCCAATCGCCTCGCCGTCCGCAAAGCCTTGTGCGCTAGCCAAAGGATTGCTCCCGGTTGCCAGAACCTTGGCACCGGCTCGCTCAACCGCTTGCGCGCTTCCCGCATCCCAAATGTTGTAGAGGACGATCGGATTGCCCGGCCGATGCAAATCGGCAAATTCTTGCTTAGTCATTCTAGAACAGTTCCTTATCAATTGCATTCTCGCGCTTCAGCAGCTCGGTCTTGATGTCGGGACCATAGGCATAGCCGCCGACACCACCACCTGCCGGGACCACGCGGTGGCAGGGAATAAGGACAGCGATGTTATTGGCCCCATTGGCGCTGCCAACGGCGCGGCTCGCTTTCGGGTTGCCGAGCATCGCAGCCTGTTCACCGTAAGAGCGTGTTTCGCCTGCGGGAATTTTGCGCAAGGCCTCCCAGCAGCGCTGCTGAAAGGCGGTGCCTTTGACATCAAGCGGTATGTGCGAATTGTCTGATCCGGGTTCTTCCACGGCCGCGACCACCTGATCAAACAGCGCCTTAAAGTCCTTTCCGGCCTCGACAATCTCCGCTTTAGGGAAACGGGCTCGGAGCTCAACCTCACCTTCGTCAAACGAAAGGCAGCACACCCCTTTCTCCGTTGCCGCAACCAGCATTACGCCAAGGCTCGTATCGATCACGCTCCAATGCACCCGGCGTCCTTCGCCGCCATTTGCCCAATCGCTGGCCTGCATTCCCAGTCGTCCTTTCGTATCGGCATAGAAGCGCGATGGCGTGGAATAGCCCGCCTCGTAAAGCGCCTCGGTCACAGTAGAGCCGGTCTCCAGCGCACCACGAACCCGTTCCTCGCGCAGCGCTCTCGCAAAAGATGCAGGTGAAAGGCCAATGGTGCGCTTGAAGAGCCGCTGAAAATGCGTTGGCGAATAACCCGTGAGGTCAGAGAGCTGATCCAAAGTCATCGCGCCCTGACTGCGGATCGCGGCAATTGCGGCGAGCACGCAGGCTTCCTCAGCGCTTTGGGTATTGGGCGAGCAGCGTTTGCACGCTCGCAAGCCCGCCGCTTCAGCGTCGGCGGCGCTCGCGTAGAATTTCACATTTTTGCGAAGTGGTAAGCGCGCCGGGCAAGAAGGGCGGCAATATATGCCGGTCGAATGGACACCAGTTAGAAATGCGCCGTCGAAGCGCCGGTCCTTAGCGCATACGGCCTTCCAGCGCTGGTCATCGGTAAGATCAAACGTCTTTGTCATGCGGTCTGTTTTGCATCCTGCGCCGTGCAAAGCTTCCCGAAGCTTGCGCTCAATGTTGCTTAGTCCCTTCCAGCGTCTCCTTTAGCGCGCCTAAACCAGCCTGAACAATTGTGCGGATTGTCTCCTCTTCGCTGTCGGGAAGCACATCGGCGATCCATTGCACTCTGCAGCTTGCCGCTTCATCCGAGCCAGCAAGGACCTGAAGCGAGGCGTTGTGATGATCCCAACCGCCACCTTGCGCAGTCCAGGCGATCAGCATTGCCTCCTCGTCATGCACGATGATGGGTTCAACCAGAGTCAGCTCGTTCCTGAAGGTGACTGTGCGAACCTTGCTTTGTGCATCGTATTCGCATGCCGCGACCAATTGTGGCACCGATTGATCGAGCCCGCCAATATCGCCCACTGCTGCCCATGCCTTCGCCCGGCTGCAGCCGATATCGACCGTTTCGACAATTCTTGCCATCCCTGTATCCTCTGCAAATGTGCGCAATTTCTAACGGAACCAAAGCCTACCGACCGGATCGCTTGCCGCCAAGCGTGCTTGCCGCCTAAGAGCGGGAGCCATGTGCAAAAACCTTCGATTCTTGCTCCCGGTGCTGACGTTCTTCGTGTTGGTGCCTTCGTCCGCCAACGCCGACCCCGGTGATATTGATGCCGCTGCGCGCGGCGTTGTTCGCGTGGTGCTGATAGATGACAGTGGGGAGGATGCGGCGCCGGTCACCCATGGCAGCGGCTTTGCTGTGGGCCCGCGCAGGATCGTCACCAACGCACATGTGATCCGAGAAGCGCTGCTCGATGACACGCTCAAAATTGGCATTGTACCGAGCGAGGGTGATGCGGGGACTTTTGCGACGCCGGTTGCAGTGTCTCCCCGCAATGACCTTGCGCTGCTGGAAATCACCGACGGTGCATTGCGCTTGCCACCCCTCACCCTATCCGGCGGCGTCAGCGGAGATATGGGCGAGGTGTCCGCGGTGGGCTACCCAATGAACGTCGACTTGGCGCAAGGCCTCGAGATCCGCGATATTTTCCGCGCGCAGCCGCCCGTCAAGAGCCGCGGATTTCTCTCCGGCGAACGCCCTAGCCGCCAGTTTGACACGATCCTGCACACAGCGCCTATTGCGCGCGGCAATTCGGGCGGTCCACTGCTTGATGGCTGTGGTCGAGTGCTGGGAGTCAACAGCTTTGGAGCAGACTCAGGGGGATCGGACGCCGAGTTCTTCTTTGCCGTATCCTTACGCGAACTCTTGCCATTCTTACGCGAAAACGGGATTGAGCCCTCGGTCAATGCCCTCCCTTGTACTTCGATCGATGAGCTGAATGCGGCTGAACGCGCGCGGTTCGATCAGCAGCGGGCCGATGCGCAGGCCCGGCTTGATGCGCGCGAGGCTGAGCTGCGCGACAAGCGAGCGGCGGCGCAAATGCAGGCGCAAATTGAAATTCTCGATGCGCGCGACAATGCCATGGCACTGATGGTGATCCTGCTTTTACTTGGCATTGGAGCGGGTTATACGGCTGCACAATTGCGCATCGGTCTAGCCGAGAAACCAGAAAATCAACCCCGTGCAATCATTGCTGCAGCCGTTGCTGGCGCAGCCATTATCGGCGCAGCATTGGTCTGGCTGAGCCGCCCGAGCTACAGCGATATCGAAGAGCGTATTGCCATATTGATGGGCGAAGCCGAGGACCCCGATACCCCCGCCAGCGATCCGGATAGCGTGCAGGCAGGCGACGGTACTCTCATCTGCACGCTGGTGCCCGAACGCAGCCGCATTACCGGCGCGCGCACTGATGATGTCGAGTTTGACTGGCAGGCAGATGGCTGCGTCAATGAGCGCACGCAATATGGTTTGGTGGGCGGCGAGTGGACCCGCGTTCTGGTGCCATCGAGCGAGGCTGTGGTCTCGGTCAGCACTTATGATCCCGAAACCCGCACCTATCGCACCGACCGCTATCTGCTTGGCCGCGAAGATATGCTCGCCGCTCGTGAAGCGCGGGGGAAATACGCTCCACCGGCTTGCGGTGTGACTGATGCAGCGCAGGTGCTGGGTGAGCAGCAATCCGCTCTGATTGCCATGTTGCCAAATCGCCCCAATGAGCGGCTGGTCTATTCCTGCGAGAGCAAACGCTCTGGTGTCAGCGGACCACTCGGCGCGGCGTTTGATGAAGAGTTTGGGGCGGGTGAGTAGTGTCTGAGAAGCGCGACTACATAATCAAGTGCGGACAGATCGGGCTTCTGGGAGCGGGGCTCTTTTCCGTCGGTTCCTATCTTTGGGATAAGGATTTTTTCCTTGGTGAAGAGCCCAGTAGGGATGTGCTCAGTCAAGAGCAGTTGGAGGTAATGAAAGCTGAGTCGCTGAAAATAGCTGAAGTGCGCAAACTCGTTCAGCCTTGTTACGCCCGGTCGAACGATATGCTCAATCTGGCCGCAAGTGGTACGGCGCAGACTTCCGATTTTCTCGAAAAGGCCAGATCAGCACAAAATGCGTGCGAGGGCCAATTGCGCACAGCTCAGGGCTCCCAGCTCGATCTAACTGATACTCAACAACTCACCCTCGATGAATGCAAGTCTTCGCTTGAACTGGAAATTCAAAGAGCAAGCCAACTTTCCGACTTTGCGAAAAGACCCCAAGATCAGCTGGGTCAAGCCGAAGAAGATCAGATGATCACACTTCGTGACAGAGCAAATGCACAGCGCACTGCCTGCGAAACCTCATTGGCCGGGGCGGGATTTATTGGTCAGTTAAAGAAGCAGGCTGGCAGCAAAGAAAACTGATCCCTCAGATAGTTACACCGCCAGCGCTTCCCCACTCAGCGTAATTCGGTGCATCTCGCGGCGGTGGCCTTGATAATCGTTCATCGCATTATGCCAACTTGTCCGATTGTCCCAGATCGCGACTGTGCCTGGCTTCCACTCAAGGCGGCACTGGTTTGTCTCGGTCAAAGCTGCGGCATAAAGCTCTTCCAAAAGCCCTACACTCTCTTCGCGCGTCTGGCCGACAAAGTGGATTGTGAAAGCGCGGTTCACATACAGCAGCTTGCGCCCGGTATTTGGGTGGCGGATCACGACCGGATGGATTGCGCCGGTCTCCAAATCCTGCCCCCGCAAACTCCGGCCCATATCGGTCCGCGCATACAGACCATCTGCTTTGTAAACGTGATCAGCAGTGTGGAACGCCTCCAGCCCCCCGATCCGCTCCTTCAGCTCGTTCGAAAGCGAATCGTAGGCGGCGCCCATATGCGCCCACATCGTGTCACCACCCGATGGCGGCAGATGGCGCGCGACTAGCACCGAACCCATCGCCGGGATTTGATCGTAAGAATGGTCCGTGTGCCAAGCCCCGCCAATATTGGTCTGCTGGTCGGGTTCTTTCTTGACTATGGAGATCTCTTCATAGTCCTCTTGCAGCGGAAAATAATTGTTCATGTCGATCCCGCCCCAGCGGCGACCGAATTTGATGTGGTCGTCCGGAGAGAATTCCTGCTCGCGGAATACCGCGACGCCGTACTCGTAGATGGCCTGTTTAACCGCATCCATTTCCGCATCACTGCAAGATGCCAACGAAACGCCAGCAATCTCAACGCCGCACTCCGGGGCCATGGGGGTCAGTTGCATTATTCTCTCTCCCTCGTGAGGTGTTTTCACCTTTACGCGACGAATGTTACCCATGCCTTGGCTCCTGTCCAGAGAATCCCGCTAGTATCCAGCTTACACCGCTTGCATAGACTTGGGCCCTTTGCTAGGCGCGCGCCAGATTTGGCAGGAGGGATCCGATGCCCGCCATCGCTCGCCTTGCCAGCCCAGTTTTTCTCATGCCTCAAAGAGGACACCAAGCGCGTGGAAACTTCCGCCGGTATTCAGGCTAGCCTACAA
>JBCDKX010000190.1:0-6441 GCA_038746055.1 Pseudomonadota bacterium
CCCATTCCGTATCAAACGTGGCGGGCTCTACCACATAAGTCCCATCGGTGAGGAAGGATGAGGGGTCATAGGCCAGAATGTTCTGCCCCAGATCGCCTGTGTCCGTAGTCCCTACGATTGCGCTTTGTGGCACCGCGAGCGCCCCTCCGACAAATGCTGGCGATGCGCGAAGGAAAGCTTCATTTGAATCGAAGTCTTTCTCACGGTCGGTGTAGAGCCAGCCGACCTGTATGTCCTTAATCAGACCGCCATCAAACTCCCAATTCGCCTCTGTGCGAAGTTGGTGAAGTTCGTCATTAATCTTGGGCCGCTTGATAAAGCCGACCTGGCCCCAGCCACCTGGATCAGTGAGCAAGACATTAGTAGGATCGGTATAGTCAAGCAGGCCAGAAATCGAATACTCACCATTGTCAGGGAAGGTAAAGTTCAGCGTGTCTTGCGCGCCCGAGCGTGCCGGACCGGTTCCTGCATAGCTTTCGTAATCGATGTCATCGCGGTCGAGCGTCGAATAGCCATAGTCGATTACAAAGCTAAGCTTGTCTGTCAGACCGAATTCAGTGTTTGCGCCAATAGCAAAGATCTGAGCTTGATTGCCTTCGGTATCAGTACGAATGATTGGCACAACCGCAGAATAACTGGCGGTGTCAGCAAAAGGTCCAGTGCCAGTTGCTCCCTCAAACTGAGCACCGCTCCAGGAGGCGATAGGGGTTTCGGTGCCTCGGAAAATCCCGGCATCCTCAGTATCAGTGAAAAATGCGTCGATCATCAAAGAGAAGTCATCGCTTGGCTCGAACTGTAGCGAACCAGCGATGGATGTGCGCTCAAACTCACGACTGACCGCACCCTGACGCGGGTTGTCTGAAGGGTAGATAATACCATTAGCGTCGGTCGAAACCTGAAATTGGTTAGTTTTGAGCTCGCGTGAGATGAAATGGGTTGGGTTTGACTGAACTGTTGCCCCCAAAGACCATCCGACGGTGCCATCTGCGTTCTGATCAATGTACGAACCGAAGAAGCGATAGCCATCGTCGGGGAAGTCCGGATTGCGTGAACCGCTGTCATTGTACACGTAGGTTGCCGACACACTGAGCTGGCGATCATTGAAATCGAGTGGACGCACGGTGCGCAGATCTACTGCACCGGCAATGCCGATAGCGGCAAGGCGGGCATCGCCCGTTTTGTAAACGATACCTTGACCAATCAGCTCTGAAGGGAATTGGTCAAACTCGATCCCTCGATTGTTGCCAGCCGAGACAACTTCTCGGCCATTCAAGAGCGCCAGTGAAAAATCTGGACCTAGGCCACGGATTGAAATCTGCTGAGAACGACCACGCACACGCTGCGCGGTAACACCCGGTAGGCGCGCGAGCGAATCTGCAATCGAAAGATCCGGCAGCTGGCCAAGATCTTCTGCTGAAATCACCTCAACAATCGAAGTCGCATCGCGCTTTGTCTGCAGCGAGTTTTCAATCGCACCGCGCAGACCGGTCACAACAATTTGATTGTCCTCGCCTTCAGTGACTTCATTGTCGCCGTCTTGCGCAGCAGCTGGAGCCGTCATTGCCACAAGCGCCAGGCCGGTCGCAGCCCCAGCCAGCAAGCGAGCACTAGCGGTGAAACGCTTCAATCCCATAATTCAGTCCTCTCCAAATCGCATCACGACTCTTGCGTAATTTGCATTTTTTTTCATAGCCGAGAACTGTGTGAACGTAAAAGAGGAAATTGCAAGCAATCCCCACAACACCAATCTAGTATTTTATACTATATATATCAACATTTTATACAGAGTTTTGAGCCTTTTTAGCTGCAGCATGGCCAGATCCTTGCTGAGAGTGTGGCGACATAGCAACACTAACAGCCGGGTCGATTGACAAAATTCTCAGAGTTCGTCCTACGCCGTCGAATACTAACGCTCGAAAGGATAGTTTATATGATATATATCATATAGATAATGATAAACACTGGTGATCAAGATTGGATTTGATAGTCTTATTCAGAGACTAAAGGATTGATTGAGGTAGCGAAAAATCATGCGGGATTGGCCGATTTCATTAGATCAAGCTGAGATTAGAAATTTTTCTCAATTAAATCATGACTATGTGTGTATTGACCAGTTTCTGCAGACGCCAGATTTAGCGATTAGATTTGCAGTTTTGCAAAAATTTGCAGAATTGACGCCTCAATACCCCGGGATTCGCGCACCGCTTCCTGAATCTGTTGCCCGTGCCTGGCTGGAGCAACTGTCACCGATGTTGGACACAGTTTTTGGGAAGGCGCCCAGTGGATGGGAAGTTCAGGCTTGGTTTTCTCTTGTGACAGCACGCCCCCAAGATCTCGTCCCAATGCAACGCTTTCCTCATATCGATGGAACCGATCCGAACCAGCTTGCCATGATGCTCTATCTTCACGACACTGCGCATGGAGGCACTGGCTTCTTCAGACACTGCTCGACTGGCCTGGAAGCACTTAGCGATGAAACGTTTCCAATATATCGGCGAGCGCTGGAGAATGATGTTCGGCGAGCGGGATTGCCTGACGCTGCATATGTATCAGATGGTGCACCGTATTTTGAGTTGATCCATAAGAGCGAAGGAAGGTTCAATCAGGCCATTTTCTATCGAGGTAATGTGCTCCACTCTGGGATAATAGATAACAACGAGCCACTTTCGGCAGACCCCAAGGAAGGGCGCTTAACGATCAACGCCTTTTTTCGGCCGACCAAATAGCTGCAAGAGAACATCGTGAAAGAAATGAGCTTGACCAAACTTGTGATCGTAGGCGGAGGAACCGCCGGTTGGATTTGCGCGGCAGCATTTGCCCGCTTGATGGGCAAGGCGATCGAGATTGAACTGATCGAATCTGACACAATCGGTACGGTTGGTGTAGGGGAAGCGACTATTCCACAGATCATACGCTTGAACACCATTCTCGGGCTGGACGAACGTGAATTTGTGAAGAGCACACACGGTACCTTCAAACTCGGTATTGAGTTTGTCGACTGGGGACGCCTCGGCTCCAAGTATTTGCACACCTTTGGTGACGCCGGAATGAACCTGGCAAACGTCTCTTTTCATCAGCACTGGGCCCGTGCTGCAGCCACTGGCCATGACAAGAACCTTTGGCATTATTCCCTACATCAACTGGCCGCAGATCAGGCGAAATTCGGCAAGATGGACAGGGTTGGCAACACTTCCATGACCGGTCTCGCTTACGCATATCACTTCGACGCGAACCTTTACGCAGCCTACCTTCGTGCCTTTTCGGAAAAGCACGGCGTTGCGCGCACAGAGGGTATCGTTGGAGCAGTTTCACGCAATCCGGAGACAGGAGATATCACTTCAGTAACGCTTGATGATGGTAGCACAGTCAGCGGCGACTTTTTTGTAGACTGTACAGGCTTTCGGGCGCTTCTGCTGGGGCAGGAACTGGGTGTTGAATATCGGGACTGGTCCCACTGGCTACCTTGTAACAGCGCTCAAGCCGTGCCTAGCGAGCGGCTCGAGAAGCTTGTTCCGTATACAAGAGCGACCGCCAAGCAAGCAGGCTGGCAATGGCGGATTCCGCTGCAGCATCGCACCGGTAACGGCCACGTCTATTGTAGTGACTTTCTTTCTGAGGACGAGGCGGGTGAAGTGCTTTTGGAGGGGCTCGATACGAAACCTTTGGCAGGCCCTCGCACCATTCGTTTTACCACCGGACGCCGAGAACAATTTTGGTCACACAATTGCGTGAGCATCGGCCTCTCTAGTGGCTTTCTTGAACCACTTGAATCGACCAGTATCCATCTAATCCAATCGCATGTCAGCCGCCTCTTGCAGTTGTTTCCAACGGGAAAGGACGCCTCCAAAGAACGCACCGAGTACAATCGCCGCTGCGGCCAGGAATTCGAGCAAATCCGTGACTTTCTGATCCTGCATTATCACCAGACGCTACGTGAAGACTCTGAGTTTTGGCGCTACTGCAAAAACATGAATGTACCCGACAGCCTCACCCATAAGATCGAGCTTTTTGCCTCAAGCGGTCGGGTCGGACGCGACGCCGATGATTTGTTCCGTGAAGCGAGCTGGGCCCAAGTTATGCTGGGTCAAGGCATCACCCCGCGCGGCTACGATCCTATGGCTAATAATCTGTCGGATGAGCAGCTAGGTGAGTTTCTTAGTAATGTACGCAAACTGATCGAACAGGCTGTTGGGGCCCTGCCACTGCATGAAGAGTTCCTCTCTCAATAGCGCGGTGCGTATTAGCCAATAAGTCGCTCGATCAGCCAAAAGCTGCCAATTGCGCCGATACCATAAGTTGTAGCCGTCAGGGCTTTGATTTGAGTGAGGTCCGGCGCTCGTTTTAGCGCCACCAGACCGATCATCGTCAGCCCGACCACGAGAAGCTGCCCAGCTTCAACTCCCACATTGAAAGCAAAAAGTGCTGCGGCGAGCTGCGTCTGCGGGAGCCCAATATCCGCCAACGCGCCTGCAAAGCCAAAGCCATGGACAAGGCCAAAAACAAAAGCAACTGCCCAAGGATAAGTGCGGGTCAGCGTCTGCCGCTCAGGATCGCGCAGCACCACAGCGACCTCTACCGCAAGGAAGACTATTGAGAGAGCAATAAGTGCTTCGACCGGTCGTCCGGGAAGCCCCGAATAGCCAAGGATCGTTGCTACCAGCGTTATTGAGTGTGCGATCGTGAAGGCGGTCGCCGCCTTGATCACCGGCCACGGACTGCGCACCAGCAGGACAAGGGCGATCACAAACAACAGGTGATCCCAGCCAAAGACAATGTGCTCTGCGCCAATGATGAAATAATCCCACAACACGCTTAGCGGCGAAGGCTCAGCAAGGATCTTCGTCGCGGGCTCATCTGCAGTGAGCCTGAAGCTTTGCGTGGGTGCACTCAGAGGAATAAAGCGCGCAATCGCATCTGATTTGCCGAGCAATTCGCTGAGGCCGAACTGGCCGCCTGCAGGATCACCCTCGCATGTAAGGTTCGCGCGGCCCATCAATGCAGCCGATTGAATGCGCTGCACTGCCTCGCCCGAAATCGTACAGTTTTCCGGGATTACTGGCTCAAGGCGGTCGGTTAGCAGTCCAGCGCCACCAACAGAAAGTGTTACTTTCCAATCGAGCGTAAACTCGCCTTCTCCCACTTCGCGCAATTCCACAACTGACGGCCGCAGCTCATGCGCGCTGAGGGGAAACGCAAGGAGAACGGCAAGGAATCCTAATGTGAGACGGATCATACTGCTCAACGGTCGATATCGATCCGATATGCGCTGCTAAGGGTTTCATAGGCGCGTTCCTTGCGCGCTTTGATTTCGGCGTTGCGCCAATCATTGGCAATAGCGACGCGCATTGTCTCAAAATCTGGTTCTGGTACTTGGCGCGCGGTCAAACGGACGAGATGCCAGCCAAATCCTGAGCGAACGGGCCCTTGCCACTTTTCGATTGGGTCAATTGCATTCAATTGCTCGGCGAACTGCTTACCAAACCGAGCTTCAATATCGCGCATCGAATTCGTCACGGCAAAAGGAAGACTTGTCGGTTCGCCTCGCTGCACACCGCTGTCCAAAGCTGCCCGTGCATCGGTTTCGTTTGGAAAAACGATCTGATCGAAGGTCACAACTGCGCCTTCAACAGCTTCATTGGTGTAAAGTTCTGGATTGTCCTCCAGAAAGGCACGCAGGGTTTCCTCAGACGGATCCGCTGTTTCCGCTGCAAGGCTGGCCGACAAGTCCATTTTGGACACCAGACGCCGGCGCACAATCGCGTCGCTCTCGTCGAAGCCCAACCGCAAGGCTTCACGGTAGAGCACTTCCTCGCGCACAAAAGCGTCAATCGCCTGATCAAGCTCAGCATCGGTGGGAGAACGCCCCATGGTCAGCGTCCAGCTTTCAGCAATCTTTTCCTTTTCGGCGGCGCCAATGCTGATCACGCGGCTGGAAGGATCAGGAGGGTTGCCACCCCAAGTCAGCGCGACGTAAAGCACCGCACCCATTAGAACGAAATGGACAAGCGGCTCACGCGTCCAGTTGGGAAGATCCATGCTTGGCTCTTAGCTCTTGCTTTTAAGCCAGATAGGCGAGGTGTAAGCGCGCTCCTGCGCCACCGCATCCACCATTGCTTCTTCAGAAAGAGTTACTCCGAAACGCACGGCATCGAATAAGGTCCATCGCGGTGTTGGGATCTCCAGCACCCGCACGTAGTAAAACGCGCGCTGCCCCTCCCTGTAATCGGGATCAGTCCATGTTGTGCGAAGCTCAACGGCACCAATAGTGTTGGTGTAAGTTGCATCCTCACGATTCACTGTATCGCCGACAGGGGCAAGCCCGTCGCCGGTTAGTTGACGAGTCTCAGCATCGCTCCAAACAACATCATAGATCCGCTCTTGCATCTCTCCGGAAGCGTCAAGCCACCCTTTGATCACCTGAACCCGATCAAGGTTTGCGCC
>JBCDKX010000191.1:0-6436 GCA_038746055.1 Pseudomonadota bacterium
CGCGATGAACATGTTCGAAGGCGGACGCACTGGCTCAATTGCACCGGGCATTATCATCGCCTTCCTGGCGATGGTCGTGGTGCTTATCCTCCTCATCAGCTTTGTTGAACGGGCTCAGCGTCGCTTGCTGATCCAATATCCCAAGCGTGCGACACAGCGCGGCATGATGCAGGCGGATCGCTCGCACATGCCGCTGAAGCTCAACACGGCCGGCGTGATCCCGCCAATCTTCGCAAGCTCGCTCCTGCTGCTGCCGCTGACCATCAGTTCCTTCGCTGGCAACTCGGTGGATACGACCAGCACCTTTGGCAGTACAATTGTGACGCTGAACCAATATCTTGCGCATGGTGAGCCGATTTACATGTTGCTCTATGCGGCTGGGATTGTCTTCTTCTGCTTCTTCTATACCGCCGTTGTGTTTGACCCTGAAGAGCATGCGGAAAACCTCAAGAAGAACGGCGGCTTCATCCCCGGTATCCGTCCGGGCAAACGCACGGCTGAATATCTTGAGTATGTGCTGACGCGGATCACTGTGGTGGGGGCGATCTATCTCACCGTGGTTTGCGTGGTGCCGGAATATATGATTGCGCAAACGGGCATCCCGCTCTTCCTTGGTGGGACCAGCCTGTTGATTGTGGTCAATGTGACCGTCGATACGATCAGTCAGGTCCAATCGCATCTTTTGGCCCATCAATATGGTGACCTTATCAAGAAGGCGAAGCTCAAGGGGCGGATGCGCTAAACCCCCGCAAAACGGGAACGATAATCGATAAAGCCGCGTTTCTTGCACAGCTGCGCGGGTAAAAAGGGGCGGTTCGTGAACATCATTCTTCTAGGTCCTCCTGGTGCTGGCAAGGGGACGCAGAGCGCCGGGCTTGTTGAACGTCACGGCATGAAGCAATTGTCGACTGGTGATATTCTTCGCGCAGCTGTGAAAAGCGGCAGTGAGGTGGGCAAATTGGCGGCCGAAATCATGGCTGCTGGCAAGCTGTTTCCTGACGAGTTGATGGCTCAAATCCTTGATGAGCACGTGGAGGAAATCGATGCTGCCACTGGTATCATCTTTGATGGATATCCACGTACAAAGCCCCAAGCGGAGTTGCTGGATGGTCTCCTGGAAAAGCACAACCGCAACCTGGATCATGTGATTGAGCTGGCGGTTGATGAGGATGCTCTGGTCGAACGGATCACAGGCCGTTTTTCCTGCGCGCAGTGTGGCGCGCTCTACCACGATACGGCTAACCCGCCCAAGGTGGCAGGTGTGTGCGACGTTGAAGGGTCGACCGAATTCAAGCGCCGTCCCGATGACAATGAAGAGACCGTCCGCACCCGGATGCAGGAGTATCGTGAGAAAACTGCGCCAATCCTCCCCGGTTATGAAGCGCGTGGGATTGTAAAGCGCGTCGATGGCATGGCCGATATCGACACGGTCGCTAAAGAGATCGACGCAATCCTTATCGGCTAAACTTCGGCGAACGCTCTAAGCGGGCTTTTCAGGTGCGGTGCGATCTCCTAATCCGGACGGAGACAGGGAGGAGATCCACTTTGCGCCGGACGAGATATTGTTTAGCCGTTTTGGCATCGGGCATCATGGCGGGATTAACATCACCCGCGGTGGCCGAGGTGGCCGAAGCCCATGATGACCATTTCATCACACGCGCTGAAGCGCTTGTTGCAGCCACCCCCAAGGAAACATGGCTCACGCTCATCAGCCCGGCACGTTGGTGGTCGGGTGAGCACACCTGGTCCGCTGATGCTGCCAACCTAAGACTGACCCCGCAAGCGGGCGGTTGTTTCTGTGAGACCATTCCGGAAGTGGAGGAGCCGGGCCGGTTTACGTTGGAGGGCAGCGTCGAGCATATGCGGGTAATCCAGGCTTATCCCGAGGTTGCACTGCGAATGTCGGGCGCTTTGGGTCCTTTGCAGAGCGAGCCGGTGACTGGCATCCTGACCATCGCGATCAGTGAAGCGGATACAGGCGAAGATGGTTCTGCACGCACGCGCATTGTGTGGGAGTATAATGTCGGCGGAAAGATGCGCTATCCGGTCCCCGTAATATCGCAGGCGGTCGATGGGGTCATGACGTTGCAATTGACCCGCCTCGCCGAAGCTTTGGGCGCGGTGGAGCTGCCAAAAGCGGGCGGCCCCCCTGCGATAGAAGAGCCTGCCAGTGAGCCAGATAGTGAAGGCAGTGTGGAAGAAGTGACCTCTGAGGATGAGCCTGAGGCAATTGATCCAGATGAGCCGGAGACTGAAATCGAGGCTGAAGATGTCACGGCTGAGCCTTCAGGCCCGAGTGTTGAAGAAGCCTTCGAAGATCTTGCCGGTAACAACACGCATGGCGACGGCTGACTAGGCAATTCACCGAATTTTGGCTCTGAACCGCAGCTCAAAGTTGGGAGGTCCAGCTCCAGCTTCAGCATTCATAATCCCGCTTGGCTGGATGCGGATAAATCTGACATTCGGATCGGTGCCATCACCACTGTCGGCCGGGACATAGGAAAAATCGCTACCGTCAGTCGAGAATGAGAAACAGTCATTTGTCGCGCTGAAGCTTACAAATGCGCAGGTGACCGTGGTCGCCGGTGATCCGTCAGTAAATTCAACTGGTCCCGAGCCTGCTGCTCCAAAGTCTGCCAACAGCAAAGCCAACTGCGCGGGGAGTTCATCGGTCACAAAGATGCTCCCTTGCGCTGGCGGTGCATTGCCTGAGTTGAAGACGGTAATGAGGTAAGAAACGGTTGCACCGGGTACATTGAAGTCCGACCCATTTACGTTGATTGCTCCGGTGTTGACTTTCGTCACACCCAGATCGGCGCGCAAATTAGCGTGAAAACTCTGCGAGAAAGCAATGATAGCAGCACTTTCGGCATCGGCTGTGTCAATCGAGCGTTCATTGTCTTGGTCACGGTCCTCATCAACCCGTAAGCCGATGGTGGCCGAGTTTATGGTGCAATAGCGAAACCAGCCACCATCTTCGTTGTTGCGGCTGATCTTCTTCGCGATGACAACGGGATTCGCAGCACCCGGCAAACCATGCACTGTATCGAAACAGCCATCGGCCCATCCGCGTATATTTGCAGGACTGGTACGCGTACTCCAGTTGATGGTCGTGCCAGAGGTATTCGGAAAACTGCCATTTTGACCGCTCTGAATTGCGATCCACCCGATCCGCTCGCTGGAAGGAAAGGGGCCGCTATTGGCCTGACTGCGCTCAATTGCGAGTTGGAAACCCGTGGGTGAGGGGCTTTGCGCGATAGAGGTGATATGCGGGCGCGAGCTCTGATTGCCAACATTGCGGGTTTCGCTGTTGGCGCTCTGCAACTGGTGGAGAATGATCGGCGTGCCCAGCATGGGCGCTGAGAAATTGACGCTGCGCCAACTTGCCACGCCCCCCGAAAAGCCGGTACCGAATTGAACATTGGTGAGATCGACAAAGCCTGCCTCAATGATCGTGCCGTCAGAGAGCAGATGGCGACCGGGTTCGACTGCGATGTATTGCGTTGCTTGCGCAAGGTGACGGCCGTCCCAATTGTCTGGCTCCAGGATGAGTTCGTCAAAGCCGGTGGTTGTGACGTTCGTGATACGGATCGATGCAGAGTTACCGCCGTTGGAATCGGAGATCGCGACCACAATTGGTGCTTCGTCAAAGGGTTCTTGAAACGGTACAAAATCGGGAGTTCGATTGGTTGTACCTAGCGTGTCATGCGCTTCGAAGGTCCCTGCCTCAAGACGCCCTGCTTGAGCCTCCGCTACCGGCCACATCAGCAACAAAAACGTAGTTATAAGCCCAATCGTACGAAGCTCTAAGAGGTCCGATTTTAAAATCGTCGTGCTAACCGACATAATAGAGAGCTCATCTACTCTTCACAATTTAACATTTAGGAAGTGATACGTAAAAATCTGTAAATTGGATTATTTGATATTCTTCTTAGTGCTCTACTCGATCGATAGGCGAGTGCTAAGCTGACTTGAATCAGGCCACTTTTGGCCTGCGTGTGCTTTCTTCCTTTCGTTAGCTTTGTGTGGGTCCCTAAAGGACTCGGGCTCTTTCGCTTTTGCTGGTTGACGTCGAAGTCGAATCACCCTAATCGCGCGTCTCACTCACGAGAGTCGAATCAAGTCCGGGCCGGGGCTGCTCCTTATGGCGCTCCATCCGGACTTTTGCTGTCTACGGCGGTATAGACCTTCCGCAGAGTGTTTTAGCGTCGAGATAGGGGCGGTGCCAAGTCACCCAAACCCCTGTGGAGCATGGAGAATTAAGTGGCTCGTATTGCCGGGGTAAACATCCCCACAAATAAGCGTGTGATTATCGCGCTTACCTATATTCACGGGATTGGTCGCACGACGGCCGTCCAAATTGCTGACAAGCTGGGCATTGCGCACTCTACCCGGGTGCAGGACCTCACCGATGAGGAAGTGCTGCGTATTCGTGAGACGATTGATGCGGATCATCAGGTGGAGGGCGATCTACGCCGTGATACCGCGATGAATATCAAGCGTCTGATGGATTTGCGTTCTTACCGTGGTTTGCGTCACCGTAATCAGCTTCCCGTTCGCGGACAGCGCACTCACACCAATGCCCGCACCCGCAAGGGTAAGGCGAAGCCGATTGCAGGCAAGAAGAAGTAAGTCTTTAGGACGCTGATGCGCCCAGAGCATCTTCTGACGAGTTAAAGGAATATACGAAATGGCACGCGAACCCGGCAAAGTAAGGCGCCGCGACAGAAAGAACATCTCCAGTGGTGTCGCTCACATCAATGCGAGCTTTAACAACACTATGATCACCATCACCGATGCACAGGGCAATGCGATCAGCTGGTCCTCTGCGGGCATGATGGGCTTCAAAGGCAGTCGTAAATCAACCCCGTATGCAGCGCAGGTTGCAGCGGACGATGCAGGCAAAAAGGCGGCTGAACATGGCGTTCGCACGCTGGAAGTTGAAGTGAAGGGTCCCGGATCAGGCCGTGAGAGCGCTCTGCGCGGTCTTGCAGCGGTTGGCTTTAACATCACGTCGATTCGCGATGTGACACCAATCCCGCACAATGGTGTGCGTCCTTCGAAACGGCGCCGGGTCTAATCCGACGCTGATCCGATTGTGAAGGGAACTGCGGCGGCTTCGCTAAGTTCTCTCTCAAACGGGTCCATCGCTGCTGACGAGCGCTTTGGACCCGAATTTTAAAATCGAACCCGCTAACGTAAGCGAATTAGGGGAAATCCATGTCCGTCAATATGAAGAACTGGCAGGAACTGAAGAAACCCAACGCTCTCGAAATCAAAGAAGGCGGCGATACACAACGCAAGACCACCTTCGTCGCTGAACCGCTGGAACGCGGATTTGGCCTGACATTAGGTAACGCACTGCGCCGTGTGCTGCTTTCGTCGCTGCAAGGAGCGTCAATCACCTCGATCAAGATCGAGAATGTGCTGCACGAATTTTCATCGCTCGCAGGTGTGCGTGAGGACATCACTGATATTGTTCTCAATGTGAAGCAAATCGCGCTCAAAATGGAAGGCGAGGGGCCAAAGCGCCTGCAGCTTTCTGTAACCGGCCCTGCTGAAGTGAAAGCTGGCGATATTGCGGTTACTGGCGACATCGAAGTGATGAATAAGGATCTCGTGCTGTGCCACCTCGATGAAGGCGCAACGCTCAACATGGAGCTGACCGCTGACGTAGGCAAAGGTTACGCGCCAGCTGTTGCAAACCGTCCGGTTGATGCGCCGATTGGCCTTATCCCAGTGGACTCGCTCTATTCACCTGTGCGTCAGGTGAGCTACAAGGTTGAGAATGCACGTGTCGGCCAAGAGCTCGATTATGACAAATTGAGCCTCACGATCGAAACTGATGGCACTGTGACCCCAGAGGACGCCGTGGCTTATGCTGCACGTATCCTGCAGGACCAACTCACTTTGTTCGTCCACTTCGAAGACGGCATTCCGCAGCCACAAAGCGCAATGATCGGTCAGGCAGCGACCCCGCAAGAGGACGATGCCAACCAGCTCAACCGTTACCTCTTGAAGAAGGTCGACGAGCTCGAGCTGTCGGTGCGTTCGGCAAACTGCCTCAAGAACGACAACATCATCTATATCGGCGATCTGGTTCAAAAGACCGAAGCCGAGATGCTGCGCACGCCAAACTTTGGCCGCAAATCTTTGAACGAGATTAAGGAAGTGCTCTCGAGCATGGGTCTGCGCCTCGGCATGGACATCCCCGGATGGCCGCCTGAGAACATCGAGGAAATGGCTAAGAAGCTTGAGCAAGAGCTTCTCGGCTAATCAAGGTTCCGGCGGCGCACCTCCAGTTTCTGGGAAGCGCCGCCAGCTTTGGGGTACCTGATACGGCCCCTCATCGAACGAAGGAAAATACAAATGCGTCACGGAATTTCACAGCGTAAGCTTTCGCGCAAATCGGGCCACCGTAAGGCTCTCTTCCGCA
>JBCDKX010000192.1:0-6422 GCA_038746055.1 Pseudomonadota bacterium
GAGCGAACCGGGGGCCTTGCGCTCAACCTTGTCGATCAGCGCGTCACCAGTGTTGGTGAAACGCAAGGCGAGCATGGTTGGTGGCGTAGTAGCGAGCGGGACTAGAACGGTATTGAAAGCCCCGCCAGCCAGTTGTTCAAATCAATGATAGCGGCGCAGCAAGCCAGCAAGTTTACCTTGGACCTCAACCTCATCCGGACCATAAACTTGCGGATCATGGCTCGCATTGGCAGGGTCAAGGCGCACCAGACCGCCATCCTTATGGAGGTATTTGAGCGTTGCCTCTTCACCGCGCACCAGAGCGACTACAATCTCACCGTCGCGTGCGGTATTGGTCCGCCGCACAAGCGCAAAGTCACCGTCGAAAATACCAGCGTCAATCATTGAGTCGCCGGAAACTTCCAGGGCATAATGTTCACCCGGTCCAAGCAAAGCCGCCGGCACCGGTAGAGAGCTTTGCCCTTCGAGCGCCTCAATTGGCGCGCCGGCTGCAATCCGCCCATGCAAGGGTATCTCGATCACATCATTTGCTGGCTCAGGCGCTGATTTGGGTGCCGCAGTATTGGCCACCACCGTGTCGTTCGCCGCAACGGCAGGGGCAGAGCGCGGCATCGGGGTCGAGTCCTCTGGATTCTTGATCACTTCGAGCGCTCGCGCACGGTTGGGTAGGCGCCGAATAAAGCCGCGTTCCTCAAGCGCAGAAATCAGCCGATGCACCCCCGATTTGCTTTTGAGGTCGAGGGCTTCTTTCATCTCTTCAAAACTGGGTGAGATGCCGGTTTCTTCCAGACGCTGCTGGATGAAACGGATCAATTCATGTTGCTTTGCCGTAAGCATGGGCAAACTCCATCAGCCGCACTTTGCGTGCCAAGGGTCAATCAATGATCCAAAACACAGTGCCAAGTTCACGCATCCCACAGAGGCACCAAAAGAACAGGTGCGATACAGAACGCTAACCGCGCACCAATATGGTGAACGAATGCGGAACGAATAGGCAACTTGATTCGGCGAGTCAAGTTGTGGCCACCGCTAAACTCCCACAAAACCGCCGTTCTGGAGGCTATATACCGAGATTTCCTCGCCAGCGGTCGTCTCGGTCGCATTGGGAGCGCGGTGGATAAGACAATTGGCTCGCGCGAGAGATGCTAGCGCGCTGGAGTCTTGTGACATGGCGCTGATCACGCGTGTCCCGTCACTAACCCCGCGCACAAATTCACGCCGCGGCCCGCCAGCGGGAAAGTTCTCGCCTGCGATCATCGTCTGTGCAGCGGGAAGTGGCGACGGTAACCCGAGGCTGGCGCGGATAGCTGGCAGGGCAAACAGGTAAGCTGTGACAAAGCTCGAAACCGGATTGCCCGGTAGGCCCAGCACCAATTGCCGCTTGCCGGCCACCTCGCGGCACGCCACCATCAGCGGCTTGCCTGGCTTGATTGCCACCTTCCAGAACGCGATCTCAGCGCCCCATTGTTGTAAGGCATCCTGCACAAGGTCATGATCGCCGACTGAAGCCCCGCCAGTGGTGATAAGGATGTCGCAGGAGTCAGCATTATCCAAAGCGCTGGCTAAGGCTCGCATGGTGTCGCCTACAGGCCCGATGCGCTTCGGCATACCAACCAGAGACGTAACCATGGCCGCTATCATTGCGCCATTGCTCGCGGGGATTTGATCAGGATCGCATTGCGATGGATCGGGCGCTAGTTCATCGCCGCTATCGAGCACTGCTACCGATGGAGGCTTCGTAACCGGCGCCCGTGCATGTCCACCTGAAATGGCGAGGGCGATCTGGGCAGGGCCCATCATTGTCCCGCTCGCGAGCAATGCGTCGCCATCCTCGAAGTCAAAACCGCGTTTGCGGATATGGCGGCCGATGCTTGGCGCCTGGTCGGTGTTGATGACATCGCCTTCGCGGGAGGCATTCTCCTGGATCAGTACGCTTTGAGCGCCCGCCGGCATATGCGCTCCAGTCGAGATGCGCACAGTCTGACCTTCAGTGAGAGAGCCCGTAAATGGCGCGCCACAACGGCTCTCTCCGATAATGGTCCATGGGCCTGCGCCCGCAATGGCATAGCCATCCATTGCTGACAGGTCCGCTGGGGGTTGTGTCCGGCGCGCCGCCAAATCGCTTGCTAGAACTCGGCCAAGGGCTGCCTCAACGGCAATCTCCTCGCTCGGCATAATGGGGGCAAGCGCCAGCAACTGCTTTTGTGCCTCTTCCAGATCGAGCCAATTGCTCAAGTGCCTGCCTCTTGTGTCGGAGCCTTCCAAATCCCCGACTTACCGCCGTGTTTTTCGAGCAAGCGAATATCACCGATCATCATGCCCTTATCGATCGCTTTGGCCATGTCATAGATAGTGAGAAGAGCAGTAGAGACCGCCACCATGGCTTCCATTTCCACCCCGGTCTTCCCAGTCAGCGATGCGCTTGCTGTTGCGCGGATAGCGTTTTCCTTAAAGCTGAAGTCCACTGTAACTGCTTCGAGCCCCAAAGGGTGGCACAGAGGGATAAGCTCGCCAGTGCGCTTGGCCGCCATGATGCCTGCAACGCGGGCCGTTCCAAGCACGTCGCCCTTGAGCACGTCGCCTGCCTCAATTGCCTCAAGAGCGGCAGGAGACATGGTGATCGCACCACTGGCTATTGCGACGCGGTGGGTTTCATCCTTGCCGCTCACATCGACCATATGCGCCGCTCCGTCTTTGTTAAGATGGGTGAGTCGCTTCATGGGCAAAAAATCCTTATCGGCAGTTTTGACACAACTGACACACTGTCCAGGGCTAAAAATCAAATCGATCAATCAGCGGGGTTTTAATCGCTTCAGCCGATGAAAGGCGATGCAACACACAAGTCATCGGGGCGTGATGGCACATTTTTCCGCTGTAGGACATGAACTATGGAGTGTGCGGCCAGTTTCAGCCCTCCAGCAACGCCCGTGTTGCCGCTACCACATCATCGGCACGCATCAGGCTTTCTCCGACAAGAAAACCTCGCACGCCTGACTGTGCCAGCCGCTGGCAGTCCGCATGGCTGGCAATGCCGCTCTCCCCGATCAGCATGGTATCTTGTGGCACAAGCGGCGCCAGCCGTTCCGTTGTGGCAAGCGAGGTGGTAAAGGTCTTCAGGTCACGATTGTTGACCCCGATGAGACGGCTTTTGAGATGAGCAAGCGCGCGCTCCATCTCTTCTTCATGATGCACTTCGACCAGAACATCCATCCTGTGCTCTAACGCAGCCGCCTCAATCTCTTGCATGGCGTTGTTTTCGAGCGCTGCGACGATGATGAGGATCGCATCAGCACCGATGCTGCGCGCTTCAAGGCATTGCCATGGATCGACCATGAAGTCCTTGCGTAAGACCGGGAGCGAGCAGGCCGCACGTGCCACTTTGAGATACTCTTCCGACCCTTGAAAATAGGGCGCATCGGTGAGCACCGACAGACAGGTCGCGCCGCCCCGTTCATAATCAGCAGCATGATCTGCGGGCCGAAAATCCGGACGAATCAGTCCCTTAGATGGGCTGGCCTTCTTGATTTCGGCGATGAGGGCAAAACCGGTTTGGGCTTTTGTGCGCAGAGCCGTTTCAAAGCCGCGCGGAAGGGAGTGTTCGGCTGCCGCAGCTTCGAGCACAGCGATCGTTGTTGCAGCCTGGCGGGCAGCCACTTCCTTGCGCTTGTTGGCGCAGATTTCTTCAAGCTTGTTCATGTGGGTGCGCGCTATACCGTCAATTCGATCCATTTGGCGAGCAGCGCTTTTGCGTCCCCGCTGTCGAGCGCTTCTGCGGCTTTGGAAGCGGCGCTTGGCCAGTCCTCGGCCGCCTCAGCCACGATCAAGGTTCCGGCAGTATTAAATAGCACAGCATCGCGATATGCACCCCTCTCTCCGTCCAGAAGGCGGATGAGAGCAGCGGCGTTATAGCTCGCATTATCCCCGCGGATGGCTTCGAGCGGCGCGTTGGCAAAGCCCGCATCGCTTGCTTCGATCCGGCGCATAGTGACTTTCCCGCCTTCGATATCAGCAAGTGTGTTGCCGCCGGCAAGGCTGAGCTCGTCAAGCCCCTCATCGCCGGAGACGATAAAGCTGCGTTCCTGGTCGAGACTCGCTTTGGCCTCGGCATAGAGCGGGACGAGTTCAGGCCTTGCGATCCCGATCAACTGTTGGCGCACGCCTGCCGGATTGGTCAGCGGCCCAAGCAGGTTGAAGATGGTGCGTTTGCCGATCTTCTCCCGGATCGGTGCGATGGGGCCGAGCGCAGGGTGGTGCACGCGGGCAAACAGGAAGCAGATGCCAATTTCATCGAGCGTCTTTTGTGCGCAGCGAACGGCAGCCTCCATGTCGAGGCCGAGTGCTTCAAGCGTGTCAGCCGCGCCCGATTTTGAGGACGCTGCTCTATTACCATGCTTGGCGACGGGTATGCCGCAGGCGGCGACGACAAGGCTAACCGCAGTGGAAACGTTGAGCGTGTGCTGTCCATCTCCTCCCGTGCCGCAGCAGTCGACTGCATTTTCTGGAGCCTGAATGCCATTCACGCGTTCGCGCATGGCGCATGCCGCAGCGGCGATTTCCGTCGCGGTCTCGCCGCGTTCGCTGAGCGCGATCAAAAAGGCTTCAATTTCCTCCGCACTCACTTTGAGATCGAGGATATTGGCGAAAACCTCATCTGCCTCTGGGCGGCTCAACAGGGGGGCGTCTAGCGGCAGACTGGTCATGCAAGCTTCTCCGGTTCAATCCTGCAGATCCTCAGGAAGTTGGCGAGAAGTGCGTGACCATGCTCGGTTGCAATGCTTTCGGGGTGAAATTGCACCGAATGGATCGGCAGAAACTCGTGATGAAAGCCCATTACGCTTGAATGATCTTCACCCGGCGTTTCGGCATGCGCATTGGCTTGCAAGCTAGCGGGCACGTCCACCACTTCGAGGCTGTGATAACGCGTTGCCGTGAAAGGCGAAGGCAGGTTCTCGAAGAGGCCGCTCCCATCATGCGTCACCGGAGACGTTTTGCCGTGCATCAGTCCGCCACGCGTCACCGTCCCGCCAAAGTGCTGACCGATTGCTTGATGTCCTAGGCACACGCCCATTAAAGGCTTCTCCGCATCGGCACAGGCAGCGACCAGATCGAGGCTTACACCTGCTTCATTGGGCGTGCAGGGGCCGGGCGAGATAAGAAAGCCGCTGGCATTGCTTGCGACAGCATCTGACGCGCTGATCGCATCATTGCGTTCCACCCGCACATCCGCGCCCAATTCCATTAGATAATGGACAAGGTTGAAGGTGAAGCTGTCGTAATTGTCGATGACGAGAATTTGGCTCATAAATTACCCGCAAACTTATCCGTTGCGCGCACCAGACCATCAATGATGCCCGGTTCGCTGGCCGAGTGTCCGGCATCATGCACCATCCACAACTCTGCCTTGGGCAGCGCTTTCTTGACTGCCCATGCGGCCCCGGGCGGTGTACAGATATCGTGGCGGCCCTGCACGATCACGGTCGGGACATGGACGATTTTTCCCATGTCGCGTAGCAATTGAGCGTCCTCAAGGTAAAAGTCATTGAGAAAAAAGCGCGCACAAATCCGCGCAAATGGCAAAGCTTTGGCTGGCTCCTCAAAGTCTGCGAGCAAATCATCGTTGGGCAAAAGCGTCGCCACCTGGCCTTCCCACAGCGACCATCGGGTCGCTGCTGCAAGCTGAGTTGCTTCATCGTCGCTCGTGAGGCGCTTGTAATAAGCTTGGACCAGATCGCCGCGCTCATCTTCCGGGATATGGCCAGAGAATTCATCCCATTCCTCAGCCATGATCTCGCTCGCGCCATAGCGATAGAGCCATTGCTTCTCAGCCTGCCGCGCGAGAAACACTCCGCGCAGGACCAGTTCGGTTACTCGTTCAGGGAACTTTTGTGCATAGGCGAGGGCAAGTGTCGAGCCCCAGCTGCCGCCAAAGACCTGCCATTTGTCGTGTCCGCACACTTTGCGAAGCTGCTCAATATCGGCAACGATCCGCCATGTGTCGTTGTGCTCAATCTCGGCGAAAGGGAGCGACTTTCCGCAGCCGCGTTGATCAAACAGCAGCACATCATATTTGGCGGGATCCCACTGCCGCCGGTGTGACGGTGACATCCCGCCGCCGGGTCCGCCATGCAGGAAAACCGCCGGCTTTGCTCCGGGCGTGCCTACCCGCTCGTAGTAGAGCGAGTGGCCTTCGCCGACATCAAGCAGGCCGGTCTCATAGGGTTCGATCTCGGGATAGAGCGTGCGTTCGTAATGCAGAATATTGCTGTTGCTCATCATTTGGTCTCCACCACCAGCAGTGGGCCCACGCGGCGGCTGTCCATGCGACCGTTAGCTGGGTCCCACAGCGACGAGACATTACCATCAAGGAACAGCGCATTGGGCGTCTTGAGCTCATCACGATAAAAACGCGCGAGCTGGCCAAA